>CAYUDH010000026.1:0-13222 GCA_964443595.1 uncultured Candidatus Saccharibacteria bacterium
TCTCGACCTCTTCCTTGGCAAGGAAGCGCTCTAAACAACTGAGCTAAGCTCGCAGCGATGGTAAAAGGTTCATGTATCTTATGTAGTTCATTATAGCACGTCGCTGCCGAATAGTCAAAGGTTTTTTGGAAATAATTGACGTTGATTGATAGGAGTGGCAAGATATGATATAATTATAGAGGTCGTGGGAGTACTTTTACATTTATTAAGAAAGGATGATAACCGTGAACCTGAAGAAGCGGGCGGCTGAGCTGCGGGCACAGAACGCAGAGCTCATCAAAGAGAAGGCCAAGAAGGAGGCGGCGCAGGCCAACGAAAACCGAGCAAATCTGTCGAACTGGGTGGACGATATGATACAGGAGATCTACGAAGAGCTCGAGGCGCAGATTGTCCATGGTGCGGGGCTAGGGGATAGTACAAACTTAAGGACATTGCAGTGGAGCCACATACTCAACGCTACCCAGCCCGAGAGCGACGCAAAGACGGTACTGACACTGATTAAGGAACGCTGTGGGCTGAATCTAGTGCAAGCTTTTCCCGGTAGCACAGATGCAGAAAAGAAAGGTGTATTGACAGTAAACCTACGCGGCGAAGTGAAAGCTTATGATCTGGAAAAAGCTGCTGAAATCCGGGTGCTGGACTTTTCGGCATTGTTCGCGGAAAATCGGCGACGCAATCAACTCTGGAAAGAGTCGCTGAACGGAATCACGCAGGCGGCGATTAAGATTTGTCGTAAATTCTTAGATGCAATGGATAATAAGTATTATGGCATCCAAGATCGGATAGAGCTGACCGGTGACACAGGGCGCTCGTGTTTTGACGCTTGCCTACAGTTTGACGGTGGTCAAATGATGTACCAGGAGCTAACCGATGAGCGACTGGACGAGCTGGAGACGGCCATCAATGCGATGATGTCGGGCGGCGAAATTAAGTTTCACCGGACCGCCGGCAGTTTGCGGCATGTGGGAGCGATATTACTACGTAAACCAGAAAAAGTAATCGAGAATCCGTATTTCGACTATCTGGAATACTGGAAACCCTATGATGCCGTGACGGAACCGCTGCAAAAGATCTTTGATGAGATTATCGCTGGATTAACATTAGCCGACCCCGAAGATCAGATTATGGCACTATGCCCAATGCGGGTGCTGACTTTTGATTTCGCTAACCGTGACTGGAAGCAAGATTTTAATTTTGCGAGGGTCAAGCGCGGCCTGACGGACGGCAAGCATATGCAGAGTCTCCTCAAGGCGGTAGACGAAGCGTTCCCAGCGATCCGAGTGAAGCAACTGACCTTCGTGAGATCGAATGAAAGTTCCTTAATCGGAAAGATGCAATTAGAATACGAGATTGTAAATGATCAAGACGATTTTGTGCACGAGCAACTGAAAACCGAGCAGGCGATTAAGTTTATTAAGTCGCGAAGGATGACTTTTATCGCGCGGGCGATTGCCGAGGTGCTGCTGGACGAGGTGGAGAAGCCGGGGCTGGATTGTCTGTTCCGGGCGGGCTATCCGCGGCGGAGCTACTATCGAATGGAGCTGGCGAGAATCGAGCTGGATGGCAAAATGGCTGGTCACAAGGTAAATATGTCAAAGGTCACGAATGGCCACGACCTCAAAACGGCAGTGACGGATGAAGAGTTCTTTAATCGAGTGGAACGAGAGGTTAATCGCCTGACCGACGGCGTGCTGCTCGTGAGCCTCCAAGAACGTAGGTTCAAACTGCTGTTTGACAAAAGTATTGCCAGTGCGGAGCATCCGATGACGCTATGGGAGTATGATGACTGGACCGTGGAGAATGGTTAGGCCCGGTAATTGAGGGTAAAGTAGGCATCAGCCAAATAGTTTCTTTCTTAATAAAAGCGGTGAGGAAGTTCCTTGCCGCTTTTTGCTGCGCAAAGTATGCGAGATGGTCGGAAAATGTGATTTACTCGCACGACCGGAAAACTTCGTTTTGCTGCGCAAAACTCAGCGGCAGGGCGTCACCTCGAAAGAAAAAGTAAACTTTTTCTTTATTCGGTTCCTGCTGCCTAGACCCGGCTATCGCCGGGTCGTTTCCGGTCCCGATTACATACCATATAAAAAGAAATCCCTGAAGGGATTTATTTTTATATGGAGGCACCGACCGGAATTGAACCGGTGTACGCGGTTTTGCAGACCGCTGCGTAACCACTCCGCCACAGTGCCATGTTCTTATTGTATCATAAGTCTAGCGCATCCGCTAGGGTCTTGTGACATAAAATTACGAAGTGGAGTTGGTTACCAGGAGAACTTAACTTAGCGACGGAAATGCTGATAAGTTAAATAGCCAAGTAAAATCGCCACGCCAAGGCCGAGCAGCAACAAAATTACTTCACCGCAAAGCTCGCCAAAAGTTAAATCATGCGTCTTGGTGATAATTTCTGACTCAACATGAAGTGTTTCTGGATTCGTGCTCTGCACTAAGTTTTGCGAATAGTTATCTTCCGCGGTACTGTTTGCTAGATTCCCTGGCCAGACCATCTCGGCAACTGTGCGCGGCGACAGCACACTAGCTACATCCTCACCGGTATGTGGGATTTCTACGTCTGCGGGCGTTCCCCATTTGGCGATGCTAATATAAGTAGGCTCCGGCTTGAGGTTAAGGCTGCCTAGTAAGGCCGAGATGCTATAACTACTAAGGAAAAAAGCTAAGCACATGGCTAGCAATAACTTTTTACGACGCATGAAAAAATCCCAAACCTTCACAATCATGTTTCTATTATAGCATATTGTCTGCGATTTCTCAATCTTAATATTTTGTTATTTACATTGTGTAAAGTATATGTTTATTAAGCTAACCTTTTTCCGCGGTTCGTGCGCTTGTGTTTCTAGAAAGCTTAATGTATAATAAATAAGTTATGGCAGAGGAAGAAAAACAATCTAAAAGTACGGTTTGGCGTACGATGCACTATTACTGGCAGGAGTTTGCCAAGTATAAATGGTATACGCTAGGCTGCTTGTTGACCACTCCAGCGGTAGTTTTCATACGGGCAATATTGGCGCCGCTGATTTTTGCGGATTTGATTGAAAAGATTTCTCAAGGCTTGTCATTCGACCAGTTGTTAGCGACGGCGCTTGGCGAAGTGATTATTTTCTTGGTTTTGTTTGCAATCAATAAGTTAGTGCTAGAAGAGCTGCGCCTATATTGGTGTTGGCGAATGGAGCTACTGGCAATGTATGATTTGTCGGAATTATGTTTCAACACAATCGCTGAGCAATCAATGCAATTCCATAGCGACCGGTTTTCGGGTTCACTAGTTTCTCAGGCGAATAGGTTTATTGGTAGCTTTGAGCGGCTGTTTGATGTGTTTCTCTGGGAGCTATACCCAAGTTTACTCTATATTATTATGGTGATTGTGGTTTTGGCTCCGCAAGTGCCGTGGTTCGCGGTGGGTTTGGTAGTATTTATTACGCTATATGTGCTGGTAGCAGGATTATCTTTTAAGAAAATTGGTCACCTGAACGAAGAGGAAGCGGAAACTAGTAATAAGCAGACTGGTCAACTGGCGGATTCGATTTCTAATATTATTTCGGTGAAATCTTACGCGATGGAGCCGCACGAGAAGCAGCGCTACACTGGTTTTGCGGAGAAAACCCTCGATGCTGGTTCGGCCTTGATGCGCGCTACAATTAAGCGCGATATAAAGTTTAGCTCGATTCAGATTTGTATTACTGCGCTAATCTTGGCATTTTTGCTGGTGGGCCAGGCTTGGCTGGGCATATCAATTGCGACTTTGATTCTCATTGTCAATTACACTCAGACTATCCAAGGCGAGCTATGGGGAGTGACGAGTATTTTTAAGAATATCAACCGTTCGTTTGGCGATGCGCACGAAATGGCGATGATTCTAGACATGAAAGATGATGTAGTCGATGCAGCGGATGCGAAGGCATTGGATTTGCAGCGGGCGACGATTGATTTTAAGTCAATTGCCTTCAAACACGCTGATGCGAAAGAGCCGATTTTCCAAAACTTCGACCTAGTAATTCATGACGGCGAACGAGTAGGCTTGGTGGGGATTTCTGGTTCGGGCAAAACTACGCTGACTAAATTATTATTACGTTTCGCTGATGTAGAGGCTGGAGAAATCACAATTTCCGATCAAAATATTAAAGATATTACGCAAGAATCTTTGCGTAAGAATATTGCCTATGTGCCGCAAGAAACTGCGCTTTTCCATCGGAGTATTGCCGAAAATATCGCTTACGGTAAGCCTGATGCTACGCCCGAAGAAATCCAGCAAGCGGCGAAGTTAGCTAATGCGCATGAGTTTATTATGGAGCTACCAGACGGTTACGATACGCTGGTGGGCGAGCGTGGCATGAAACTTTCGGGCGGGCAACGCCAGCGGATTGCGATTGCGCGGGCGATTCTAAAGAATGCACCAATTTTGGTACTAGATGAAGCGACTTCGGCGCTAGACTCGGAGTCGGAAGCGTTAATCCAGGACGCTCTGAATAAGTTGATGGCTGGCCGTACTAGCGTGGTAATCGCGCACCGACTATCGACCGTGGCAAATCTCGACCGCATTGTAGTGCTGGAGAATGGTAAAATCGTCGAGGAAGGCACTCATCATGCTTTGCTAGAAAAACCAGACGGAGTGTATCATCACTTGTGGAGTCGCCAGTCGGGCGCCTTCATGGAAGATTAGTTTTGCAATAGTCTAGCTAGAAACTCAGAGTAAACTTAGTAGTTGCTCCGGAGCTGACTTGCAGTTTCCAACCGTCATGCGTGGCAATAGTTTTGGCAATGGCGAGCCCTAGCCCTACGCCTTCACTACTTTTGTTGGTCTGATAGAAACGGTCGAAGACTTTGGGCAAATCTTCGGGCGAAATTACGGCGCCATCATTCTCGATACTAACACTACGAGCGGTCAGAGTAAGTACGATACTTTTGTCGCAATATTTGAGGGCGTTGTCTATTAGGATGGATAGGATTTGCTGGAAATCATTTTTGATGAGCTTAACTTTGCCGGTTTTGAGCTGGGTTTTGAACTGGAAATTAACTTTTTTAGTCTTGATGCGCGGCTGGAATGGGGCGATAATTTCTTTGACAAAATCTTTGAGGATGACAGTTTCCTCTTTCTTGGCGATGGTCATTGAGTTCTCAGCGCGAGCTAAAGTTAATAAGTCTTGATTGAGGTCGGCCATGTATTTGACTTCTTGAGTGACATTATCAATCCACTGGTTGCCCTGAATATCGGCAACTTCGAGATTAGCCATGATGGCAGCGATGGGAGTTTTCATCTCGTGGCTGGCATTGGCAATGAAGTTTTTCTGCGCATCATAAGCTTCTTTGACCGGGCGAATCGCGGCTTCGGCCAGCGCATACGACAAAATGGCCACGGCTACCTCGACCGCGGCACCGGCAATCAAGAGCGAGGCAAGCAAAGTATGTAGAGCTTCGCGCTGCTCGACTTCTAGTTGACGATGAATGGTCTGAATAATAATCTGCGTATAGCCGGGCACGATGTCTGCTACTACTGATTGCCGGCGATGGGCTTCACTGAG
This sequence comes from uncultured Candidatus Saccharibacteria bacterium, assembly GCA_964443595.1. Classification (GTDB taxonomy): domain Bacteria; phylum Patescibacteriota; class Saccharimonadia; order Saccharimonadales; family Saccharimonadaceae; genus Nanosyncoccus. Next base: position 5,535 of record CAYUDH010000026.1, read on the forward strand.
AGCTACAGTATAGATAGCAGAAAAAGCTAGCCCGAGCACCACCGTAGTGACGGCTAAGTTAATGAAAATTAAACGATTACGGAGATGGCGGAACATCTAGCGGGGCTAATCCTTTGTGACTAATTTGTAGCCGAGGTTACGGACGGTCTTAATCTCGGCCTTAGAATGCAACTGCTCGAGCTTTTTGCGCAGATAACTCATGTAGACTTCGACGTAATTATCAGAAGAATTAGCCTCATTACCCCAGGCGCGAGCGAGGAGCTGCTCTTTGTGCTGGATTTTGTCCGGATTGCGAATGAGCGGCTCGAAGAGGTCGGCTTCTTTCCCGGTCAGAATAATACCATTCAGGGAGCGATCCTTGAAATTGTACTCGAGATCAGCATAATGCAAAACCTCATCCACCTGCAAAGGTGGGCGGCGCGTGATAGCTTTGATACGAGCGATGAGTTCGGCAGTCTTGAATGGCTTAGCCAAGTAATCATCTGCGCCTAATTCCAAGGCGCGTACCTTGTCCTCGACTTCGGATAGAGCCGAAAGCATGATAATCGGCGTAGCGAGGCCACGTTGACGGACGGTCTTCAGAATATCCAGGCCAGATATGTGCGGCAGCATAATATCGAGCACGAGGCAGTCGTAGCCACCCTTCAGAGCGGCCGCAAGCCCTTCCTCGCCATCCGTAATCCAGTCAACAGCAATATGCTCTTTCTTTAACAAATACTCGACCGCCGAAGCTAGCCGCTCCTCGTCCTCTACGTACAATATTCTCATACCCTGGATTATATCCTACTTAGCTAAAATTAAACTTAAAACCCAGTCTAACATAGGTGTCAAGTTTGTAATTGATGTTAATAGAGCTCCGTTCCATAAAGGTACTTTTCTTGGCTACCCTGGTGCGCCCGTGCAAGACCTGGGCCTTTTGGAAAAGTGTTTATGGAACGGCTACCTAAATTGCGTAAAAATCGCGCAACCAAACCAGTTATTGCTCGTTCCAGCGCTTGATGGCGGCAGCGATAACTTTTTTGGCTTCGTCGGCATCGGCGAACTCTTTGACTTCGGTAGAGCCAGGTTTCTTGAGATCCTTGTAATGATTGAAATGGAAACGGATTTGCTCAATCAGCTGCTTTGGCAAATCAGCCAACGTCTGGTAAGCATCGCCACTGTTGCGATCATCAGCTGGGACGGCAATAATTTTGTCATCAACTTCACCGTCGTCAACGAATTTCATGACGCCGAGAATGCGCGCCTTCATGAACGTACCAGTAGTGAGCTTGAGCGGGCTAACCAAGAGGACGTCTAGCTCGTCGCCGTCTTCGTCGAGGGTCTGCGGAATAAAGCCGTAATTGGTAGGCTTAGCGAATAGATTTGGCTCGATGCGATCAATCTCGAAAGCGCCGCCAGGAATGCTGCGACGGAACTCGATTTTTTGCGTGCTACCCACGGGAATCTCGATCACGACATTGATTTCGCCGTTTTCATAATCGCCTGGGTTCAAGATTTTATTAAAATCTGCCATATTAACTCCTTGTTTATATATTTATTATAGCACAGTTCTGGACGTTGCGGCATGAAGCTAGGTATAGGTGTAATTTTGTGATATAATGTATTCAGTGCACCCGTAGCTCAGTGGATTAGAGCACTGGTCTTCGGAACCAGGTGTCGTAGGTTCGAATCCTATCGGGTGTACCACGAAAAATCATCAACTTCGGTTGATGACTTTTCGTGTTCTATGCCAGATAGGATGAGAACCGGATTGCGAAGCAATAGGCGTATAGCATCCCTACGCTTCGGTGGCGTTTTGGATCATTTGGCGGATGGTGGCGAAGAGAAATGGTTTGAACTCGTCGATACTGAGCGGCTTAGACTCGAGAATACAAGAAAAGCAAGTGGAGCTGGTTAGCTCGATAATCATAAATAACAAGATACGTGGGTTGCGGAGTTTGACGCCGCTTTTCTTGGCGGCTAGGAGCAGTGCTTGTACGATGTCTGACCGGTCGTCATCCACATAGCCTTGCAGCTTTTGGTTAAACACACCAAAAGATAGGTTTTTGGCGATTAACTTTAGGGCCATGAGATTATCCGTCAGCTCATTGATGAGATAATTGACTACGAAAATCACCTGCTCGTCGAAGGCTACTAGGTCGGTCGCACGCAAGGCTTGCATGGCTTGGCGAAAGAATTCGTTGGATTTTTCGGCGATGAGGGATTCTTTCAGCTGGTCTTTGTCGCGAAAGTAGAGGTAGAATGTCCCCTTGGCGACGCCGGCACGCTCTACGATTTCACTAATCGAAATATCCGTGTCGCCGCGCTCCACAAAAAGCTTATAGGTCGCATCTAGAATCCGATGATATTTATCATTTTTGTTCTTGGCAAGCTGACGAACTGGTTGGGAAGTAGACATAATTTCATTATACATTGATTTATCAAGCTTGGCAAGCAGAGAATGACCAAAAGTCAGTTTTTTAGCAATTTAGGTGCGATAGTAGCAATCAGAACTGATAATTTTAAGGGTATTTTAGCAAAAATGACTATTGGTCATTATTCGTTCTTCTCTGTTAATCTTACATATATGTTAGATTATGCAAAAGGTATTGACCGCTGGTCAGTTTTGCGATAAAATAGGCTACAGAAAATGACCGTTGGTCAGTTTTTAAGCAAAAGTGGTTTCATAGCGCAAAAACGACACGGGTCATTCATAAATATTAACCTAACAAAGGATAGCTCATGAAACGCATTAGTGATTTTATTTGCAAGCATCGGCTACTGATTGTGATTTGCTCGCTGCTTTTGCTAATTCCCGCGGCCTGGGGATATATCTCGACAAAAGTGAACTATGATTTATTAGTGTACTTACCCGACGATATCGAAACGCTAAAAGGCCAAGAGATTCTAACGGACGAGTTTGGTATGGGTGCCTTCTCGGTGGGCGTGGTCGAAAACATGCCACAGAAAGAGTTGCTACAGCTGACAGAAAAAATTAAAAAGGTCGAGAGTGTAAGTCAAGTCTTGACAATTGCAGACCTGACTGGTACGACGATTCCGCTAGATTTTTTGCCAAGTACCGTACGCGATAAACTGACCCATGACAAGACACAGCTGATGATTATCACCTTTGAGAAAGGCACTAGCGACGAGGCCACCTTAAACGCAATTGAAGAAGTTCGCGAGATGACCGGTGAAAGCTGTCTGCTGGGTGGCATGAGTGCGATGGTGCTAGATACGAAAAACTTGTTTAAGAGCGAAACGCTGCTCTATGTGTCAATTGCGGTGGCGCTCTCGATATTGGTTCTGATTCTTTTCCTGGACTCGTTCGTGGTGCCGTTCCTACTGATTGGTAGTATTGGGGTGGCGCTATTGTTTAATATGGGGACGAATCTGCTGCTGGGCGAAATCTCTTACATTACGCAAGCGATTAGCGCGGTGTTGCAGCTGGGCGTGACGATGGATTTCTCGATTTTCCTATACCATAAATATGAGGCGGCGAAAAAGTCTGAGCCTGATCGCCTGAAAGCGATGTCGAGTGCGATTCAGGAAACAGCAACTTCGGTGCTGGGTAGTTCCCTGACGACTTTTGCTGGGTTTCTCGCGCTCTGCACGATGAGTTTGACGCTGGGCGCGGACATCGGTATCGTGATGGCGAAGGGTGTAGTCTTGGGCCTGATTTGCGCGGTGACACTGTTCCCAAGCCTGTTACTACTCTGCGATAAGTGGGTTGAGAAGACTCGCCACAAGACTCTGCTGCCGAGTTTCGCACATACGCAAAAGTTTATCATCAAATATCGCGTGCCGATTTTGATTGTCTTCCTGGCGTTACTAATTCCGGCGTTCTGGGCATACAATAATGTGGAAGTTTACTACAAACTCGACTCGTCGATTCCGGCTGATTATGAGTACACCAAGGCAACCACGGCGCTGCGCGAAGATTATGGTATGGAGTCGCAAATGATGATTTTGACGCGAAAAGCGACCCCGACGGCGGCGAAGCAAAATATCGTCCGGGAGATTAACCGACTAGACGGAATTGATGCAGTGCTCAGCCCGACCATGCTAGAAAATTACGGCCTATCCATGGATATGCTGAGCGAAGAATTGCAGTCGAATTTTGAAACGGAAAATTATTCGGCGATGTTGGTGCTGTCTGACTATAGCATTGCTTCGGACGAACTGAACCAGCAGATTAACACCATCAACGAGATCGTGCAGAGGTACGACGAAGGCGCAATTGTGGCGGGCGAGGGGCCGCTAATGAAAGATTTGGTCGAGATTGCCGACCGGGATTTTGCCAGCGTGAACATTACTTCGATTGCGGTGATTTTCGTGATTATGGCGCTGGTGCTGAAATCAATTTCTCTGCCGGTGCTGCTGATGGGTGCGATTGAGTTTGCGATTTTTCTGAACATGGGACTATCTTTCATCACGGGTACAGAAATTCCGTTCATTGCGTCGATTGTGATTGGCACGATTCAGCTGGGGGCGACGATTGATTATGCGATTCTGCTGACTACCAAATACATGGAGGAGCGCCAGAACGGGCACGATAAAGTCGAGGCGGCGAAACTAGCACTTAGTAGCTCGATTCAGTCGATTTTTGTGTGTGCGATGTGCTTCTTCGCGGCGACGATTGGCGTGGGGCTGTTCTCGCAGATTGATATGATTGGTTCACTCTGTACTTTAATCGCGCGCGGAGCGGTGATTAGCATGGTTGTGGTGGTGACAGTAGTACCAGCGCTGCTGATTTCTTGCGATAAGTTAATTTGCAAGACGACTATTGGAATGAATAAGTTAGCGAAAGTTAATAAGTAAAGGAGTTTTATGAAAAAGATTTTACAAACTACACTATGTGGGCTAACTGCGGCGAGCTTGGCCCTGATGCCAATTAATGTCTATGCGCTAAGCCAAGACGAAACGGTTTTTGCTAAGTTGCAACCGACGGGCGCGCAAAGTTATGTTTCTGTGACGAAGCATTTGCTAAATAATGCGGGAAACTCTCGGCTACTTGATAAAACCAACTTAAAGGATATTGAGAATATCAACGGATTTGAGAGCTACACGCTCACGAATGACCAGCTGACCTGGGAGGCGAAAGGCGCGGATATATATTATAAGGGCGAAACGGCAACCGAGTTGCCGGTGACGGTGGATGTTACCTATAAACTGAATGGCGTAGAAAAACCGCTGGAGGAGATTTTGGGCCAGTCGGGTGAAGTGGAGATTACTCTACATTATCATAATTCGGCAAGGGTGGGCGATCTGTATACGCCGTTCGTGGTGGCGATGACGACAACTTTGCCTGAAGATAGCGTGCGTAATGTATCGGTGACGAATGGTAAAGTGATTAGCAATGGGCGGAGCCTAGCCGTTGCTGCGATTGCTGCGCCGGGGCTTTATGATAGTTTGCGGCTGGACGAGATTAAAGATCTGGATAAGATTACGCTGAGTTTTGCGACAGAGAGTTTTGAACTGAAGGATATTTATAGCGTGGTGACTCCGAAAATCCTCGATGATAGTAACCTAAAAATTTTCTCAGAAGTTGATAAACTATCGGGCGATGCGCAGAAATTATCGGACAGCAGCAAAGAATTGGTCAATGGCAGTAAAAGCTTGCGCGATGGAATCCAAGAACTGCGTGATTCCCTGGCCAAGGCGCAAAAACAGCTCAAAAATACTGGGAACCTGCTAGATGACGAAACACTAGATCAAATCTCGAGCACCGCTGCGCGGACGGCGCGACGCAAGATTGGCACCATGCAGAACACGATTAATCAGCAAGTTTCTGCGCAAGTCGATGCGATGATGGGTGGGCTGAACATTGGCTTTAGCGAAGCTGAACAACGAGCGATGGCTCGGCAAATCATTGCGCAGGTCTGTACGCCGGCCGCTCCGGCTCCTGGCGGCAACTCTGACGGCGCAGAATCGAGTGACGGGGCAGATAGTACCACTAGTAACGCCACGAGTGCGGCTGCCAATGCTGCCTGTATGCAGTATGTGGAGGGCACGCTGAATGGAGTGATGCAGGCCTTGCCGGGCACTATCAATGGGAAAGTTTCTGCTCTCACCCCGACCATCAAGAGTACTCTGTCTGGCTCAATCTATCAGCAGATCGAGCAGGTGGCAGCAGAAACCGCTGCTACCACCGCACGCAGCGTAGCCACGCAAGTAGCTAGCTCCATCCAGAAAGGCCTGGGCGATAAGCTCGATACGCTAATGTCGGAAATGCTAAAGGGCGTCGATAAATTGCTGGACGGCGCCGACAAGCTAAATGGCGGGATGAAGAAGTTTGATAGTGATGGAATCCAGCAACTAAATAACGTGGTAAATGGTAAACTGAAAAGTACTTCTAATAAAGCTCAGCGCCTGATTAAGCTGGCGGATGATTATAACAACTTCTCTGGCATCGCCGATGGCGCTGACGGAACGACGAAGTTTGTGCTGATGATCGATGGAAAGAAGAAGTAGGAAGCTAGCTATTTAGCGACACAGCGGACGGAATAACCGAGGTAGCGGGCGCCGTTGCCGGACGGGTTGACGCTATTGGCGAAGAAGAGGCCGTAAGCGGTGTAAACGGCAGAGTATGGCGTAGAGGACCAATAGCCCCCGTTGTCGCCGGCATTGTGCAGCTTATCACTGCTGAGGTACCCGCCATACACAAAGTAAAGAGGCTTGTCGAACAGGCTACCATCACTTGTAGTAAGGTCACTACCAGTGATACTATAAGCTTGCATTAAGGCGCCAAATGACTTATCGTTAGTATTGTTGCCAGTTGGTAATTGCCAACCCTTAGGACAAATACTCATTGGAGCGTTTTCTGCTACATTATAAGAGGAAGATGCAGCTTTTGCGCCACTTCTAGACCTAACTGTAGCAGCATCCCAGGTGTAATAGTTGCCTACATGGTAATGCATATTTTCTGCGGTTGGAGAGTCTATTTTAGTGAAATAACTTTTACAGTCATCAACACCAAACGATGTTACATTATGACAAGTATTGCTTGGAACTTGGCCATGACCAGTATAGGTATAGAATATGTTTTCTGGGTCATGGTAGACATTGGCCGTATTGTCCGTATTTGTCCAATTACTAATGGCCGTAGAGCTGGAAATACCAGTTGCCACATTAGTTCCTGTAACATCTGAAGTTTCTTCGCTGAGTGTAGTGGGAATATCGAAGTCGAGGTTCTGTGTCATCCAGCAATTGCCATCTTTGAGTTTGGCTACCCAATACTTTTTGCCTGGCTCGCGAGTGTCTTCGAGCTGGAATTGCTTATTAATAGCCTCATCTGGAATAGAACTACAAATAGTAGAAGTCATGCCTTGCATTGTAGTAATACTGAGTGAATATTCTGGGCTAGCTACTACTGATAAATAGACATCAGCCATATAATCATCGGCAGGAAGGTCCTTACCAAGATTGGCAGCAAAGGCAATTTTGTAACTATCCGCTACGGCAGTCGTTTTGTCAATGCCCGCACGGCTAGCAACTTCCACACTATTCTTGCTGCTATCCATACCTGATGGAACTGGATTATAATGTAAAGTCTTTTCAATGTCTGCAGTAGTAGTATTATTGGTGATGGCATAGCCCCATGTATTCTCGGCAAAGTCACCTGTAGCAGTATTATCAGCTACTTTGCCGACTGTAGCGTAAGGATTATTTTTGCCAATTAGTTCACCAGTTTTTCCACTAGGGGTATT
>CAYUDH010000027.1:0-13124 GCA_964443595.1 uncultured Candidatus Saccharibacteria bacterium
TAGCGTAAGGATTATTTTTGCCAATTAGTTCACCAGTTTTTCCACTAGGGGTATTCAGCGATACTACATATTTGCTCATACCGGTGCCGCCGATAGTGAAGACATCAGTGCGATAGCTAACCTCTCCGACAGTGGCTGGAGTGCGCCGGCTAGCAGAAGTGTCACCAGCAGCAAGGTTGATAGATATAGTTGGCGGAGTATCGGAAGTTGCCATGATGCCATCTTCGGCATTAACCTTTTCTACGTTGTTAAGGATTGGGCTAAGTGTAATGATTCCACCAATCAGGAGAGCCAAAGCGCAGACACTAGGGACAAGATAAGCCAGTTTAGATAGTCGCCTTACGGCACGATCATTCCAACGGCATCCGGTGCGCCTCTGCTCATTGCGAGCAAGCCGAGTATTGCAAAGCTCCCGCTTGCGCAAATCGCACCCGGCGCAGCCGAGAAACGACGCCTTATGGAAGATGCACGCCGAAGGCTTAGACTCACTACTAGAACCACCATCGTTGTAGAAATAAGTACTTTTACTATGAAGCTTATTCTTTTTGGCGGAATGAGGATTTCCGTCAGAATTAGTTGTAAAAGTTGATGAAGCTCTAGATTTTTGCGGGGATTTCTTCCCATCAAAAACCTTACGTTGTAGCCTGTGACGCATATTTGGCTCTCCTTTTGGTTTGTTTAAGTATATACATATCCCCGAAAGGCGGCCATTTTCGCAATAAAAATAGCGCAACACAATATATATTATTGCGCTTTTACTAAAAATGGCCCTACGAGGGGTCCAGTACAGTCTAATCACGGCAATACCGTTACAGGCATGTACACCTCGTGGGGCCATTAATTCCTGCAACCAGTATTAAATAAAATTATTACTGTGAATAAACTGTCTGGACAATTCTATTATACCACAAAAACGGCTGGCGCAAGCATTTTATAGCAAAAATAAGGGCGATTTTAACATGCCGGCTCTTACGATACTATTTTTACACATTTACAACAATGCTGCAGCTAAACAGAGCTGGAAATTGACTTGTTTGCAAAAGTATGCTATACTTTATAAGTAACGTGGCTAATTAGATTAGTCTTGTTTGTTACGCTCAGAAATCGAAGGGGGTATTATCAATGAGCGAAATTAAGTTGATCCTGGCGGGTACACCACCGGGGAAGCCCGGCGAGCCGCAGCTGGCTGCGGCGGAAGCACTTCCAGAAGTAGCAGATCTCACTAGCGAGCTATCGCCAGAGGAGATTGCTCAGGCTAGTGCTGATGCCGAGCAGATTAATTTGCATGATGGTGTCGCGGTGGCTACTTATGGTAGTGCTTTGCAGAAAAAGCTCAAAGAGCTGACTGGCGACACTCTGCAGAATGTGGCGGGGCGCGATCTCGGGGAGATTGGCAAGATTCTATCGGACATGATGAGCAGAATCCAATCGCTGAGTACTAGTGCGCCCAGAAACAGATTTTTGCAGGCCATTCGCCCGGCGCCGAAGCCGGAAGTGTTCATGGAACGCTATGAAGCAACCGCCAAGGCGCTAGCAAAAATGCAAAAACAGCTAGAAGGCTGGCGGATGACGCTACTGGTAGACATCGAAACAATGAATGACCTGTACGATCAGGTGATAAGTTGTTATCGGCAGCTATCCGTGCTAATCGTCGCTGGCCAGCAGAAGCTCCAACAAGTGCGCACTGGCGAGCTGGCAAGCCTTAGGCTTAAGTCTAGCGTTCCCGGAGCGCAAGAAGCTATCCTCATGTACAACGACCTACAGCAGAAGTGTAATAACTTCGAGAAGCATTTGCACGACCTGGAGCTAACTAAGACGCTTTACCTGCAGACCGCTTTGCAAATCCAGCTATCGCGGCAAAACGACGAACAGCTCGTGGCACAGATCCAGAGTAACGTCAACCATGCCATTGCAGCTTGGCAGCAAAATGTCGCCGCAGCACTGACCACCCAGAATAGTGCGGAGAGGTTCAAAAAAGAAAATACCGAGCTTCTCGCCACTATCGAGGGCACCCTCGCTCTACAATCTGCGGAACAGCAGCGGAGAGCGACGGCACTACAAGGCTACTAGTATCAACAATCAATACGAACCGTGCGTTAAGAACCTTTAGAATTTAGGAGATGATAAGATGAAGCTTAACAAGAGGGCTTTCCTGGTTAGCCTGATAATGACTGGCGCCGGCATTTTAGTAGCGCTCTTGGCGACTACGATTTTGCGGAACCAGATCATTATTAGGTTTGGCATACGCACCTTAAGGTGTGTCCAGACATATGGAATCGGTACCGCAATTGGTGGCGCTGTCATGGCCGTGCCAACTATTATCCTGACCATTCGCAGCCGCAAACAGCAAAGCCAACAGCAGCGCCAAGAGCAAGCGCACCGCAATGAGCAAGCTCAAATTCGGACTAAGTATGCCGAGGACAGCACTAATCCGGACTTAACTCGCAAAAGACTTTTGCAAGCTCAGAGCGAGATGCCAGTGTTTAAGGAGTTGTTCGGGCGATGCTTGGCACAGATGGACCGCATGGATGCATTGCAGCTGAAGCAGAGCCGGCTAATTACCGACAACGAAGCTGATTATCTCGGCGAAACCGAAAATGTCCTGAACAAAGTCGAAGGCCGGATTTGCCAAAATTTCCGCAACATCATCAACCTCTGCATCATCGCCGACAGCATTGACCAGCTCGACACGAGCAAGGTAGAAAGAATCCTAAACGGCAACGAAGAAAAACTCACTGCCGCCAAGTCATTACTACAAGCCTCGGTCGAGTGGGTCAACCAATATAATGCCGACAACAATAGCGATCGTAGCGAAGTTGAGAAATGGATCTCAGTGATCCGGGATTACTTGAAGGAGGAATAAGTTATGAAAAACTTAGTCAAGCGAGGCATCACGCTCGTGCTGGCGCTGGCCGTTTGTCTTTTAAGCGGGTGCGCCTCCACTGGTTACGAAGAAGTCGAAACTTACACTTACGATGAGGCGATTCAAGAACTCAGTTCTAAACTGACAAGGGTCACCGTCACCGAAGTCAAAGCTCCGCTCGATATCTACGATCTCAATACCACTGCCACGACCCTGGCCGACATTGATACGTTCGACCTCACCGTGCGTGGTAACGGTCAGCTGGACATCGAGATTGCAGCACCCTCCGAACTTTCCGGCGACACGCCTGACGATCTGATCAATGTCTTGGCTAAGAATTTTAATAATTCTCGGACTGAGTTCAATGGTAAAACCGTCAGCGTAAGTGTGCGCAAGATTGCTTCGGGCGAAGTCGTGACTTATATGACCGAAGGCAATTACCGTCCCGATCTATACATCCCGTCCTCGTATGCCCTGGGCGAAATGTTAGAAGCTAGCGGTATTGGTGTCATCAAACTGGCCGACCGTATCGCTGGTAATACCGCTGGCATTCTCATGGAAAAGAATACTTATGCCGATTTCACGGCCAAGTATGGCGATGTGACGGTAGATAAAGTCCTGGAAGCTAGCTTAGCTGGCGACCTGACTTTTGCCTATACGAACCCTTACACTTCTGCCACTGGCCTGAATATTCTGGCTACAATGCTGCACAGCTTCGATAATAACAATCCGCTATCTAGCGCGGCTGCCCAAAAGTTGCTTGATTACCAAAAACAGTCCCCGCCCGTCGCCTATACGACTGGCGTCCTCAGGACCCAGGCCGCAAAAGGCATTATCAAGGCCATGGTAATGGAAGAGCAGGCCTATCACAATACGCCGGAACTAAAAGATTACATCTATACTCCGGCGGGGATTCGGCATGATCATCCAGCCTACACCTTTGATTATGTTTCCAGTGAAAAGCAAGCCGCTGCCAGGTTGTTTGTCGAGTATTGCTTAAGCGACGGAGCGCAAAAGTTAGCCAGCAGCAAAGGATTTAACCTGCACGATGAATACCGTGACCAAAGTGCTGGCCTCGATGGTGCTGGCTACTTGGCCGCCCAGAAAATCTGGAAAGCCAACAAGGATGGCGGCAAGCCGATCATTGCGGTTTTCGTGGCGGATATTTCTGGGTCAATGGATGGCGAGCCTCTGAACGCCCTGAAGGATTCGCTAATCTCTACCTCCAGCTATATCAGCAGTGATAACTATATCGGGCTGGTGTCGTATTCCGACAACGTCTATATTAACCTTCAGCTGAACCAGTTCGACGAAACTCAGCGCGCCTATTTTTCCGGAGCAGTTAAAGCGCTCACGGCTAATGGTGGCACCGCTACTTATGATGCTGTGCTGGTGGCCCTGGATTTGATTCGCGCCAAAGCCGCAGAAGTGCCGGATGCTAAGCTGATGCTGTTCGTACTATCGGACGGAGCCTGCAATCGAGGTTATGATCTAGATAAGATTACCGACATCGTAGGTGGCATGAAAGTGCCCATCTACACCATTGGTTATAATCTGCGGGACTCCGGTAGTCTGCAGCAGCTTAGCGAGATTAACGAAGCTGCGCTAATCAATGCCCAGACCGACGACATCGTCAATCAACTGCGCAACCTCTTTAACGTGCAGCTCTAAACCTATCTCCTAAAAAACTCTATATACGCCCCGGTCACCGCCGGGGCGTTTTTGACTCATGACACTATCTTTGCTACGCTCTCACCGTTATTAGCTTTGGTGACGATGATTTGTTTATCAATGCGATTTTTGAGCTCTTCAACGTGCGAGATAATACCGACTAGCTTGCCGCCTGCAGGGTCCGCTAAACCAGCCAAAGCTTCGAGCGCTTGCCTCAAAGTTTCACTATCCAGCGAGCCAAAGCCTTCGTCGATAAACATCGTCTTTAACTGAACTCCACCTGCCGAAGCCTGAATTTCGTCAGATAGGCCCAGAGCTAGAGCGAGTGACGCCATGAATGATTCCCCGCCCGACAGTGTCTTCACGCTCCGTTCGTTACCATTATAGTGGTCGATCACATTGAGGTCGAGGCCGGCCTGACTTGTCTTGTTCAGTGCCGCTAGAGCGCGCTTCAGCTCGAAATGCCCGCTCGTCATGGCGAAAAGCCGCGTATTTGCTCGCTTAATAATCCGATCAAAGAAAGTTGTCTGCACATAAGTTTCTAGCATAATCTTAGTGCGCCCACTTAAGCGGCCATTCATCGTATCTGACAGATTACGCATCACGTTATGCTTTTCCATGAGCTCCGCGACTTGTGCTAACTTCTGCTCAAGTTTCTCGAGCGTTTTGCGATTACTAGCTAAGCGCGCTTTGATAGAATCTATCGCTTCTACATCCTGCTTAATCAGCTCATCCAGCTCTTCGTGACGCTTTTGTAGTTGCTCAATATCAATAGTTTGCACGGCCAGCAATTGTTTTTCACGGGTCCGCAACTCCTGCAGTTGTCCTTTGGCTTGGGCTAGCAGCGCCGTCAACTTTTGTTTATCTTCATCCAGTTGTTGCCGAGTTGCATCAAACTGATCGACAGTTTTCTTCATTTCCGCAATTCTTGCGCGATACTCAGCTTCCGTCGTCTTTTCCGGCAATTTCTCCTGCAGTTCTTCGATTTGTTTCGTCAAATTTTCCGTGTCTGTCTTCCATCTCTCTGCATTAGCCGTCAAAGCCGTCATTTGTGTCTGCGTAGACTTTTGCTGTTCCAGCACGCGCGCCAGTTGTTCTTCTAGCTCTTGGCGACGCTGTACTTGTTTTTGCAAAGCTGCCAACTTTTGTTGTAAATCACGTTGTTCTTTTTGATTTTTCTCATCTAGCTTTAGAGCTAAGTTATAGCCCTGCTCGACATCCGCAGCCTCAACGACGCCCTGCAAAGCTTCTTGTAAATTATGCTGATCGTTCTCAACTTTTCCTTTTGCGGTATTAGCGGTTTGGCTGGCTGTTTCCATTTTTTGTTGCGCTGCGCGCTGTGCTTGCTCGGCTTGTTTGATTTCTGCTTCGGTCGGTGCGGCTTGGGACTTGTGCGCTGGATGCGGATGTTCCTGAGCACCACATACCGGACAGGCTACGCCATCCACTAGATTCTCTGCCAGAATGCCCGCTTGTTCGTCCAAATATCGTTGCTGCAAAGTTTGATAATCTGCCTGCGCGCGGCCGTAAGTTCGTTTCGACTGCTGATAATGTTCTAGCGCCGTCTGATAGGCTTGCTGGTGCGCCTGCAAGTCACGCCAAGTTGTTTTAATTTTCGTTAAATTGGCATCGAGCAGCCGTGCCTGCGTCATTTGCGCCGCCAATTCCTCCTGAGTTTTCGACAAATCCGTGAAGCCTTTTTGCTCGGTCTGCAAAGCTTTTAGCTGAGCTTCTTCATCGGCGGTTTTTCGCTTCGCAGCATCAAGTTCATGACGGGACTTTTGCAAGTTCGCTTCGGCAGCTTGCAGCGCCTTTTGTTTCGCCTTCAAATCAGCAAATTGTCCTAAGATTATTTCACCTTGATGAATTTCCTTGCGGAAATCTTCCATTTCTGGCTTGCGTTTTAGCCACGCTTGATTGCCCTGCTCGTTGGCCTTCATTTGCTCAGCGCATTGCGTTTGCTGCTTGCTAAGCGTCGCAATATTACCCACGACTGACTGATATTCTTCAGCCTTTTCCAAGGTAGCATCGAGCTTTTTCAATTCGGCAGTCGCCTGGCTATGGCGTTTAGTGATGCGTTGCAACTTCGCATCATCTGCCGCGAGCACGCCCTTGATCAACGCTGGCGCTTCTGTCGCTGGTTTCGTCTGGTCGCATAGTTCTTGCCATGCATTCCATTGTTCGCTCCCGTTATCTAATTCAATATCGGCAATAGCTTGATTCATCAGCAGTTCTTCATTGTCGTACTCAGCTTTCAAGTTATTAGCAATCGTCTTAAAATGTTCCTGCAAATCTTCATATTTACCCGTCTTGAAAAGTTTCCGGAAAATTTCTTGGCGATCCTTGGTTTCCGCATTGAGCACCTTCCGAAAATCTCCCTGCGCAATCATCGCCACCTGCGTAAACTGGTCCCGGTTCACGCCGAGCAAGTTCTCAATCATCTCATTAACATCTTTGATTTTCGTAATCACTTTACCGTTCGGGCAGACCAAATTTGCATCCGCCGTCTGCTTAGTCATACCATCACCACGCTTCGCTGGGCGTTCATACTCGGGGTTACGCGTCACTTCATAAGTTTTTCCGTTATAATCGAAAATCAATTTCACAAAAGTTGGCGTTTCGGGCTTGGCGTATTTCGAGCGAAACATGCTCACTTCACGATTGTCCCCGCTCGCCTCACCGAACAATGCAAAGGCAATAGCATCAAAAATCGTGGTCTTGCCTGCACCCGTATCGCCAGTAATCAGATACAATCCGCTAGTACCCAACAGCGTTAAATCAAGTTTCATCTCCCCAGCATAGGGCCCGAAGGCAGACATCGTTAATTCTAGTGGCCTCATTTAGTTTTCTCCCCAAATCTTATTGATGGCTTCTTCGACAATTTTGCGCGCTGCTGCATCGAGCGCCTTACCATTTTGTTCTTGATAAAATCCTTCGACCATCTCGAGCGGTGCAGCTTGTTCTGCTTGCTCTTTGGCTAAGTCGATCTCATCCGCCCGCGTCCGCACATTGTCATAATCCAACACCATTAAGTTCGGATAAATCACCCGTAACTTATCCATCGCATCTAATACATCATTTTCGTCCGTTAGAATAATATGGAAATAATCATCACGTGGCAGCTGATCGTAATAACTTTTGGTCACAAGTTCATTGAACGTTCCTTTAATTTCTTGTAAATCTTTTTGTGGAATCAGCGGAACCGTATGAATTTGCGTTTCATTTTTTGCACCTAATTCTACGAAGGTCACTGATTTTTGGAAAGGCCGCTCCGAGAAAGAATACTTCAAAGGCGAACCGGAGTAGCGCATTTTTGAATTAATATTCTGCGGACGATGAATGTGCCCCAATGCTACATAATCGAAATTCGCAAAAACTTCCGCATCAATATTATCAGTTCCACCTAAACTTTTTTCTTCCGAATCCGAACGCGAAGCACCCGTAACAAATTGATGAGCAAGGAGTACGTTACGTTCACTTAAATCCAAATGCATTTCTCGAATCGCAACCCGCAATGCATCGGTGTAAGTTTTAATTTCATCCTCCGGAAAATGCTGCGCTAGCATGATAGGTTTAATAAATGGTAGCATAAAAATCTGCACCGGGCCATATTCATCCTGCAGGGTAAAGCGCGAAACTTTACCATCAAAGACCGGCGGAAAATGAATGCCGCTAAAATCAATCAGCTTCGCCGCAAAAGCCATGCGCTCCGCTGAATCGTGATTGCCACTAATAATAAAAGTTTCTAGTTTACGCTCGGACAATTGATTTAAGAACTGGTCAAACAAAGTTACTGCCTCAGCACTCGGCACGGAACGATCGTAAATATCTCCCGCAATCAACAAAGCCTGCGGCTGCTCCGTTTCCAAAATTTTCAAAATCTCCTGCAAAATATACGCTTGATCTTCAAGCATAGAAAATCCGTTCACAATCTTCCCAATATGCAAATCCGAGATATGCGCTAATTTCATGCTATATATTATAGTCTAACTTGGGGTATTTGAGAATACCAAAGCCTGGATTGGGTCCGGTCTGAACATCCATATTAGGTGCGACCCGAATGTATTGAGCCCGATCTGAATAATTTTCTCCCCAAAACTAAACTTTACTGCTATAATGGAATAAAGTACGGAGAAACTGATATGATCTAATTCACGATAAGACTTATAATCGACAGTAAATTATGGAGGTAATTATGATGGCAGAAAAAACTACAGACGAAGTCTTTAAGTGGATTAATAAAGAAAAGAAGCGGCAGAGCGAAGGTTTGGAGCTGATTCCGAGCGAGAATTACGTTTCTGAGAATGTGCTGCGAGCGATGGGGTCGATCCTGACGAATAAATATAGTGAAGGGTACCCTGACAAGCGCTACTATGGCGGGAATGAGAATATTGATGAGATTGAGAAGTTAGCAATCGAGCGGGCGAAAAAGTTATTCCATGCCGACCACGCTAATGTGCAGCCACATTCCGGCGCGAATGCGAACGAAGCAGTGTATTTTTCTTGGTGTCAGCCGGGCGATACGATTCTGGCGATGTCTTTACCAGCCGGCGGACATTTGACGCATGGTTCCCCAGTGACGCGGAGCGCGAAAATCTATAACTTTATTGGCTATGGCGTGACAGAGGATGGCGACATCGACTACAACGAACTGGAGCAGCTGGCTAATGAGTACCAGCCGAAGATTATTTTGGTCGGGTACTCGGCTTTTATGAAGATTCCGGATTTTGACCGCGTGAAGCGAGTAGCGGAGAAAATTCCAGATTGCCTGCTAATGGCGGACATGGCACACGTGGCGGGCTTGATTGCAGGTGGCGTACATCCGAACCCGCTGGAGCATGGTTTCCATGTGATGACGACCACCACGCACAAAACTTTGCGTGGGCCGCGCGGGGGTTTAATCTTGTCGATGGGTACGGTAGGCAATCCACTGAAGAAGACCGAGCATAAGTTAGAAAATATTCCAACTTTGATCGACCGGGCGGTGTTCCCGGGTACGCAGGGCGGTCCGCTGGAGCATGTGATTGCAGCCAAGGCGGTGGCGTTTGGAGAAGATTTGCAGCCAGAATTCCAGACTTATGCGGCACAGATTGTAAAAAATGCTCAGGTGCTGGCTGAGGAGCTAAAAAAGCTCGGGTTTAAGCTGCAGGGCAACGGTACGGAAAACCATTTGATTCTGGCCGATGTGAAAAATAGTTTTGGCTTTGATGGGAAAGTTTATGAAGTGGTGCTGGACAAAATCGGTTTGACTCTGAATGCGAATGCTTTGCCATATGATAAAGGCGGGGCTTTTCGCCCGTCTGGGGTGCGCCTAGGCACACCGGCGATGACGACGCGTGGTCTGCGAGAGCCAGAGATGAAGCAAATCGCCAATTGGATGAAGCAGGTAGCCGATATTTGCGTGAAAGCGCAGGATGAAGCCGGACTAGAAAAGTTTAGCTCAGACTTAGAAGCCCTGCGCGATGAAGTACGCACGCTGGCCTTGCAATATCCGGTGCCGGGGACGAAGTAAAAATCTATTTGTAGCTCCGGTTCCAGGCCGGGGCTACATTTGCTTTGGATTTTGAATTTACTTTATAGAAGTTCTGTGCTATACTGAAAGTATTAAGCGTGGGGTGGTAGCTCACCTGGTAGAGCGCAGCATTCGCATTGCTGAGGTAGGGCGTTCAAGTCGCCTCCACTCCACCACATTTAAGTTTAGGAAAGGCACGTCTGCAGGCGTGCTAGTTTTGGTAGGAGGGTTCGGCTTGATAGGCGATTTAATATGTTTTTCGGCTGAGTACGGAAATGGTGCGTACTTATGCCCCCTTACCTACATATCCGAGGCCGGTTAAAAATAGCCGTAGCAAAATATCCCAGCCATAGAGCTAGGATATTTTTGGATTCTGTGGATGCTAAAGCTCAGAAATCTTGACGCGTACCTGCTCAGTGGTGTCGCGATCACGCACGGTCACGGTGTCGTCTTCTAGCGTGTCGAAATCTATAACTACACACTTAGGCGTGCCGATTTCGTCTTGTTTTTTGTAGCGTTTGCCGATGTTGCCGGAATCATCCCAAGTGACGAAAGTATATTTCGCTTTCAGCTGCTGATAGACGGCTTTGGCTTTCTCGACTAACTCTGGTTTGTTCTTGAGCAGTGGCGAAACGCAGAAACGATACGGAGCTAAGTTCTCTGGTAGCCGCAGAACGATGCGATCGCCGTCCTCCGAGTATGCCGCCACCAAAATCGCCAAGAAGAGGCGCTCCACACCAATAGAAGGCTCGATCACATGCGGGATAAAGGTTTCGCCGGTATTCTTGTCGCGGTATTCCATCGACTTGCCAGACTCGCGCTGAATATTGCTGAGGTCGAAATCCGTACGGTAAGCCAAGCCCATTAGCTCACCTTCGCCGTTTGGATAGTCAAACATGATGTCAATCGTGCGCTTAGAGTAGTGAGCACGGTCCTCGGCCGGGACGTCTAGCTCGTGAATCATGCTCTCGGGCAGACCTATAATCTCCTCTAGGAAGACATGTTGAGCAGCGCGCATTTTCTCGAATTCGGCTTCCCAATCTTTAGGATTGACAAAATATTCGATCTCCATCTGGCTACATTCGCGGTCGCGCAAGATGAAATCGCGCGGCGAAATCTCGTTGCGGAAAGCTTTGCCCTGCTGAGCAA
Source organism: uncultured Candidatus Saccharibacteria bacterium (assembly GCA_964443595.1). Classification (GTDB taxonomy): domain Bacteria; phylum Patescibacteriota; class Saccharimonadia; order Saccharimonadales; family Saccharimonadaceae; genus Nanosyncoccus. The sequence goes on from CAYUDH010000027.1 coordinate 11,196, forward strand.
TGCCAAACGGAATGTCTGGGTATAGCGTATCGACGACGTTCTTGTAGTTGGTGAAGATCCCCTGTGCGGTTTCTGGGCGAAGGTAAGCGATACTCGAATCGTCCTCTACCGGTCCAACGTGAGTCTGGAACATCATGTTGAATTTCTTTACCTCGCTCCAGTTCTGCTTGCCGCAAGTGGGGCATTTAGGACTAACCTTCAGGAATTCCTCAGTAGTGATGCTCTCGGTGGCGCCGTCGACTAGTTTGTCCGCGCGGAAACGACCATGGCATTCTTTGCATTCCACTAATGGGTCGGCGAAAGTCGCCACGTGGCCAGAGGCCTCCCAGGTACGCGGGTTCATGATGATGGCGGCATCTACACCGAACATGTCGTCGCGCTGATCGACCCAAAAGTTCCACCAGGCTTGCATCATCTTGCGCTCGAGCATGACGCCAAGCGGACCGAAATCCCAAGTACCAGCCATACCACCATAAACATCAGATCCCGGAAAAACAAATCCTCTACGTTTACATAAGCTCACAATATCTTCTAATTTACTCATAATATTTATATTGTAACATATTTTTGGGCGGAGAGGGGGATTTGGAGCAGTTTTTTGAAATGCGAATAGTTTTTGTTGACTTTTATCATGAGGTTTGCTATAATAGGAGTATTCCGAGGTGGCCGGGCCGAAAGGAGAGATACCTAAGGCGAAGCCACTATTTTTTGTGGTCTATTTTTGGGAGAGTGCGATTTTTGGGCGTGATTTATCGTGAGCGGAGTTATGTTTCGTTGGGACGGGAGTATGTTTGCTGGTGGTGGGAGTATGATTTTGGAGGCGAAGATTTTGGTGAAAATAACAGGGGTACAGTAAAACTCCGGCCGAGGAGTATGATTGCTCGGGGCCGGAGTATAATTTGCAATTATGCTAACGCGTTTCTGGAACTAAGCTTTACGTTGGGCAGTTGCTGCCGTAGTCGCCCCAAGCGACGTAGAGGGTAGTGTTGCCGGTAATCGTAATGGACGACCCAGCCACGTAATCTGCTGTAGTGGAGTTTTGACTCTTGCTCCATCCTTTGAAGTATTTACAAGCGTCGCGTGAGGTAGGTTCTGTCGTGCTGAGCTTGATTGTACACTGTCCATTAGTAGCGGTACAGGTTTGTGTGGTCGGCATGCTAACGTTCTGTACTGGGTCGGCATAAGTGAGGCTAAAAGTAGCTGTACCGCCGGTAGACCCGCCAGCAGATGCGCCACCGACTGCGACGCAGCGAACAGAAAACCCACGATTAAATTTGGAGTAAACAGCTGGACCGCTAACGCTGCTACTACTGAAGACCATATAGTAGGCGTCGCCGCCACCAGCGCGTGTAGAGGACCAATAGCTCCCATAGGAACCATTGCTACTTAAAGAGCCGTCATTGATGTTTCCGCCATATTGGAAGAATAGTGGGGCCTCGGTAAGTTTACTGCCGTTACTACCAATATTATAAACATTAATAAGGTTAGGAAATGACTTGTCATTAGTATTGTTACTGGTTGGCAATTGCCAGTTGACTGGGCAGATGCCCTGCACGCTCCCAGTAGCAGCCGTATTACCATCCATAGCTGCCTCCCAAGAATAGAAGTTGCCTTGTGACATATGGTCACCATTAACGTGAGCTCCTCTGGCGTAGCGCGCTTTAGTGTCAACGCTACTCGGCCATTGGGGGCAAGAGGTGCCGCCATTGAGGTCGCATTGCCTAGTCCCGCCATCATCATAGGCTAGGTTTTGGGTCATCCAACAGTTCCCATCCTTGAGCTTAGTAACCCAGTAGAATTTGCCATCACGATCATCTTTAAGCTGGCTGGTAGCATTTTCTGGTGCGCTTTTACAAAGAGCGCCGCTCATTTCCTGCATAGTAGTGATGCCGGCATTACGGAACCAGTTGTTTACAGTTTGTTCAGCAT
>CAYUDH010000028.1:0-13014 GCA_964443595.1 uncultured Candidatus Saccharibacteria bacterium
TGCCGTCGATGATGGCGACTTGGTTGTCGTCGGGCATTTTGAGGGCGACTTCGGCGGAAAAAGGCTCGAAGCTCTCGCCATTTAATTCCCAGCTGGTGCCGCCTTTGAGAGCGGAAGAAGGACTGAGAGCTTTGGCGATGTAAAAGACTTTGGTTTCGCCATCGTTGCCAGGATAGCTGAATTTGGCGATGATGCCTTTGACTTTTTTGAACTCATCAACATGGTCGTTCCAGGAGTCGATATTGCGATACTCGTGCTCGATTAAGTGGATTAAAGTTTCGGCGCGGCCGACGTTGCTGAGCTTGGTGCGATAGATAACTTTATCCTCGCCATCGGACTTTTCGTATTCGCGACATTCGAGGCCTTTGTCGGCTTCTTTGATGATGTAGCCAGTGGCCTCTTGCATGAACATGGCTTTGACGCTGGCGGTGAGCTGATCGGAATAACGGACGCGGAAGGGGGTGTAGTTTTTGTTGAAGAGGAAAAGCTCGACGGATACGTTGTTTTTGACTTCGTCGATTTCGTTGGCCCAGTGAAAGACGTCGAAGAAATCGCTGACACGAGTGTATTCATCGGAATCATCATCGGTATCGGTGCTGGCGGCGTCGGTGGTGTTGACATCGGCTTGAGATGATAAATCGACAGCTGGGGAATCATCGGCGGTCGTAGCATCAGCTGACTCGGCAGAATGGTCGGCGGCGTTGGCCTGGGCTTCTAGAATTTCTTGGTTGGTTTGTGGTGCATCATTATCCATATATAATTCCTCGCTAGATTATTACCTCACTTTTGATTTATTATAGCGTAGAATGAGGAAAAAGGGAAGGAGAATGTGGAGGTTTATTTTCAGGCAATTATTTTCGAGTTTTGCAAGTCCCGTTTTGGGCATGTTCGGGTTATTATGAAATGAGAATTAGGAAAGTCAAAAGCACTCTGTTGGAAGGGTGAGAAAGTGGGATTTGACGCGGTGAAAAGATGTGTTGTAACGTTTAGAATAAGATAAAAACAACTGGATAGGACTTTTAGTGCGGGTCGATGTTCAATTGTGGTTATAGCGATATTGATATGAGTTAATTGGTTTGAGGAACTTAAGGGTACCTATGAAGCTGCTGTATATAATGTAGAAATGATTGTGGTTTGTGGAAAAGTTTTATTGATAAAAATGGGGGAGAAAAAGCATTGATTGTGGAAAACTCTGCGGAGCATTTGAAAAATATGCGTAAAATGTGCTTGTGTTTTTAAAGAAAGTCGGATATACTTAAGTCAGTGGACGAAAACCCATACAAACAAGTAAAACTACAAAAAGAAATAAAAAGTAAAACAAAAGTAGTAAAACCAAGTAGCCTGGGGAACCACGAAATAAACATTATCAAAACAAAGATAAAGTAATTTAACAAAGTTTGAGGTCGACCAACTAGGAGTTTTTGCGCGCGTTTGGGATACGCGAAATCTAATCCAATACGCACTTCCAACAAACACCTCCCAATTAACTCTATTGGTCTGTGATGCTGAGGCCACAAAATAAACCCACTCGTGAGTACGTTATAAGTCTCTCAACGGCTATGATATATGATTTGCTTAGGCGAGTCGACGATCGTAGTAGATAAACAACGTATATCAGCATTAAAAAACTAAACAAACATTCTACAAACACAAAACCGTGGAAATTTCTAGTTGAACGATCTCAAACAAATGGTGTATAATATACACATGGAAGAACTTCATAAACCTGTATTATTGTCAGAAGTATTAGCAGCCTTAAAGCCTCAGCCGGGTGAATCGTATTTAGATTTGACGGCAGGATATGCGGGGCATGCTAGTGAGATTTTGGATGTGACACAGAATTATAAAGCCGCGGTCTTAGTGGACCGGGATAAAAATGCTGTCGACGTGCTGGAGAAAAAGTTTAAAGGTAAGCCAGTGCGGATCGTGAATGCAGATTTTTATAGCGCTGTGCGACAGGAAATTGAGTGTGGAAACGCTTTTGATATGGTACTGATGGATTTTGGAGTTTCTTCCCCGCAACTAGACGAAGCTGCGCGAGGTTTTTCGTTTGCGAAGGATGGTCCGTTGGATATGCGGATGGATCAGTCGCAAAAGCTGACGGCGGATGAAATTGTAAACAAGTGGAGTGAAAGGCAACTTGTAGATATTTTCACGCGGTATGGCGAGGAAAAACCGAGTTTTGCGAGATTAATGGCGCGGACGATTGTGCACGGGCGACCGTGGACTTCGACCAAGCAATTAGGCGATACGCTAGGGAACTACGGGCGCGGTGGTAAGATCCATCCGGCGACGCGGACGTTCCAGGCGATTCGGATTGCAGTGAATGACGAGCTAGGAGAGATTGAGCGGACGCTACCGTTGTTGACTCAGGTTTTGAAGCCGGGTGGTAGACTCGCGATGATTACTTTTCATAGTTTGGAAGACCGTCTAGTAAAGAATTGGCTCAGAGAAACGGCGAGTTATGGCGAGGAATCAGAAATAGAGATTTTGAACAAACGGCCAATTACTGCGGGAGAAGAGGAGTTGTTTATCAACCCGCGCGCGAGAAGTGCAAAACTGCGTGCTGCTGTGAGATTGTAGAGTGTGGAGATTCTATTCTTTGACAGCGAACGTGAGCTAGCGAATCGAGCGAGGAATGATAATAAGTGACTTTTTGAGCTTTAGTATTTACATAAAATGTAAGTGCTGAGCCCTAGAAGTTACAAAATAAAAAATTAAAAACAAAAGGAGGCAAAAATTATGCCACGTCAAATCAAAGTTACCAGCAACCGTTCTCGCGCTCAAAAAGTGCAAGTTCGCTTTTGCTAATTAAGAATTAGTCTTGCAAAGTTTTGCATTTGCTTTGCATGTCAAATGAGCGGAGCAGCAATGGAAAGTGTAAAATGGCATTGGTGCTCCGTGACATGGGCCGATAAGGTCCACCACAGTGGGAGAGAGTTAAAACCACGGTGTAGTGTTTGTAAAATACATGACCTTCCCAGAGGTTCGTGTCTAGTACGCGAGCCTCTGGTCTAAGAGAATTAGTGGTTTTGATGACGACCCAACGGAAAAATCGTGGACGGTATGTGCGGTGTTTTCGCACATAAGTGAGTGAGTCTGCGGTGATGATTGATGTAAAAATTTAACCAAAAAACAAAAACAGCGAGGAAATAGTTTAATGAGACCCCAAACCTATGTGTCGAGGCGGAGTGCGGCGACAACGACTTCGACTTGGTCACGCAATTTCAATACAGTCAGACATACGCAGAAAAAAATTGGGCCACTCGCATATTCGTTTTTGGTGGGAGTAGCGGTGTTAGGAATTGGGCTAATCTATGTAGCTCAGAGCACGCGAGCGACAAATTATGATTATGAACTTTCGGCGATTGATAGTGAGATTTCTGACTTGCAGGCGAAAAAGGAAGATTTAGCAGTGGAGAAGGCGCGGCTGACTTCGATTGCGGCGTCTGAAAACAGTACCGTGGCATCGACGATGGATGCAGCAACTGCCGGTGGCTTTGCTGGCGAGTAGGCTATCTAGGGCCTTTGCGAATAACGGCCTATTACTTTGTCAAAGTCTCCAGTACTCATTCGACGTACCACTTAGTACGTCTCATTCCGTGCTTCAACTTTTCCTTGTACTAGACCGTTCTACGCAAAGGGTTCGTGGAGCATGGGGGGCGACTTATTTTGATTAGTAGAAAGCGAAGGTGCTATAGGCTAAACTAAGTATGAATTGTGATATAATATAAGCATGACTAGAAACAAGTTTTTGCGACTAGCATTGTTGGCTGCGATGAGCGTGATCGTGGTGAGGTTGTTTTTTATTCAGATTGTGCAGCATGATGAATGGGTGGAAAAAGCAGCAGCGCAACAGACTCTGCAGAATGTGCTGCCGGCGAAGCGGGGCGAAATCTATATGATGGATGGGAATGAGCCGGTGGCGGTGGTGATGAATGCCACGGTCTATACGGTGATTGTGGACCCGATGATGGCGAATCAAGAAAAGCTGGAGGCGGAGTTGACACCGCTGATTAGTGATAAGCAGATTGCGCAGTGGAGGGATGTGTTTGCGGACTGGACGCGGAGATATTATATAGTGGCGAAAAATGTAGAGCGGAAGGCGGCGGAAAAAATTGCGGAGGCAGACCTCGCGGGGGTGTGGTTGCAATCAAATACGAAACGGGTGTACCCAGAGGGGACTTTGGCGGCGAATGTATTAGGGTTTGTGAATGCGGACGGTGTGGGGCAGTATGGCATAGAGGGTTCGATGAACGAGGAGCTGTCGGGTACGGACGGAATGCTACGGACAGTGAAAGATATTAATAATATAGCGCTGTCGATCGGTGATGATAATGTGAAAATTGCGCCGCAAGATGGTGAGAATATTGTGCTGACGATTGATAAAACTTTGCAGCATAATGTAGAAAAGATATTGGAGCGGAAGTCGAATGAGCTGGGATTTAAAAACATGAGCGCAGTAGTGATGGATCCGAATTCGGGAAAAGTATTAGCGATGGCGAATTATCCGGGTTATGACCCGGCGGATTATGGTAATGTAGAAAGTGCGGCGGCGTATATTAACCATGTGGTGGAAGATCCGTTTGAGCCGGCGAGTGTATGCAAGACGTTTACTTTTGCGGCGGCGACGGAGCTGGGAGTGATGACGCCGGATAAGATGTTTACGAACTATGGCGAAATTACGATTGATGGGTGGCCAATCCGGAATGCGGAACAGGGTTCGTATTTGCTGGGTCAGCAGACGATGCAAACGGCGTTTAACTATTCGCTAAACACGGGCTCGACGCAGGCGTTGCGCTGGATGGGTGGTAGTGAAACAGAGATTACAGATGAAGCGCGCGAGAAACTATATAATTACTATTATAATAAATTTGGTTTGGGACATTATACAGGAATAGAATTGTATGAATCGCCAGGGTATCTGGTGGAGCCGCATGCGGATATGTACGGGCTGGCGTCGACTTATGCGAATATGACTTTTGGCCAGAATATGCAGGCGACGATGATTCAAGTGGCGGCGGCGATTGCTTCGGTAGTGAATGGCGGAAAATATTATACTCCAACGATGGTGGCGGGAAAAATAGTGAACGGGGAATTTGTTGAGAACGAGCCAAAAGAAGCAGTGCGAGAAACAATCAGCCCAGAAACTAGTGCGTTGATGCGAGAGATGCTATACAACACGCGGCGAGCGTGGCGGAATAACGGCACAGATAAAGCGGGTTACTATGTGGGTGGTAAAACAGGTACGGCGCAGGTGATCAAAAATGGAGCTTACTCGATGGACGAAACGCAAGCGACCTATGTGGGCGCGGGTGGCACGGAAGGGGAATTGCCGAGTTATGTGATTATGGTGCGATTGTGGGAAGAGAATAAACTGGCGGGTGGGCAGGACCACGCGCTGCTGGTGTTTAACGCGCTAAAAGATTATGTACAAGAGTTTTTGCGGGTGCAGCCGAAAGCTAAGTCTTAGGCCCTGCGAAAAAGATATTTATGATATAAGGTTAGTTTATAACTTATACGGTTTTATAAGTGGGTGAGTTGTGCTATAATATATATTATATATGGCAGATACTTTGAATAATGAAACTTTTTATGGATTGCTGCTAGCTCTATCTGCGTTTTTTTTGGCGACGTTTTTGACGCCGATTTATACTTATTTTGCGTATAAGTATAAGTTTTGGAAACAACAGAAGACAGAAACTACAACGGGTGAGAAGCTGGAGGTGGTGGCGAAGTTGCACCGGAAGAAGATTGCGCGGCACTTCCCGACGATGGCGGGGGTGATTGGTGTGATTACGGTACTGGTGGTGACTTGTATTTGCAATCTGAATCGTGAGCAGACATGGCTGCCACTGGCAGGATTCATTGGTGGGAGTATCGTAGGGTTTATTGATGATTTGATTAATGTGTTCGGTAGCGGTAAGGGTGCGGCGGGGCTGAGGGCGCCGGTGAAGTTTGCGATGATTACGATCGTGGGGATTTGGCTGGGCTGGTGGTTTGCGGTAAAGCTGGGCTGGACGAGTATTGAGATTCCGTTCTTTGGTGATCTGGAGATTGGGATGGTGGGGATGATGCTGATTTTTGCCTTTGCGGTGGTGGCGACGTCGAATGCGGTGAATATTTCCGATGGACTGGACGGCTTGGCGGGGGGGCTCGCGATGATTGCCTACGGAGCGTATGCGATTATTGCGCTATTCCAGGGGCAGTGGATGCTGGCAGGATTTTGTTTGACGGTGGTGGGGTGGTTGCTGTCGTACATTTGGTTCAACGTGCCACCGGCGCGGTTTATGATGGGGGATACAGGGTCGTTTGCGCTAGGGGCGGGGCTAGGTGTGGTGGCGATGATGACGAACGCTTTCTTCTTGCTGCCGATTATTGGGATTCTATTTGTGGTGGAAGCAGGGTCGTCGCTGATTCAGATTCTCTGGAAAAAGATTTTTCATAAAAAGTTGTTGATCTCGGCGCCGATTCATCACCACCTAGAAGCGGAAGGCTGGGGCGAAGCGAAGATTGTGATGCGGTTTTGGGTGATTGCAGGGGTGTTTGCAATTATCGGGGTGTTTCTGGCGGTGCAGGGAGGGATTGTGAGCGACGAGAGAGTTAGACAAGTAGAAACGTTTGTTAGAGGTGAAGAAGCCAGCTTCTTCACCTCTGATGAGCCCGATTTTTCTTTGGCTTCTTCTTTGTCATCAGATGCGTTACTCACTCGACGTATGTCAAATACGCCTCGTTCCGTTACTCCTGATTCCTCGAATAAGCCTAAAGAAAATCTCGGGGTTCTAAGTAGCAGATTTGAAGATAATTGCAGGATTCTAAATAGTGGAATAATGATACTGGGAAGTAGTGGTGATGAACTTGGTACGTAGGCACAAAAGTGATCGCATTATCGGGGTGCTGACGGTGGTGCTGCTATGTATTGGTTTGATTGTGATCTATGCGATTGGGCCGATGCGGGCGAACGTGATGAACTCGGTCTATGGTACGAGCATGGGGGAAAATGACTTTTTCTTTCAGCAACTGAGGAATGTGATATTGTCGTTAGTTGTAGTGGTCTTGGCGTATAACATACCATATAAATATATGCGCAAATATGCGAAACTGGTGATGTTTGGTGGGCTGGCGTTGTGTGCGCTGCTGGCGGTGCTGGCGGCGGTGCATAGCCCGGTGGCGCGGTGTGAGCTGGGGGCTTGCCGGTGGTTTAACCTAGGGGGATTTAGCTTGCAGCCGGCAGAAGTGCTGAAGTTAGGTTTGGTTTTGTATTTGGCGCAGCTAATGGCGGAGCGTAAAGAGCAGGGAAAATTAAATACAAGTGATTTTTGGATTCCGTTTGGCGTGGTGAGCGTGCTGTCGTTGGGGTTTGTGGTGGTGGTGCAGAAAGATTTGGGGACGGGGATTGCGATTGCAGCGATTATTTTGGCGATGCTATTCATGAGTGGGGTTAAGCTGAGATATTTTGCGATAGTGGTGGGGGTGGCTTTGGTCTGCGGGGTGGCGTCGATTATTGTGTCGCCACATCGGATGGAGCGCTTGATGACTTTTAACTCGGCGGAGTCGAGCGATGCTTATCATATCGAGAATGCGATGATTGCGATAGGCACAGGAGGGCTGACTGGAGTGGGGATTGGTAATAGCGTGCAAGCGACAGGGTATTTGCCGGAGTCGATTAATGATTCGGTGTTTGCGATTATGGGGGAAACCTTTGGGTTCGTGGGGCTGACGGCGGTGATTGGATGTTTCACGGTGCTATTGCTACGGTTGCTCAGAACAGCGAATTATCTGGAAGACGATGAAGAGTCGCTGGTAGTGGTGGGGGTGTTTGCGTGGGCGACGGCGCATGTGGTGATTAACATAGCTTCGATGACGGGGCTGCTGCCGCTCACGGGGATTACGTTGCCGCTACTAAGTTATGGTGGTACGAGTATGCTGTTTACGGCGGCGGCACTGGGGATTGCCTTGCAATTATCGTGCTATACTAGTAGGGAACCGCGAAAGGAGCGGGGTGAAGTGCAGCAAAATACTAGAGTACAAAGAAGGAGTATGAGATGAAAGTACTAGTGGTAGGTGGCGGTTCGGGTGGTCATATTACGCCAGCGGTGGCGGTAGTGCGGGAGCTGCTGGACAAAAAACCGCGCACGAAAGTAGAGTTTTGGACGGATAAGAAATATTATAAGAATGTTGTAAAGATTACAACAGAAATTGGGGTGCGATGGGGGTCGCAAGCTCAGGATGAGAATCGACGAGTGCCGTATATCCGGGTGCGAAAAATTTGGGCGGGGAAGTTTCGGCGGTATGCGGGGTGGACGGCGAAAGATTGGCTGAAGCATCTAGATATAGTGTTTAAGGATTTGATTTTTGGGAATATTGTAGGATTCTTTGGGTTCATTGGGGGGATTATCCAGAGTTTTTGGCGGTTGCTATTGCCAAGTAAGCGACCGGATGTGATTTTCCTGAAGGGGGGATTTGTGGGGCTACCGGTGGGGTTGGTGGCGAAAAAGCTGAAGATTCCATATGTAGTGCATGAGTCGGACATGGTGCCGGGGCTGGCGAATCGGATCCTAATGGAGCATGCGGCAGTGATTGCGACGGGCTGGGAGGGCTTGCAGACGACGAATTCGCAAGTGGTGTATGTGGGGGTGCCGGTAGCGCCGGAGTTTAAGGTGGTGACGGAGGCGCAGCAGCGGAATTTGAAGAAAGAATTTGGCTTTGATCCAGAAAAGCCGCTGGTGGTGGTGACGGGCGGAAGCCAAGGTTCGCAAAATATCAATGAAGCGATGAATGTGATTTTGCCGGAGATGCTGAAATTTACTAGTGTGGGGCTGGTGGCGGGTCGGAAATATTATGAAGAGGTGGTGGACTTGAAACAGTACGAACAGTGGGACCATGCGAAACTGCAGTCGAACTTCCGGATGTGGGAGTTTAACACGGCGATGCACGATCTGATGGGGGCGGCGGATGTGATTGTAAGCCGAGCGGGAGCGACGACGATTGCGGAATTGGCGGCGCTAGAGAAGGCGGTAATCTTAGTGCCGTTTGAGCGGCTGCCGGGGGCGCACCAATTGAAGAACGCGGAGAATTTGAAGGCGCGGGGCGCGATTGTGATGGTGACAGACATGGAAATGCGGAAGAATCCGAATGATTTGCTAGAGGCAGTGCGACATCTAGTGCGGGCGCCAAAGGAGCGTGAGCAGCTGGCGGAGAAATTGCATGCCGAAGCGAAGCCGGATGCGGCAGAGAAGCTGGCGGAAATCCTGGTAGAGGTGAGTGAGCACAAGCAGGAGCATTTGACGCGAATGAAAGAAGAGGCTAAGGCGCGCAAGTTGGCAGAAAGGGCAGAAAAACGGGCGCAGCGGGAAGAGAAGAAAATAGAGAAAACTGAGCTGAAGCAGAAGAAGCAACAAGCAAAGGCGAAGAAAAAGGTAACCAAGGCGAAGAAGTAAGGATTTGGTAATTAAGGATATTGAGAATTAGGTCTTAGCAATAAGGATTTGGCGATTGAAAATGTAGAGAATTAAGGACTTTGGAAATAGAGATTTGGTAATGAGGAATATTGAGAGCTGAGGACTTTGGAAATGCGTGGGCGAAAAGAAATCAAAAAAATGAACCGCGGACAAACGATTGTGGCGGAGCGGGAACGAGTAGAATCAGAGTCGGAACGTTTGCAAGAGCGGAAGCGAGTGCGACGGAAGCGGCGACGTTTGGTGATTTTTGCGACGGTAGTGCTGGGCGTATTGGGGTTTCTAGCCTATACGACAGGGAAGAGCGTAGTCAATCAATACCGACCAGGGAATGATAAAGTTGAGGAAGAGTATATAATTAAGGCGGAGATTGTAGATGAGGATAATCGCGGACAGATTTCGATGCGGACGAAGAATTATATAGCGCAGCTGGAGCAGGATTTCAAGGACCTGGGGTATACGGTGACGCAAGTGGTTTTGCCGACGGGAATGAGCCGGGAACTGTATGTGGACATCGCGGGGGAGGATGAGTATTTTAAGGTGAATACGGACCGCGATACAGCAGTGACGGCAGAGGATGCAGACCGGATGATAAGGTATCTACATGAACATGATTTACATCCGGCTTATGTGGATGTGAGAGTGGAGGGGCGGGGGTACTATAAGTAGCGGATTCCGCGTGGTCTGGTGGAAATGTGCGGCATATGTTATAATAGTAGTATGAGTAATGACGAAATTCTGAAATTTGTGATTGCTAACAATGAGTTAGAAGGTGTTGTGCTGTCTGGCTGGGAGAAGCGGACAGTTTTTGATTGCTTGATTGGTCGGAAGGATTTTGATGAAGTGATTAGGGGTGTTTTCCGGAAGTACCAGCGGGGTAATTAAAGTTTTTGAATGGCTAGGGAATCTCCCCTGGGTAGGGGAGATTGATGGTGTTTTGAGCCGCATTAGTGAGGGCTGTTAACGTAGTAGGCTGGTGTGACTAGTCTGAGTTGGGCTAAGTGATTCCGTATTTTCTCGGTCCGGTAAGCCTCTGCTTATTGCGAGCAGACTGCATCAGGCTATGAGAATCCTCACGCAATGCGCACCCGGCTTAGCCTGGAAAAGACCTCGAAAATAGGAATCGCTTAGCTTGGCTAAAGTCTTGGTTATGTTCCCGGCATCTAGCTTTCGTATCTGTCGCCTCTGGGTGGGCGAGGTCTCATCTGGAGAATCGACCATCGCCCAGCCTGATTAATGTTCACGAGGCGCCAGATAGAAAGCTAGATATGATTACTTAGCGACACAGCGGACGGAGAAACCGAGGTCGCGACCGTTGCTGTAGGACGGGCGGACGCTGCCACTGTAGAAGTAGAGGTTGTAAGCATGGGCGCCATTAGAATAAGGCGTAGAGGACCAATAGTCCCCGCGGGAACTGACATTGTTCAGGGTAGCACCGCTGACGTACCCGCCATACTGGAAGAACAATGGAGCAGCATTAAGCTTCTTATCATCATTACTAATACTATAAGCATTAACTAGATCACCAAATGATTTACTGTTAGCAGTGTTGCTAGTTGGGAGTTGCCATCTATCTGGACAAACGCCTTGAACTTCATCACCAGAACCGCCTTGCGTTGCTGCTGGCCAGTTGTAGAAGTTACCCTGCGATTCATGCTTTCCATCTTCATGTCTACCTATGGCAAAATATTTATTAGAAGTACTGTTAGTCCAACTACCAGAAGGGCACTCGGCGCCAGTTATGGCATTGCTATTTTCGGCGCGGCTTAGTGTGCATGAAGTTCCAATATTCTCTGTGGCACCATCTTTCTTTTTACCATCATAGGCTAAGTTCTGTGTCATCCAGCAGTTACCATCAGCCGTTCTAGTCACATAATACTTCTTGCCATCACGCGTATCTTCTAGAATGGCCTCATCGCCTGGCTTAGCATTACCACAAATTGTACTATCCATAGCCTGCATAGTAGTAATGCCATTGAAGACATCTGCCTTCCAGATAGCATAGATAGTCTTACTGTTAGTTGATGCAGACTTATCTATAGTGACATTTCCGCCTGGCTGATATTTTACTGCATCGTCTTTAGTATCTGACCAACCTTGGAAAGTATAGCCAGAGCGCGTAGGTTTAGTACTGGAGATAGTGAAAGTATGTGAAGTAGTAACACTGGTTTCTTGATAAGTATCTGGAGCTGGAACATTAGAAACATTATCGCCATTACCATCATAAGTCAGTGTATAGGTAGCAGGGTTGAAGGCATTACCTACTACAGAAAGAAGGAAGTTACCAATATAGTGGTCGGCGGGTGAATCAGTACCAATCTTTGCAGCAAAGGCTAATAGGTAAGTAGTATTCTCATTAGCTACACCAGTGAGAGTTTTATTAGCAATCGGTTTTTCTGTACCGTAAGCTGGCATAGAACTATAAGTTAAGCCTTCGGCAATAGTCTTTGGATTAAGGGCGGTATTTGGGTTTTCTTGGTAGCTATAGCCCCAAGTATTATTAGCAAAGTTAGCTGGGGATACATTCTCTCCTACGCCTTTGATGGTAGCCATGGCATTGTCTTTACCGCGTAGTTCTGTGCTAGAACCGTTCATAGCAGAAAGTTGTAAGGTAAAACCAGTTTGTTTATTAGCATTAACAGTAAAAGTATTAGTAATATAAGCTACTTCACCAGCAGTGACTTCTTCAGTAAGAGTAGGTGTGCCATTAAAGGATAGTGAGATAGAAGAATCAGCTAGTGGTATTACTTCCGTATCTGCATTGTTACTGTTCTCATCTCCTTCGTCAGCATAAACTTGATTAACATCGGGATTAATCGCTACTATACCACCAATCAAGAGAGCCAATGCGCAGACACTAGGTACTACATAGTTTAGCCTAGAACCGCCATCGTTGTAGAAATAAGTACTTTTACCATGAAGCATTTTACCTGATTCTAAGGTACTACTATTAGAACTAGGTTCATTTTTAATAAAAGTTGATGAGATTCTAGCGAAGAGCTTTTTCCTCCTAGCTCTTGCGTGTCCTGTGCATTGTGGCATTGGCCCTCCTTTTTGGTTGTTTTTAGGGTATAAAAAGCCCTGGCACCAAGTCCATCTACACTGCGTCACCGATGCAAACAAAAATGGTGCCACGAGCTTCCAAACCGCAGCCTTCTTGAGTATTACTACTACTAGAACGCATACAGCACTCCTGGCACCATTTTTACGTTCTAATAATAGATTTATTCTAAGTAATACAAACTGTAAAGGTTGCGGTTTGGAATTTATACATTCTTATTATAGCATAGATTTTGGGTTTGCAAGCAAAAAATAAAAAGAAATTAGATGTTTATGATTAAAATTTGTGTACAGAGGCGACGGTGATGGTTAAAATATGTGTTCGGAGGGTGAAGCGAGGCTAAGAATTTTGCGAAAAATAATAGAGATAGATGTTGTAATTTTTACATTTTAAACATGCTAGTGGTTGTTATTTTGGAAACATTTGTTCTATAATGGCGACATGGCGGAAAGTTGCACCTTAGTATCCTAGAGGCTGGCAGGTGGAAAGGAGAAT
>CAYUDH010000029.1:0-12878 GCA_964443595.1 uncultured Candidatus Saccharibacteria bacterium
ATGCTGAACAAACTGTAAACAACTGGTTCCGTAATGCCGGCATCACTACTATGCAAGAAATGAATAGTACTCTGTGTAAGAGCGCGCCAGAAAATGCTACTAGTCAACTCCGAGATGACCGTGACGGTAAGCTCTATTGGGTTACTAAGCTTAAAGATGGTAATTGCTGGATGACCCAAAACCTAGCTTATGATGGTGGCGGCATAGAACAGTGCGCTCTCAACGGTGGTACTACTTGTTCCGGCTGGTCAAGCACCGATGATAATGTAGCTAGCTATGCCAAGGGCACTCATACTGAAGCCGGTGTAAGTGCTCACACTTCACAAGGTAACTTCTACTCTTGGGCAGCTGCTATGAATGGTAATATTAGCGCTTCAGAACCGGCACAAGGTATCTGCCCGGGTGGCTGGCAGTTACCAGCCAGCAACAACACTGATAGCAAGTCATTCGGTGGTCTAGTTAATGCCTACGGCATTGGCAGCGCTGGTAGCAAGCTTGCTGAAACTCCGCTATTCTTCCAGTATTGCGGGTACGTGGACAATCGCCAGCTCTACAATGCCGGCTCATCCGGGGGCTATTGGTCCCCTACACCTTACGATGCTAATCGCACTTACTACCTGACCTTCGGTAGTAGTAACGTCAACCCGTCCAGCTACAGCTTACGCTACGTCGGTTACTCTGTTCGCTGTGTTGCGAAATAATTGTACTGCTAACATGCTAATGTGATGCGGAATCATACTCCGGTCTCGGGGAAACATACTCCGAGGCCGGAGGTTTGATTCTTCCCTGTTATTTTGCTAGTTTTAGACCCTCGGAAAATTATGCTCCGGATGCAAGCAAACATACTCGGAGCATGGTGAATTGTACTATAGACATGTTCCGAGCTCAGACAAACGTGCTCAGAGCCAATGAGATTGTGTTATAATATAAGGATTAGGGCTGGTCGAAAGACCCGGGTTCTAGCTGACGGCGGGGCGAGCCCCCGCTTTTTTGGTAGCTGCTAAGATATAGGATTTAGAAAACTATGGCCTGAGTGCGCCTCAGACGCGGTGGGCTATTTTTTCTTGGATTTTTTGGAGGTGGTTTCGCCTTTGATCTCTGCAATTTGGTCGCGGAGGAAGGCGGCTTGCTCGAAATCGAGATTCGCCGCGGCGAGCTGCATTTGGGATTGCAATTCTTTGATCAGGCTGGGGATTTCTTCGGGCGGGATGCGCTTGAGGTCGAGCTTGGTGGCTTCTTCCTTCTGCGGAATAATCGCACGCAGGCCGGCGCTAATATCTTTTTTGACTGAGCGTGGGACGATGCCGTTTTTCTCATTGTATTCCTGCTGGATTTCGCGGCGACGCGTGGTTTCGTCGATGGCTTTGTGCATACTTTCGGTGATGTGGTCGGCGTACATGATGACGTGCCCCTCGACGTGACGGGCGGCGCGGCCAATGGTCTGAATCAAAGCAGATTCACTACGCAGAAAGCCTTCTTTATCCGCATCGAGAATGGCAACTAAGGACACTTCTGGCAAATCCAGACCTTCGCGCAAAAGGTTAATCCCGACTAAGACATCGTAGACGCCAGTGCGGAGGTCGCGCAGAATATCACCGCGCTCCAGCGTGTCAATATCGGAATGGATGTAAGCGACCTTCACATCGCGTTCTTTGAGATAATCCGTGAGGTCCTCGGCCATGCGTTTGGTCAGAGTGGTAACCAGAGTGCGCTGACCTTTGGCAATGCGCTTGTCAATTTCTTCCATCAGATCCTCAATCTGTCCCTCGGAAGGGCGGATCTCAATCTCCGGATCGAGCAGACCGGTTGGGCGGATAACTTGCTGGGCCGGCTCAGGCGAATGCTCGAGCTCGTACGGACCAGGAGTAGCAGAAACGTAAACCGCATGCTTGATATGGCTCTGGAACTCGGTGAAAATCAGCGGGCGATTGTCCAGTGCGCTAGGCAAGCGAAAACCGTACTCAACTAGAGTTTCTTTGCGAGCGTGATCGCCATTATACATACCGCGGACTTGCGGCAGAGTCATATGGCTCTCATCGACGAGGAGCAAAAAATCCTCCGGGAAGAAATCTAGCAAAGTGGCAGGCGACTCACCGGCTTTGCGACCGTCGAGGTGCCGGGAATAATTCTCGATGCCTTTGACGAAACCAGTTTCGCGCAGCATCTCGAGATCGTACTTAGTGCGCTGACTGAGGCGCTGAGCTTCGAGGTATTTCTCATGTTTCTCGAAATACTTCAGGCGCATCTCGTATTCGGCCTGGATGCCTTCAATGGCGCGCTCCAGCTGATCCTTAGGCGTGGCATAGTGAGTGTTCGGGAAGATGTGGATGCGGTCGGGCTTTTCGCGAGTTTCGCCGGTGAGCGGGTCGATGATGCGGACTTCTTCCAGAGTGTCGAAGCCAAACTCGAAACGATAAGCCCATTCCCCGCTAGCCGGGAATAAGTCAACTGTGTCGCCCATGACGCGGAAATTGCCACGCTCGAAAGCCAAATCGTTGCGGTGGTACTGCATAGCGATGAGATAGATGATAAAATTCTGCTGGCTGAGCGAATCGGCGGCCTGGGTACTAGTGTTAATTAAGGTAGCGTCAGGCATGGTTTCTGGCGAAGCTTGGGCCAAAATAGTGCTCAGAGCATCCTTGCCGATGACTTGCCAGCGGCCGTTTTGCTTGATGAGCGGCAGGGACATTTCGGTATAATGATCGGGCGAGCCGATACCGTAAATGCAGGAAACTGAGGCGACAACAATAGTATCGGGGCGGGTCAAAAGTGCAACCGTGGCGGCGTGGCGCAGGCGGTCAATTTCATCATTGATGGCGGAATCTTTCTCGATATAAGTGTCGGTGCTGGCGATGTAAGCTTCTGGCTGATAGTAATCGAAATAGCTGACAAAATAATGTACTTCATTTTTTGGGAAAAACTCGCGGAACTCGGAATAAAGCTGAGCGGCCAAAGTCTTATTATGTGCCAGAATCAAGGTTGGGCGCTGATAATGCTGGATTAAGTTAGCCATGGTAAAAGTCTTACCGGAGCCAGTGACACCAAGCAGAGTCTGCTCGCGGACGTTGGCATCAAGACCAGCAGAAAGTTGCGCGATGGCGCTAGGCTGGTCGCCGGTGGGCTGGTATTTGGAAACTAGTTCAAATTTGGGCATATATTATATATTATACAACAACTCTTGCCCACTATTGTAATAGTTGCAATAAATCCGCCTCACCGATGACCGGGATGTTGAGCTTGGCGGCTTTGTCGGTTTTGCTTTTGCCGGGTTTGGTACCGGCGATGAGAGCTGTAGTTTTCTTAGTGACGCCACTAGTAACGGTAGCGCCGAGGGCGCGCAATTTATCTTCCGCTTCTTCGCGCCCCATACTTTCCAGGGTGCCAGTAACAATATAACTTTTACCAACTAATGGTAAGCCTTGTAGATTAACTTTTGCCGGTTCAACACCAAGCTCTTTTAGCTCATGAAGAAGTTTGAGGTTGTCTTCGTCGGCGAAATAAGCGAGGATGGATTCGGCGACGACTTTGCCAATATCTTGCAGTTTTAGCAAGTCATCTTCGGTGGCGTTTTCCAAGTTCTCGATACTGCCAAAACCGCGCGCCAGAGTGGTAGCAGTCTGCGCACCGACGTGGCGAATGCCAAGCGCGGTGATAAACTTATTCAGCTCGGGATGTTTGCTGGCAGCAATAGAATTAACTAAATTGTTCGCTGATAACTCGCCGAAACGTTCGAGTTGTGCGACTTTGGTGGCTCTCAGGCGATATAAGTCGGCGATGCTTTTCACGAGGCCAGAATCCACAAGTGCCACGACGTTCTTCTCACCCAAACCGTCGATATTAAGGGCGGGCTTGGAAGCGTAGTACTCAATGGCGCGTTTCAGAATAAGGTCGGAACTTTCGCCTTTGATACGGTAAACTACTTCGCCTTCGGGCCGCTCGAACTCTAACTCTGGATATTGCTCCTTTAGGGCTTTGACATAGTCAAAAGGTACGGCGTCGGCCGGGCGCAGACTAGTGAGAACTTCTTTGACCTGTGGGATAATATCACCGGCTTTGTAAATGATTACAGTGTCGCCGATGCGTACGTCGAGGCGTTTGATTTCGTCGGCATTGTGTAGACTAGCGTGCTTGACAGTGCTGCCAGCCAGCTGCACGGGGTCAAAAATCGCTACGGGCGTCGCGGCGCCGGTGCGACCGATAGAAATCACGATATCTTTGACAATGGACGTGTTTTCTTCGGCTGGGAATTTGAAAGCCACCGCGCCACGCGGAGTTTTGCCAACGATGCCGAGCTTTCGATAAACACGACGATTGTTGATTTTAATCACCATGCCATCGGTATTGAAGGGCAGAGTTTTGCGATAATTTTCGAGATGTTTAATTTCTTTAAAAACATCTTCAATCTTAGTAAAAACTTTGTCCTCGCCGCTAGTGCGGAAGCCGAGCTCGCGGAGTTTCTGGTAAGCCTCGCTATGTTTGGGGAGGTTCGGCGTGACGAGGTCATACGCCATAAACTTAAGCTTGCGGCTGGCGGCAATTTTGGGGTCAAGCTGACGAATGCTGCCAGCGGCTAAGTTGCGCGGGTTAGCAAAAGGCTTCTCGCCAGCGCGCTTTTGCTTCTCGTTTAACTCATCGAAATCTTTTTTGAAAATCACGATTTCGCCGCGAGCTTCGACGTGCCCTTTTTCGGGAATACTAAGGGGGATATTTTCGATGGTGCGGACGTTCATGGTGACATCTTCCCCGACTAGACCATCACCGCGTGTCACTGCCTGCACAAGTAGGCCATCTTCGTAATGCAAAGCACAGGCTAGACCATCCATTTTAATATCGGTGAAGAACTCGGTAATTTTCCCGGCGAGTTTTTCGTTGCTCGTGACCCATTCACGGACTTCGTCTTCGGAAAAAACATCGGCTAATGAAATCATCCGCTCGGCGTGAGTGACTTTCTCGAACTTTTCCAGAGCTTTGCCAGCGACGCGCTGGGTGGGCGAATCTGGTGTAATTAAGTCTGGAAAAGCTTTTTCGAGCTCGGATAACTCGTGCTTGAGCGAATCTGCGGCCGCTTCGGACATAATTGATTCGTCTAGAACATGATAATGATAGCGATAATCATTGATTAACTCGCGCAACTTAATAATACGTGCTGCAGCTTCTGACTTATTCATTTTACCTCCACAATTAGTTTTCAGATATTTTTTGACTTAGGATGTATTATAATCATTTTATTTCTCCTGATAGTCTAGTAGCCAACGATAATAGCGATAAAGGTAAGCCGTAGCGTAAATAAAGACAAAACAAGTGACGAGCAGCAAGAAGAATGGAACAATTGGCACACCAAAAATCCATTCCCACATGCTCTTTAGCCATAAGTCGAGCAAGATTACCGGCGTCATGACAATAATATAAATTAAGGCAACGACTACAATTAAGAATATAACACGGACGATAAGTTTCATGCGGCGACCATTCATGAGGTCGGCGGCGCTAAACATGGCTTTCATGGGGTATAGGCCTGGCGCAGTGACTGCCACCAGAGCCATCAACGAACTAGATAATAAGTAAACGGTAATCAGAATCATTAGAGCAGCAAAGATAAAGTAGACTAATGCGTAAAACGGTGTAGAGAGAAAACCAGTGGCGACGGCTGCGGAATAAGTAATCACGACCAGCATCAACGGAATAGCCTGAATAAAAATCACCACAAAAACTATCAGCGTAGAAACCAGCGGCGCTAAAGCATTATATAAGCCATCGCGAAGCTTTGGCTTGCCGCCAGCCATGAAATGCCGGAGGAGATAAATTGTCACGAGCCACATGGTAAGGAAAAGGAAAAGCATGAAAATCATTTGCGCTTCACCCATGCCACTGTCAAGGCCGCCAGTAGTGACGGTAGAAAGAAGTAGCAAACCAGCCTTAGCAAAGTTACCAATATGACCGTTGGCTAACTCTTGACTAGTTTCGTCAATGGAATCCTGGAATTGCAAGTAAACGTCTTCGCTCATGAGGCCGACTAGGACGATATAGGCCAGAGTCATGATGAGAATCATCGGCACAAAAGTTCGCCAATGCTGGAAAATAAGCTGGAAGGTAGTCATGGCGTGATTAAGCAGGCCGAGCGTTTCGGTCTTGCGTGCATAATCTTCGCGATAAGACCGGCGAAAGCTCTTGTGCGGTTTGACGCGATCCTTGCGGAAGTTAAGCCATTTGCGTTTGAGCTTGTTCAAATCGTCTTTGACGCTCTCGATATAGCCCATCTCGTGAGATGGCTTAGCCTGAGCATGGGTTTGACGCCGACTAGATTTTTTAGAAGGTGCTTTTGCCATGCTCGAGCCTCTCAATACGTTTCTCAATTGGTGGGTGGGTGCTAAATAAATTATTCATGGCGCCTTTGCGCAAAGGATTATTAATGTAGAGGCCCTCGGTGGCGGGGTTCTGCCGGCGCATCGGGCGGGCATGAGTGTCAAGCTTCTTCAGGGCGGAAATCATTCCCTCTGGGTAGCGCGTGATATGAGCAGCCGAGGCATCAGCTAGATATTCCCGCTCGCGGGAGATGGCGAGCTGAGCCAAAGAAGCGGCAATCGGTGCTAGGATAGATACTAATAGCAGTACTATGACACCAATCGGGCTGTTGTCTTCATCATTATTGCGATTAGTATACATAATCATGCGGATACTTAAGTCGGTAATATAGCCAACAATACAGACCAGACCAAAAGTAATCATGGATACGCGGATGTCGTAATTCTTGACATGTGACATTTCGTGCGCCATGACAGCGGTCAGTTCCTTATTATCCATAATATCAAGTAGGCCAGTGGTAGCGGCGACTACAGCATGCTCGGGGTCGCGACCGGTAGCAAAAGCATTGGGTGCGGGGTCGTCGATGATATAAACTTTTGGCATCGGCAAACCAGCAGCGATAGATAAGTTCTCGACGATATTGTAGAGTCTGGGATTATCCTTTTTCTTGATTTGTTTGGCGCCAGTCATCATCACAGCAAGCTGCGTGGCAAGAAAATATTGAATTACCGCATAAATAATTGCAATGATTAGAATCCATGCAGAAATCCACCAATCGTGCGAAAAGTACGCAATCAACCACCCAATAACAGCAATCAATGCTACGAAGAATAGCATGATTAAAACAGTATTTCTCTTATTAACGGCGATTTGCTTGTACATAACTTAGGAAGTCCGCTCCCCCTGGCGGACTCTATATTCTCTCCTAATCAAATTTAACTTCTGGAGCTTGTTCGATCTTGGCTTTTTCCGACTCAGGGACTTCAAAGTATTCACGTTTACCAAAGTGACCAATCATATTATTGATGATGTTGGATGGGAAAGTCTTAATCTTGGTATTGAGCTCTTTCGCGCCGGCGTTATAGAAACGGCGAGCAGCCTGGATCTTGTCCTCGACGTCTTGGAGCTGCAATTGGAGCTGCTGGAAGTTAGTATTAGCCTTTAGCTCCGGGTAAGATTCGGCGATGGCGAAGATCTTAGACAAAGCGCCTTCGAGCGTACGCTCGGCTTCGGCGGTGGCTTTGACATCTTTGGCGCCCATTACGGCAGCGCGGGCCTTAGTGACGTCTTCAAAGGCGGTTTTTTCGTGCTTGGCATAGCCTTTGACGGTTTCGACTAGATTCGGAATGAGGTCAGCACGATACTTCAGCTGTACGGTGATGTCCGACCAAGCTTCGTTAACGCGCTCGTTCAAACGCACTAAACCATTATATGTACCAATTACTAAAGCGATCAAAATTACTACTATGGCAATTACAACGATCGCGATTATCCATCCAGCACTCATTATTCTCTCCTGTTAATTATATTTAATTATACTCGGGCTCGCTAGTTTTGTCTAGATGATACCGAGAGATTCAAAAACGGTCTGCAAAACACCAAAGGCAGCGAGCAAACAGAAAACAATAATTCCGATAATCGTCCAGCAAAATTGCGAACGGGAAAAATTGCGTAAGTTATGATTGCGCGCCATCAGAGCGAAACTAATGCAGAGCACCCAGCCGATAATCGGGATTTGGAATAAAAATTGGTACCCGAAATATCCCCACATGCTGATGGGCTGGTAATCTTCGGGGATGATGGCCTCACGCACTACGCGGGTGGTAGTGGCGGGGCGACTTTTGACGGGTTTGGTGGTCGTTTTCGCAGTTGTTTTAGTCATGTTAATTCCTTTTGGATTAAAGTTTTAGCTAACTTAGGATAAGTATAAGCGTTTTGGGTGAAAATGTCAAGCGGTGGTTTTTGCGCCGTTTTTCTGGAAATGTGGTATAATGCGCGGTTATGATTAATGCTTTTGGTGGATGTTGTGACTTTTACAATTTTAAGTTTTTATGCTTGTAGTTTTAGAAAAATTTGCTATATAATGAGCGGCAGAGCACGGGCTGCTCGGTACTTTTGAGGTTTTTGTAGGTGTGGGGTAGATTTGGAGAAAGACAAATTATTATGATTAAACCTATTAAGTTCATATCAAACCTAATTTCGAAGTTGGCCGACTTTTTGAAAAATCGTGAAAGAAAAGCCGATCAACAAAAAATTACTTCTTCCCACGTTAACAACGGTGTTATCATTAACATCAATATTAACGGGGGAAAGAAGTAAAAACTTTTCCTAATTTTATTTTAACATAAACTTTAACGATTAAGTACTAGCTTTGGCCAGAAGCTAAATGTGGTTTTCCACAGGCCGGTGCTCTTTTTGAGTCTACATTGCGACTGCGGTTAATGTTACCTGGGTAGAATATTGGCCACTGGGAAGAGATGAATCAACCGCAATGGCGACTGGGAAAGTGAGGTCTTCCGAGGCAGCACTGGAGGAAGTGTAGAATAATTCTTTCTGACCACCAACCCCGACCGGACTGTAAGTGGTGCTCTCATTTACTTCAGTATCAGTGGGTGAGGATAGTTTCTTAATACCCCAACTACTAGTGCCTTTTACTATGGTTTGCTCTGATGGAATCATGGGGATAGTTTTATCTGTATCAGGATTAGTCAAATCACTTTTATCTGTACTAAGTAATACCTTATACGGTTGATTAGAACCTACTCTAGCTATAATGGTACTAGTAGCTACTTTGGTAAAGTCTACGGTCATATCATTAGCATCTTTGGTGACGTCGATGCTGATGACGGGGCTGACGGTGATGGCAACGTTGGCTGCGTCATTATCAGTGATAGGCGGCTTTTCTGGATAAATATCGGCCGCGACGCAGCGGACAGAGTGACCAAAGTATTTGTCAGAATGAAGAGATAGATAGACACTAGTTTTAGTAAAGGCGAGGCGATAGGCATTATCATTATTACTGAGTGTAGAGGTCCAATAATATCCGCCCTGATTAACGTTGGCTAAGTAGCCGCCGTAGATATCTCCGCCCGGCAAGAAGTATAAAGGTCCATTAGTAAGGGTCGTGTAACCACCTGCATTGTCATTAATACCATAGGCATCGGCTAGATCATCAAAGGATTTATCGTGAGTGTCACCGTTTCTTCTGATTGGAAGTTGCCATCCGTCAGGACAAATGCCCTGAGCCGGCTTTGATACATTAGTTTCTTCATTCATTGCAGCCTCCCAAGAATAGAAGTTCCCCTGCGAATAGTGATCGCCATTAGTATGCTTTCCTACGGCGTAACGCGCTTTCCAGTCATTACTGCTTGGCCACCCTGTACAGACAGTAGAGTCACTGAGGACGCATTGTACACTTCCGCCGCCATTGTAAGCCAAGTTTTGTGTCATCCAGCATTCGCCTTTTTCTTTTGTCCCAGCCATATCTCCTTTAAGCTTAGTAACATAATATTTATGATGGTCACGAGTATCTTCTAGAACCGCTTCTTCTTCAATCTCGCTATTCTCACAAATTTTAGCATTCATCTCCTGCATAGTAGTAATGTCGGATAAAGTCCGGGTTTCCCAGTCGTAAGCGGCAAAAGCTTTGGTTGGGATAAAAGTTAAATAACTAAATAAACCGAAAATAGTTACTATGGCAAGAATCCAGCCATAGTTGCGCAAATAAGCTCTGGTGCGCCTCTGCTTATTGCGAGCTGGCTGCATAAGGCTGTTAAGACGCCCACGCAATGCGCACCCGGCGCAGCCTGGATAAGAGCCTTTATTGCGAAATGGCTGGTTGGAGTTCCGCATTCTTTTCTTAAAGTTATTATTTGTTTTTAGCATCATGCCCTCCTATATTTTTATTAACTAAATCTAGGGCCAAATTTTTGCCAACAAAAATAGCGCAACACAACAATTATTATTGCGCTTTTACCTTTAACAAAAATGGCACCGCGAGGTGTCTACGAGTCTACAGAAGCGACAACGGATTGTAGCTCATGTAAAACTTGGCCTGCACGGTGCCATTTCTTTACGTGAACTACTATGCGTATTGCATACTGCAATTATCGTTGCAACACTTTTGTAGACTTGTAGACATTTCTATTATAACACAATTTGAATTAGTTCTAGCACTTTTCTAGAAAAATGTTTACGGATAAGCGTAATCTGTGTTATAATGAGGCTACAAAAGAGAGGTAATATATGGCAGAAGATGCAAAAAAGTCTGCGGATGAGTCCGCAGAGCAAAAGGGCTGGGCAGAACAAGACAAAAGTAAAAAACCAAACTCTGAGGTAGAAGCGGAAGACACAACTGCTTCCGAGGAAGATACTACCGAATCGAAAGTTAATGAAGAAGAAAAACAAACTGATGAAGATCAAAATCACAATACAGAAGAAAACACCAAAGAACCCGAAGCAGAAACTACAGAAGATACGGAAAGTGAAAGTTCAGGCGACGAGGAAGATAGGGAGGACGATGAAGACGAAGACAGTGACGATGATAGCGACGACGGCAAAGCCAACGTCGAGATTAGCATCGAGCTGCCAGACAAAGTAGATTCCGATGCCAAGGCTAAAGACGCAGACTTTCAGGAATCGGTGCGCGAGCAAATTGAGAATTGTAAGTTTGAGATTATTTCCTCCCTGCAAGAAAATATCCATACCGAGCTGAAAGATTATACCATCAAGCAGATTCGTAAGGTTGAGCGCCGGCGCCGGACAGGTGTGATCGTGCGGGACATTCTAATCCTGATTCTAGCGGCGATTGTGGGGTATTTCGGCTATTGTCTATATGATGCGAAATATTTTAGCTTTATGAAGTCGGAATGTGAGCGCAATAATAATTGTAGCCAAGCAGTAGAAGAAGAAAAGCCGACCGAGCCAGAAGTAGTCAAGGATACAGCTTGGTATCAGCGGAATTACGGTTATCTATTTGATAGTTTGAAGATGAATCTGAATGCCGATAAGGTTAGTGCTTACTATCTATACAGCGACGATCGTAAAGTGAGCGAGATTAAGCCGAGTTATCTACTGGCGATGGCGTATAATCGTTTGAGCTCAAATATAACTTATGATTCTGATAAAGGCATCATGATTCCGGCGAATGATCTCAGGACTTCTTATGTAAACTTGTTTGGCAATGCGGATAATTTTGTGAAGACTAATTTTACTTATGACTGCGCGGAGTTTGTGTATGACCGAGAAACGGATAGTTTCATCACGCCAAGTATGCTATGTAATAGTTCCTCGAACCGCCAGATCGTGGAGGAGATTAATAAAATCTATGAAGAAGGCAATGTAATGTATTTCCTGACGACGGCGGCGATTTATGATAAGGCAGAGGAAAGTTTTTATACTTTTGATAACTTATTTAAGCCGGCGGTAAAGGGCGTGCTGAGCGACGAACTATCGAAACACAAGAGCTTGCTCAATCATTATCAATATAGTTTTAAAAAGGTAGATGATCAATATTACTTTAGCGA
This sequence comes from uncultured Candidatus Saccharibacteria bacterium, assembly GCA_964443595.1. GTDB lineage: Bacteria > Patescibacteriota > Saccharimonadia > Saccharimonadales > Saccharimonadaceae > Nanosyncoccus. Next base: position 11,829 of record CAYUDH010000029.1, read on the forward strand.
TATTGTAAAGCTAGACTAGAACTTAGTAATATTGCGCGATAGTAAATCTTGGATGAGCTTGATGGCGGTTTCTTCCCATTCGCGGTCTTCCTCGCGGACACTTTTGACGCCCTGTGGAGCGTGATAGATAAAGTAAGAAGTGCCATCCTGATAGACAGATTTGGCAGTAGAGTCGGTGCCTAGGTTATTATCTGGCTGCTTGGTAACACAACCAAGCGGGGCACCCTCTACGCCTAGGCTAACATACTCCGGAATGCGCGTAGCACTACGGGGGACGCCAGTGACGCAAAGCATTTCGGTCTGGCTGACCGGCAAGCCATCAATACCCTCGACAACGTCGGTTTTGTAAGTGTAAGTAATCTGCGTGAGTTCGCTCGGGATGTAGAACCGCAGACCCCATTCGCCAATGTAGATGAAATCCTGGGTAGTGACTTTCTTGCCGTCGATGTAGCCGGCGTGCGAAGAATCATCGACGATTTGGCCGACCTGAGCGGCGTATTTGGCGACGAGGGCTTTTTGCGCTTCTAATTCTTTGGATAATTCGTTGATCTGGTTCTGCCGGCCAGCGTATCGACTCAAGGCAAAGCCAGCAAAAATAACGCTAACAACCGTACAGAAAGATAGAGCGATGATTACCCAAGTGTACCAGTGTTTGAAAACGCCTTTAGAGTTGGATTTGGGCTTAGTGGCGGCTGGCGCAGATGTGGGCTGAGCGGAATCCTGCAAAGGCTGGGTAGAAGGAGCAGGAACCGTCTGCGCCAAACCTGGTGCGAGCTGAGTGGCCGCGATCGGTTTTTCTGTAGGCTGAGCGGCCGGAGCTGGCGCCTGATGAGTTGGATTTGGTGTTGTGGGGGTGTTTGTGTTAGGGTTGTTTGGATCCATGTTTGTCCTTATGGTATATTTATATTCATTATAACATATATATTATATATAACAAGAAGTCTAAACAAAATAGCGCATTCCTGAATAAGAAATACGCTATCTAAAAATACATGATGTGGTGCGAGCTAAGAGACTCTAACTCTCGACCTCTTCCTTGGCAAGGAAGCG
>CAYUDH010000030.1:0-12222 GCA_964443595.1 uncultured Candidatus Saccharibacteria bacterium
AGCCATAAGCTGGCATGGAATTGTACCTTAGTCCTGCAGCAATGGTCTTTAGATCACCACTCGGGTTTTCTTTATAACTATAGCCCCAAGTATCATCAGCAAACTCAGTAATAGCCTTATTAGTACCTACGCCCCTAATAGTAGCAAAGGCATTATCTTTACCTCTTAGTTCTGTACCAGAGCCATTCATCGCATTTAGCTTTACTGTATAGTTAGCATACTTATTTACATTTACCGTAAAGGTATTAGTAATATATGCTACTTCATTAGCTGTAGCTGGAGCAGTAAAACTCGCATCATCATTGAAGCGAAGGGATATAGTAGAGTCTGCTGCTAATGGCATTATCCCAGCATCTGTATCACCATTACCATTAGCACTACTAGTACCATTACCATCACCTTCCTCAGCATAGACTAAACCCGGCTGAGGGTTAATTGCAACTACACCACCAATCAGGAGAGCCAAAGCGCAGACACTAGGTACTACATAGGACAATCGAGAAATCTTTCCTAAGTTCTTCCGCCGGCCATCTTTCCATAAGACATCGTTTCCCGGCTGGGCCGGGTGCGCATTGCGCAAGTAGGTGTCTTGCGATTTGCAATTTGCTCGCAATAAGCAGAGGCCCACCGGATGTCGTTGGAAAGATGCCAAGGAAGAACCTGAAGCATCCCCACTATCACATTTCCTAGAACCCCATCGGTAGAAATAAGTACTTTTACTATGAAGCAATTTCTTAGTTAAAGTTGATGTAGTTCTAGTTTTACCTTTTTGAGTAGGAGAATAATTATTTGTATTCTGCCTACCAAAAAGAGTATGTTTAGACCTGTGACGCATGTTGGCCCTCCTTTTGGTTTATAGTATATACTTATACATCCACAGGGAAATACGTAAGCTTCATTCCTCATGAGAAGCTTATCTACTTCCAAGCCATTTTTCCTCAATGCAACAAAAATAACACAATACAACAATATATTATTATATTGCGCCTTTTGCTACAAAAATGGCGCCGTGAACGGCACTCTAATGACAAACTATCTTTTCAGATTGTTCAACACTAGCGTTCACAACGCCATAGTTGGCTGAACAATCCATAAATAGAATGTCATTGAGTGCACTTCTATTATAGCATATCTTTTATGTTCATTGGCAAAATTTCGCAAAATTATTTACTTCCTTAGCAAGTCCTTCCGCTCATTTTTGTTATCATCTTTTCACCCCGCCTTCTACCGCAATAAAAGGGGGTTGTCACCCCAGGCAAGATGTGCTATAATGGCAGATATATGATTACTAGAGAGAAAAAAGCCGAAGCGATGGCAAAGCTAGCGCGCAACAAGAAGGACGTCGGTTCTCCAGAAGTGCAAGTTGCTATTTTGACCGAGCGGATCAAAGAAGTCACTGAGCACGTCAAGCAGAACAAGCACGATTTCATGGCTCAGCGCGGTCTTATGCAGATGGTTGGTCAGCGCAAGAAACTTCTAAAGTATCTTGAGAAAACTAATTTCGACCTCTACAAGCAGACTATCGCCACTCTCGGGCTTCGCAAATAGCCAAAAACTTCCCACGCATCACTGCTCGTCGGGAAGTTTTTTGTTACCAACTGAACAAATCTCTACTTCACAACTTCTTACAATCAGCCCATTCTGTGCTATAATAGATATAGACAAAGTTAATTTTGGGAAGACAGCAGATATGAGTTTTCTAAGTTTTAGAAAGTTGATATCTGAAGTTTTCCCGAAGGAAGGTATACATTATAGATGGATATTATTAATCCTAGTGGCAAAAAATCTCTACAAGTAGAAACCGAATGGCTCGGCCGCAAGCTCGTGTTAGAAATCAACCGCGTCGGTTTTCGCTCTACTTCTAGCGTCCTAGTGCGTTATGGCGACACCGTCGTGCTTGGCACCGTTGTAGTAGGGAAGGAACCCGTCGAGCAAGACTTCTTCCCACTCACCGTTGATTACGAAGAAAAATTCTACGCCGCCGGCAAAATCAGCGGCTCCAAGTTCATCAAGCGCGAAGGCAAGCCTGCCGACGAAGCTATCTTGGTTGGCCGCCTCATCGACCGCCCGATTCGTCCGCTTTTCCCCAAGAACTGCCGCCAAGAAATCCAAGTCGTCGCTACCGTCCTCTCGATGGATCCTAATTTCCGCCCCGATGTCATCGGCATGCTCGCCGCTTCTACCGCCTTGATGCTTTCCGGCACGCCTTTTGATGGCCCGATTGCCGGCCTACGCATCGGTCGGCTCGATGGCGAGTTCAAGGCTTTCCTCACCCCAGCCGAGCGCGAGCGCTCCACTCTCGACCTCGTCGTCGCTTGCAAAGACGGCAAAGTCATGATGGTCGAAGCCGGTGCCGACGAAGTCCCCGAAGCCATGATCATCGAAGCCATGCACTGGGCCGTCAAAAACGTCCAGCCTGCGCTCGATTTACAGCGTGAGCTCATGGAGAAGGCCGGCGTTGAGCCCGTCGATTGCGAAATGCACTACACCGAGGAAGAGCTCGCCGCTCAGGAAGTTGTTAATCAATGGCTCGAAGGTAAACTTGGTGCCAACATCCGCGGTAACGTCCTCACTCGTTCCGAAAAAATCGAGGCCTTCCGCGACGAGATGAACGCCGAATTCGCCCAGAAGTACGGCGCTGGCGACACTGAAGAGGAAAAGCTCGCCGACTACGAAGCCAAATATCAAAATCTCTACAATACCGCTTTTGACCTCGCCATCAACGAAGACGTCCGCCAGGGAATCATCAAAGACGGCGTCCGTCCCGACGGTCGCACTCTCACCGAAGTTCGCCCACTTTCTAGCCAAGTCGGTATTTTGCCCCGCGTACACGGCTCGTCCCTCTTTACTCGCGGACTCACCCAGGCTCTTAATGCCGTCACTTTGGCCCCACTATCTTTCGCTCAGATTGTCGACACTATGGAAGTCACCGATGGCAAACGTCGCTACATGCACCACTACAATGCTCCTAGCTACACTGTCGGTGAGCCCGGTCGCATCGGTGCGCCTGGCCGTCGCGAAGTTGGCCACGGCTATCTCGCCGAACGCGCTCTCTTACCAGTTTTGCCACCCGAAGAGGATTTCCCCTATGCTATTCGTAGTGTTACCGAAATCATGTCCCAGAACGGCTCCACTTCCATGGCTGCAACTTGTTCTTCTTGTCTTGCCCTCATGGATGCCGGCGTTCCTCTCAAGCGCCCCGTTTCTGGCGTCGCCATGGGCTTAATTATGGATGAAGACACCCCCTATATCTTAACCGACCTCATGGATGCCGAAGATTTCGCTGGCCACATGGACTTCAAAGTCACCGGTACCACCGAAGGTATCACCGCTCTCCAGATGGATATGAAAGTCCACGGGCTCCCTGTTGACATCCTCGAAAAAGCCATCGAGCAATCGCACGAAGGCCGCATGTTCATTCTCAGCCACATGCTCGAAGTCTTGCCCGCCCCGCGCAAATCCATTTCCAAATACGCACCGCGCATCGAGAAGCTCAATGTTTCTCCCGACAAGATCGGCACCGTTATTGGCAAGGGCGGGGAAACTATCAATAAAATCACCACAGAAACCGGCGCCACTGTTGATATTGATGATACTGGCCTTGTCACCGTTTCTGGCGATAACGCCGAGCAAATCCAAAAAGCTGTCGAATGGATCCGCTCCATCACCGAAGAGCCCGAAGTTGGCCACATCTACGATGGTACCGTCGTCACTATTAAGGATTTCGGGGCCTTCGTCAACATCATGCCTGGCATCGACGGCATGCTCCATGTTTCCCAAATTTCCGACAAGCGCGTCGATCGCGTCGAGGACGTCTTACAACTTGGCCAAAAAATTCGCGTCAAGCTTTCCGCCATCGACGACAAAGGTCGCCTATCCCTCACCATGCGCAAAATCGAGCAACCGCAAACCGAAGGGGAAGAAGCTACCACCGAACCTGAGTCTAAAGACCAAAAGACTCATCAGTCCGATGATAGCAAATCTTCTCAGTCCAAAGCCAAGGCTAAAGCTCCTCAAGACAAAGACGACAAAGCCAAAGCCCCACAAGAGGATAAAACCAAGCAGAAGAAATAGCCCCTGCTACATACATCGTTCAGCCCCAGACCGCTCTGGGGCTGTTCTGTATTTAGCTTAATTAAACCATTTTTACGGCTTAGCTACCCCCCCGTAGTTCCACCATCGAACTTGTACAGCGCAGAATAGTTCAAATTATACTGGCCCCAGCTAAGTAGCCATTCCATAAATATCCTGCCAAAAGCTGCTCTGCGCTTTAGCGCAGAGCAGCCATCTTAACATTTCACTAGACCTTAAGGCCCTTGTTCCTTACCTGGCTCTGGCGTCGTAGTAGTGCCACCACCGAACACACTACCCAGCACGAAGTTCACGATTGCAAAAGCTAGTAGTGCCACTACTAGCCCTACCACACCGTAAAGGATAGTATTCCGTGCTTTTGCCACCTTACTCGTATCGCCCTGCGATGTAATGAAGCTAATCCCACCAATAATTATCACCGCCACCGCAACTACCCCCACGATACCCAAAACCACATTAATCGCCGTCTTCACCACTGGCATCAAGTTTTCTTCTTTACCTTCTTTTATCTGGGACATACCACATTCTGCGATACTATTTGTACAAGTCTGACCCTGGACTGGACACGTACATGCCGCATACGCTTCATTACTATCTAGCGCCGCGAACCCCATCATCCCCGCCAACACTAGCACCGCCGCTGCTGCTATCATTCTTAAACTTTTCATCTTTTTGCTTCCTTTTGCTCCTAAGTTAAATTTTATTTTTTACCAAAAACACCTTGTAGCACGAAGTTCACAATCGCATAAGCTAGCAGTGCCACCGCTAAGCCTACCACGCCATATAAAATAGTATTGCGTGCCTTCGTCACCTTTGAAGCGTCACCTTGCGATGTGATGAAACTGATCCCACCGATAATTATCACCACTACAGCTACCACGCCCACCACACTCAGGACCACGTTAATCGCGTCTTTTACTCTACCCATCAGGTCGGTTTCCGTATTCTCATCCGGAATCACACCGCACTCAGCCGGACTTTTATTATACGTACCCTGACCATTCGGACATGGGTGCGCCCCCTGAGTTGGTGCAGGCGTCGGCTGAGGCGTAGGACCCACTGCATACACTACGCTCGGCACTAGAGTCGCCCCCATCACTCCCAGCGCCATCAGCGCCATTGCTATCATACTTTTCTTAAATCTCATCCATACCTCCTTATTACTTAAACTATCCCGCCGGAGAGAACACACTACCCAGCACGAAGTTCACAATCGCAAATGCCAGAATCGCCACAATCAGCCCCACCACACCGTAGAGAATTGTATTGCGTGCCTTCGTCACTTTATTCGTATCACCCTGCGATGTAATGAAGCTAATCCCGCCCACAATCATCATCGCTACCGCCACAAATCCTACGATACCAATCACCACATTAATAATCGTATTAATCGTAGACATCAAATTATTCTGATTCGTCGGGCTCTGGAAATCCGTACATTCAGACAAATCATTCGCCCAAGTCGTAGTGCCCGGGCACAAAATCACCCCATCCCCGTCGGCATAGGCCCTCATTGGCGACAGGCTCGCCACCGCCCCTAGTCCAATCACCGTCAGTACCACAGCCACCACATTTAATAATAGCTTCTTCATTAGAACTCCCTTTGCTCTTTTAGATACTCTTAAGATTCATTATACCTTATTTATCACCATCCGTCCAGCTATATATTATCCACCACCAGCCCCACAATCGCATAAGCCAGTAGGGAAACTACCAACCCTATTATGCTATACAGGATAATATTCTTCGCCCGGTGCACCTTGGCCGCATCACCCGTACTAATTATATACATAATCCCACCGATAATTATCATGACTACCGCCACCACCCCCAGCACACTTAGCACCGTCTGAATGATCTTCTTTGCATATTTATCCGCTGTATCATTTTTATCTATAGTACACCCAGCCTGCTCTTTCAGAGCATCATCCGTGAGGTCATCACAAATCGAACCGCCATCCGCCCACACCGGCTGCACTGCCACCACTCCAGCTATCAACATCAAACCTGTCATTACACTTAGAAACACTTTTTTCACTCTATTGTCCTCCTATTGCCTTCACTACAAAATTCGTAATCGCCGCGGCTAATATCACAATTATTAAGCCAATCACCGACACTATCACCCCACGCGTCGCCTTTTGCACCTTGCCCGGGTCCCCCACCGATGTCATATAATTGATACCATTCATAATTATAAAGGCTACCGCCACGATGCCGGCTGCCAAATACGCCCAGTCAAAGATACTCTTTAGCTGCGCCGCCTGGAACCCACCCGTATTCTGCTGCCAACTATTACTATTTATCCCAAGAATCACTTTTGCTGTGTTCACCAACACTGTCGCCCCCATTGTAATCACTAGGCCAATTATCGCCGACATTAGAGTCTTCTTACCCCTCGCCATCTTACCTGGGTCACCTTGCGACATCATATACAGATACCCACCATAAATCACCAAGCCCACCGCAATATAGCCCGCCGCCAGGGAAATATCAAACACCACATTCAATACCGCCGTCCAAATAAAAGTACTCAGGTGCATGCCCTCGCCCTTTTCACTCACTTTTACCAATGTTTTACAATCCGCCTCCGTCAGCCCCTGATACCACGGCCGAAATCCTAAGAAATCACCCCCACAATTAGTAGTCTGTTGTTGTTGCTGCTCCTCATCGGAGCCATTCGCCCACACCGGCAACGCCGGCACCACGCTCCCCACACCAATTAATATCGCACTCAATACCCCTAGTAACTTCCATTTCATAATCTTATCTTATCATTATTCACCAGAAAAACCAAGCCCTTCCGCCCAAAATATATCACTCTCATTTTAAACATAATCACTATACCACTTTCTTGCGAATTACGCTATTTTATCAGAAAAGTAATTGACTTAACCGCTTATGTGTGATATAATGGGAATATACACCTTCAGATAGGGTGGTGAGGAATTTGTAAATGAAAAAGATAACCGCAAAAGCTTTTGCCTTGTTTGTGCTGATATTCAGCATTGTTTTTGGCGGCTTGTCAATTGCCACTCCACTCTTCTCATCTCCAGTTTACGCCGTACCAGAAGACCCCGCTCCCGCTGATACCCCAGCCCCCGCAAATCCTACCCCAGAGGATACCCCTACCACTGAAGAAACCACCCCCTCCGATAGCCCCAATACCAGCGACACCGACGAGCCTAGTACCGAAGACACCGATCAGCCCGCCACCGAAGACGAGAATCAAACCAAAGACAAGGATAAAGCCGACGAAGAAAAAGACCCCGCCACCACCAACACCTGTACCGACCAGGCCGGCTCTCTGTCTTGGATCGTCTGCCCTGCCACTCAGCTCATCGGCGGCGCCGTCGATACCATCTATAGCATCATTCAGGATTTGCTAATCGTCCAGCCCCTTTCCATGGAGAATGGCTCACCGATTTACACTATCTGGCAATATGTCCTTAACCTCACCAACACCGTCTTTGTTATCTTCTTACTCATTGTTATCGTGTCGCAAATCACCGGCATCGGTATCTCTAATTATGGCATTAAGCGCGCCCTACCTAAGCTCATCGTCGCTATCATCATGATGAACCTCAGTTTTCTCATCTGTACTCTAGCCGTTGATGCCAGTAACCTCATCGGTTACAACCTCCGCGAGTTCTTCCAGTCCATCCAGACCGACATGCTCGCCTCAGTTAATAATTCCGTCGACATCCAAGGTATTGGCTTCGATACTTTGATCGCCGCCATCATTAGCGGCACTGCTATCGGTGGACTAGCCATCGGCGCCGTTGGCGGCCTTGGCACCCTCTTCTGGATGCTAGTCCCAGTTTTGATTGGCGCGCTCGTTGCCGTTGTCACCGGCCTCATTACTATTGCCGCTCGCCAAGCCCTCGTCGCCCTGCTTGTCATGGTCGCACCTCTCGCCTTTGCCACCTGCCTCTTGCCTAATACCGAGAAACTATTCACCCAGTGGAAAAACCTCCTTGTCCGTATGCTTATTTTCTACCCCGCTTTCAGCTTCCTCTATGGCGCCTCGCAGTTAGTCGGCTGGGCCCTCATCGCCTCCGCCAAAAACGGTTTCGGGGTCATCCTCGGCCTTGCCGTGCAAGTTTTTCCGCTCTTCTTCTCTTGGTCGCTCATGAAAATGTCCGGCACCGTCCTCGGCACCCTCAATAGCGCTTTGCGTAGCATTGCCAAACCTGCACAGAATGCCGGCTCCCGCTGGGCCACCGAGCACGCCGAGCAGCGCCGTCAGAATTACATCGGCCAAAACGAAGTGTCATCCGGTGCTAGATTGCGCCGCTACCTCGATTACCGCCGCACCCTCCGCCTTAATGACACCAAGAACGCCGCCGAAATTCGCCAAGATCGCGCCATCGAAAGCGCCATGAAAACTTCCGCTTCCGTCCTTGGTCGCGACGATCAAGGCAACATGAAATGGACTGTCAATCCTAATCGTTATACCCGCACCGCCAAATCCGCCAGTTACCATCACACGTTAGCCAGCAATGCCAATGCTGTCTATCAGAACACTTTATCCGGTTACGGTCGTCACTTCACCGACAACTGGTCCAGCCGTATCAGCTACGACCACGCCGAAGCCTTCGCCGACTCCATGGCTCAGCGCTTCTTGGCCGCCAACGAAGCCGAAGCCGACCAGAAATGGCTCCTCAACCAATACCTCGATGCCAAGACTAATCTCAAGCACAATTCTTATCAATATAATCGCTTGATTAAAGATGCCGCCGGTGGCCTTGGTCACAACGGGGAATCATCCATCATGGGTCAGGTCATCATCGGCAACTCCACCATCGAAAATCGCCGCCGCAGCGAAGCTCGCGTCATGATCAATAAGTTTGGCATGGAGAAACACAAACAGCAGCTCCGCTGGATGGTACTTGATAAGAAAGTCAATGATGACGGTTTCGCCGTTGATGAACGTAATCAAGTCATCGAAGACGACCAATATAATCTACTACCAGGAAAGCACTATGTACGCTGGGGTAGCTACATCGGCGTTCATAAGACTACCGGCAACGAGATTACTAAAGAGCAATACGACGCCCTATCCGACGATGAACGCAAGCAATACAATAAAGTTAAATACTTCGATATTACAAACGACAAACAAGACGACGTGCAACGCGTCTTCGAAGATGATGCCGGCTATATGAAAGAGATTCTCACTGATGATGTCTTCATTGCCGATCCAATTGCGCAACGTTTTCTTGCCGAAATCTACATATCGCACAACCCCAATAAGTCCGATGGCAAGTTACGTAAATATCACAGCACTATTCGTACCGCAGTAGACAACGGTGGAATCAGCGGCCACGGGGCAGGCATTACCCCACTACTTACTTCCGCCGCCAACGCCGGTATCCTCGACAGTATGGGACAATTCAATATCACGACATTGCAGAGCCTTGCAGTAGCTATGAAACCTGGTAATCTACAAAGAAATGATGCGTTTTACATTGACCAGTATCGCAAATTAGTAGAGTCCATCCGTGACCCCGAACAATTCGCTCGTTACTTCCCGGATGAAGCTATTCTTAATGCCGTCACAAATAACAACGTTCCAATCGGCGGCCTTGAGCTCGCCACTCGTGAGGTAACTGACGCTGATGGTAATACCCACTCTGAACAATACTGGAAGTCCGTCAACTACCAAGACGTCGATGCCATAGCGGCCACCGACCCTGCCCGTGCCACTGAGCTACGCAAGAACTTCATCAAACATAATTACATGAAAAAGGCCATCATTAGCCTCATTGGCGGTGTCAACCGTCAAATGACCCCAGAAGTCCTCAGCTCCCTCAAGCCTGGTGCTGTACCCGCCCTCAAGAAACTTGGTGCCACCCTTAAAGACCTCGGGCTCTGGACCCTCAATCCCGACACCCCATTTGAAGAACGAATCAATGGTGACGAAAATATCTTCGCCATACCAGATAGCCAAGATATCTGCCGCAGCGTTAAGGAAGCACAAGACGAAATCCTTCGCAAATACGGTATAGTTTCTAACCCACAACGCCAAAACCAGCAACATCACAATCATCGTCCTAGCTCCAATAAGCATCGTCAAGTCGATCTTGATGATTTGCCGGATGATTTTGTTGGGGATAACTATCTACGTCAGCAACATCGTTCTGGCGGCGCTAATCGCCAAGGCATTAACAATCTATCCGAACGCCTTGCACGCGACGCTAGCTACCGCGAACGCAATAACCTTGAACGCATTACCACCGTCATTACGGACTATTTCATGAACGCCCGGCAAGCCCGCAGTCTACAAATTTTGCTCGAAGACCTTACCAGCTATTTCTCAGAAGTCGAACGCCTACGCGATGAGACGGTTTATTCCCAATTTACCGAAATCATTTCACGCTACCAGCATCCACCCCACGCCCAGAGCACCGAAGAAGCTATCGCACAGAACGCCAGCCCATATGATGCCTATGAAGCGGATATGATTGATGCGCTCGAACAAGAGATTACCAACTTAATCAACAATCTCCAAATATAATATATAAACACTACACATAAAGAAAATAACAGATACCAACCCTAGTTGAACTTGTACAGCCTATACAAGTTCAACTTTTTTCATACCTTAAAACTCCCTAAACTCCCACTCACTTTTTCCAAAAATTCTTCTAGTCAACTCACACAATAATGTTATAATAGTATTATGGCAACATACAAAGTTCCGCAAGACGTTGAGGCGGACGATAAGTTATTGGGACCATTTACATTTCGTCAATTCATTTATTTAATGATAGTTTTTGGTCTTATTATGCTTGCGGTGGGTTTATTCCAAATTTATCCGCTTCTAGCTGTTATACCAGTTCCGTTAGCATTGTTTTTTGGCGTTCTTGCCCTCCCGCTAAAAAAGGATCAGCCCATGGAAACCTACCTGGCTGCCCTTTGGTCTTTTTATACTAAGCCCAACAAGCGCTACTGGATGCCCGGTCAGAGCGAATCCGTCATCTTAATTAGCGCGCCCAAGAAGGTCGAAGCCCCTCGCGCCCGCGATCTTTCTTCCGAAGAAGCTGGGCACCGTCTATCTTTCTTGGCTGAGCTTGTCGATAGCGAAGGTCGCGCCATCAAAAACGCCAACACCCACATGAAAGACGAGTTCTACGCCGAAGCTTACAATACCACCGACATGTTTGAGAAGAACGACACTTACAATATTAGTAACGTCATGGTCCAGCAGCAAGACGAACGTCGTGCCGCCGTTGTCGAGCAAATGCGTAACGCCATCCAGCAGTCCGATTACAACTACGAGAACCGCGATCAGAGCGTTATGCAGCTCCCCGGTCAAAAAATCATTCAGCCCCGTACCGGTTTCACTGGCACTAATAATACCTTCACACCATCTGGCGCACCTGGCACTCTATCCGGTTTTGAGTCGCCCGCCGTCTTCCAGCCTGTCTTACCCGGGAATGGTGGCGCCCCCAGCGTCAGCCCCAGCGTTGACCCCAATCTCGATAATCCTGCCGTCGTTCAGCAACAGATGAACGATCTCGCCAATTCGCCTATCAGTCAGCAGCCTCAGCGTGAAACCATCCAGCAAGAAGCCGATCGCATCCGCAAAGAAAACGAGAGTGAAGTTTATGTATCATTGCATTAAGGAGAACCAATGAACCCACAAAACAACTATCCACAACCAGGAGTAGGGAATCAACCCAACCAATTTCCCGTGCCGCCCAACGGCCAAGCTATGCCTAATCCCCAAATGATGCCGCCTCAAATGCAGCAACCTATGGGTATGCAGCCCGGTATGCCCGTCCCTGGCGCCACTCAATCGCAGTTCATTCAGCCTCAAGCCACTCAGCAACAGATTCTCCAGCAGCAACAGGCCGCCATGCAAGCCGGCCGTGCCCAGGTCGTCACTCCTCCCGCCGCCGAAGGCCCCCAGGCTGTCGGCTCCAAAGACACCACCCCTGAAGTCCACGAGAACCCGCTTTCTACTCAAGCCACCCTCATGGTTTCCGAGCTCCGCGATGGTGTCGTCATCATGAAAGATGGCTCCTTCCGCGCCGTCGTTACTTGTCAGTCCATCAACTTCGACCTCATGTCCGAGCAAGAGCGCGAAGGTGTCGAGTATAGCTACCAAAACTTCCTCAACTC
>CAYUDH010000031.1:0-7613 GCA_964443595.1 uncultured Candidatus Saccharibacteria bacterium
GCTCGTCAAGCCATCACCCGCTTCGTCAAGCGTGGTGGTAAAATCTGGATTCGTATTTTCCCGCACACCCCTGTCACCAAGAAACCTCTTGATGTCAAGATGGGTAGCGGTAAAGGCGAACCACAGTTTTATGTCGCAAAAGTCAAAGCTGGTACCATTATGTTCGAGATCGCTGACGTGACCGAAGAACAGGCCAAAGAAGCTTTCCGCTTGGCTGGCCACAAGTTACCAGTTCGTACAAAAATTATTAAGAAAGAGGAGTTTTAAGCATGGCGGGAGAACTACAGGGTGTTGTCACTTCCGACAAGCGTGACAAAACTATCACTGTTTCGATCGCTAGTCGCGAAACTCACCCACTTTATCGCAAGCAATATACCAAGACTCGCAAATACACAGCTCATGACGAGAACAATGAAGCTGGTGTAGGCGACCGAGTTGAGATTGTAGCTTGCCGTCCATACTCCAAAACTGTCCACTACAAGTTAGCTAAGGTTTTGGAAAAATCGCACGAAGCGGTCGAGCTCAAAGACGAGGTCTTAGGCAAGACTACTTCAGCCGAAGGGGAGGAGAAATAACATGATTCAACAGGAAACTAGATTAAAGGTTGCTGATAACAGCGGCGCCAAGGAACTTGGTGTAATCCGGGTCCTCGGTGGTACGCGCGCTCGTTACGCCCGCGTCGGCGACATCGTCACCTGCAGCGTCAAAGACGCCAGCCCTACCGGCAACGTCAAGAAAAAGGCCGTGGTCAAGGCTGTCATCGTCCGCACCAAGCAGCAAATTCGTCGCCCTGATGGTTCTACCATCCGCTTCGACGACAACGCCGCCGTCTTGGTCAACGACGACAAGACTCCGAAAGGCACCCGTGTCTTCGGTCCCGTACCACGCGAACTACGTGAACTTGGCTTTAACAAGATTATCAGCTTAGCTCCGGAGGTACTATAATGGCAAAGTGTTTGAAAGTAGGCGATCGCGTCAAAGTTATCGCCGGTGATCACAAAGGCAAAATTGCCAGTATCGTCAAGGTCGACAAAAAAGCTGGTAAAGCCTTCCTCAAGGATATTGAAGTCCGCGAGCGCCACGTCCGCGCTACTCAGTTCAATCCTAAGGGCGGCAAAAAGACTGTTCACGCCGGCATCGACTTCTCTAACCTCAAGAAGGAGGACAAGTAATGGCTAGCACCAAACAAATGCCTCGTCTGAAGGCGCTCTACAACGACAAAATCGCCAAAGATCTCGAAAAAGAACTGGATGTCAAAAACATTCATCAAATTCCAAAGCTAGAGAAGATCGTCATTTCTAGCGGCGTCGGCAAAAAGCGTGAAGACAAGAAATTCACCGAAACCGTCGAGCTTACTCTGCGTAAAATTACCGGTCAAGCTCCGACTAGCCGTTTGGCGAAGAAATCCATCGCTACATTCAAGATTCGCAAAGGCATGGGCGCCCCCGTTGGCTACCTCGTCACTTTGCGTAACGACAAAATGTACGAGTTCGCTGACCGCTTGATCAATATCGCATTGCCACACGTTCGTGATTTCCACGGCGTACCGAAAGGCTCTTTCGATAAGCAGGGCAATTACAGCCTCGGCCTGAGAGAACAGACTGTCTTCCCCGAAATCACTTTCGAAGATGCTGCAGTCTTGCACGGTCTAGAAATCACATTCATTATTAAAAATGGTTCTAAAGAAGGGAGTACCAAATTGTTAGAAGCATTTGGTATGCCGTTTGAGAAGGAGGGCAAATAATATGGCCAAGAAATCAGCCATCCTCCGCGATGAAAAACGGCGCAAAATGTACGAGAAATACAAAGCTAAACGCGCTGAGCTCAAAGCTGCCGGCGATCTAGAAGGCTTGCAAAAGTTGCCACGCAACGCCAGCCCTACTCGTCTCAAAAACCGCGATATGCTTGATGGTCGTCCTCGTGGTTACATGCGCTACTTCGGTTTGAGCCGTATTAACTTCCGCGAAAAAGCCTCTAAGGGAGAAATCCCAGGCGTTACTAAGAGTAGCTGGTAGGAAAGGAGAGAAGATATTATGTCATTACAATCAACTGATCAAATCGCCGATCTTATCACCCGCATTCGCAACGCCATCATGGTAGGCAAGACCGAGATTCGCGTCCCGACTAGCAAGCTCAAGCTTGCCGTCGCCGAAGCTCTGCAAGACGCTGGCTACATCAGCGCTTGCGAAGTCGAAGCCAGCGAGCCGCGCGGCATCCTCCACGTCACTATCAACGCCGAAGGCATGCCTGCTCGCATCACCGAGATTACCAAAGTTTCTAAGCCTGGCCGTCGCGTCTACACCAGTGTCGAAGACATCCCTGTCATCAAATCTGGTCGTGGCATCGTCTTGATTTCCACTTCCAAGGGCATCATGACTGGCAAAGAAGCCAAGAAGCAACACCTTGGTGGCGAAATCCTAGTCAAAGTTTACTAGGAGATCCACCAGCAAAAAGTCCCCAGCCTCCATGGCGGGGATTTTTTGTTATTCCCCAAACTCTAAACCATGGTTTAGAGTTTTTCTCGCTTCCACCCCTATTAGTTACTTCTCCAACTCTAAACCCAAGTTTAGAGTTTATGCTATAATAGAATCAATGAATTACAAATCAAATCCACATACCATCCGCCAGGCCGCCGCCACGCTCGGCGTGTCTACTAGTAAAATCCGCTACTATTGCAATCACGGCCTAATCCGCAATATCCGGCGCTCCCGCAGCGGTTATCGAACTTTCGACGAAAGCCAGCTCAATTGGCTGAGAACCTTATTTCACCTCAGTAATATCGGCTTTAGTCTCAAAGACCTCAAAAAATACGCCAGTCTCTATTACGCTGGCCCTAAGACCATCCCCGAACGCGAAGCCATTCTCGATACCAAAAAACGCCAGCTCTGGCAGCAAATCGAAGACCTCCAGGCCGGCATCGACTTCATCGAACGTCACACTGAATATCTCAAGCAAGAAGCAGACCAGCATAAAATAATAGTTCCTATCAAAAACTAAGAGCTATCTAATAGCTTCTGATAACTATAAAATCCGCCCCGGCTGAGGGGCGGAGGCAGGGGAGATTTTAGGCAACGGCGCAAGCCGCAAGCGCATTATAACCAAGTGCTAACAATTCATAGTAAAAACATTGCTGTTTCAGGCGATGACGCAGGCCGCAGGTACATTATAGCTACTAGACGACGCACCAGAGCTGACACGACCATTGGGATATACGACGTAAACAAGACTACTACTACAACGCGACCGCAGCCAAACAATCTGAGCGTAATTAGCAGATACGACGCAAAAAGCCCGTTTTTTACACATACCATCAGCAGGCGTGTCGCGAAAATATTCCCAGGCCAGCTCCTCAAGTCGAGGCCTACCGCGATTATTGGAGTGCAATTCCTCCGGACTCGGCAAGAAAAACTTCGCAATAACTTTTTCCTCCGGCAGCCAAATCGGGCTGGCAACTTCGCGAATCTCGGCCGAGCAACCTTTTTCATAATCAGCTGCCATGTACGCACAAATCTCTGACTTCGCAAAAATGCTCTTTCCGCCCGAATCAAAAGCAACCTTATTAGGCGAAGCGCAAGTCCGTAAAAGAATTGCCGCCGGACGCAGCTCACTATCGGGTGCCGCTCTTATCTCACGATAATCCACAATCCGCCACGGCATATCAAAAGTTTCGTCAGTCTTGACATCCGTCCAGTAGTCCGGCAGAACCGTCCCGACCAGGAACCTCTGACGCGCAGAGCCATCACGCACAGCAGCTCGAAGCGCCAAAAATTGATCTTTAGCGCAACAATCGCTCGTCGCCCCCGCTTCTGCCGAGTCCCGATGCGCAGAACCATTACGCACAGTAGGTTGAGGCCAAGGATACTTTTCCATGCTAATCTCCTCCAATTTTAAGTTACTAGGCGTCACTGCGCCCCATATTCCTACATATTGTATCAGACACTGCGAAAATGTCAAATCACAAGCCCTCGCCCCACTATTACAAACCACTCCCGCCCGCTCCTCACAAGCCCCAGCAATAAAGGCCACCCCTCCTAGCCACCAGCAAATTCTCACCGCTACAAACCAGAATATTAACATTTTTAGCTACACATGTTATAATAAAACTCCGCACCTTAAAATCCACCCAAGGAGGAAATCACTTTGAAAGCCACTGCTCAGAAATCCAACCCCCATCTTAAGCCCGCCAAATCCATCCCTCACCTCAAGCCTGCCACATCCGCCGCTCACCCTAAACGTGCTGAGCCTAATTCTCACCCCAAACACACCAAATCCACCCCTCACCTCAAACGCATCGTACAAATCGTAGCCATCTCTCTCGTCATCATTCTCACCGGTCTCACCTTTATCACCATCTCCCGCGTCACCGCTCAGCATGAGCGAACCAGAACCATCGCTCGCCTCCAAGAGCTCAGTAACCACGACTCCGGCAGCACCTACAGTGAAGTCGTCAATAACATCCAGGCTAACATGCCCGAGTACGAAATCATTTTCATTTTTGACGAAAACAACCAAAAGCTCATCGAGTACACCAGCAGAAGTTCCATGTATGTCAGCCTGCCTAAAGAAGCTATCAATCTACTCCAAACTTTCAAAAATCTCCAGCATTACCACACTCACCCCATCCACGACAATCCCCACTCCGACAATGACCTCAGCATGTTGGCTCGCGTCGGGCTGGCCGCCAACGTCAACACGCTCGGCGTGATTGGCGCCAACCACGTCTATACTCTCATCAGCGAAGATTACGCCTGGCCGGTCGATTACATCGAAATCTGGCAATATGGTCAGTTCCTTAATCAGCAATATGGGCCACTCGTAGACGCCGGCTTTATGCAAACCGTCATCGTCGACGGCGAAGAATACCCCTATCTTACCACCAAATTCCTTCAACAATTCGCCACCGATTTCGGCTATACCTGCCAAATCCAAACTTCCTCTCAAAGCACCTCATACCCCGGCCCAGCGCCGGGGTTTATTTTGCCAACACTCCCACATCATTAACCTCACCAAATTACGAACACGACACCGATGTCGCCTTCAATAACCTTTGACAGAGGTAAAATCGCTATAAACATGACACTAATGTCGCGTTCTGGCATTAAAAATCCGCCCCGGCTAGAGGGCGGAGGCGCAGGGGAGATTTTAGGCGATAGCGCAAGCCGCCAGTACACTATAGGCATTGAACGGGCCAGCAGTGCTAACATAGCCATCAGTACGCACACCGCAAACGCTAAAGGCAGCATAGCGTGACCGCAACCACACATTCCGAGCACGATGACCAGTCAGCACGTCACAAAAAGTCCGCTTTTCGCACCCTCTATGAGTGGGCGCATCACAGAAGTATTCCCAGGTTAGCTCCTCAAGCCGAGAAGCACCGCGCACGTCAGAATGCAATTCTTCCGGACTCGGTAAGAAAAAATTCGCGACAACTCCTTCCTCCGGTAACCAAATTGAACTAGCAGCTTCACGGATTCCAGCTGAGCAGCCCTGCTCATAGTCAGTTGCCATATATGTACAGATCGACGACCCATCATAAATACATCTTTCATTCAGATCAAAGGCAATTTCTCTGGCTACAGTATTGACTCGCAAAAGAATTGCCGCCGGACGCAGCTCGCCATCAGGCGTCGCCCTGATATCACGATAGTCCACAATCCGCCAGGGCATGTCAAAAGTTTCATTAGTCTTAATATCCGTCCAGTGGTCCGGCAGAACCGTCCCGACCGGGAATCTTTGACGCGCAGAGCCATCACGCACAGCAGCTCGAAGCCCCAAGAACCAATTCCAAGGCCTACCAACTGCTATCTTTGCTTCCGCTAGCTCTCTCCGCAGCCTCTCATTTTCCTTCAAAAGCTCTGTCCTAGTCTTTTCATTCGTTTTTACAGGCTCAGATCTAACCTTCGTATTCGCTTCCAGAAGTTCCGCTTTAATTCTCTCGTTCGCTTCCAAAAGCTCCACCTTGGTCTTCCCGTTCACTTCCACAAGCTCCGCTTTTACCCGCTGCAGCTCATCGACCACGAACAGCGCCAGCCGCATTGCATCGCAGCTTGACAGCGTGTTTGGCATCACGTCATAACCACAGATTTCCTTAAACGCCCGCTCAACCTCCGGGGACTGATGCCGAGGATATTCTTTCATACTAATCTCCTCCAATTTTAAGTTACTAGACGCTACTGCGCCCCATATCCCACATATTGTACCACACACTGCGGGAATGTCAAATCACAAGCCTCATCGCCTAATTGATCTGGCATCCACCTCATTTTCACCCCTTGCCTTTCCCCATAATCTATGCTAAAATAAAGAGAATATTAGTTAAGAAAGGGAAATATGAGTCGTATCGGAAAACAACCCATCAATATTCCGGCGGGAGTGACAATCACGGTCGGCGACAAAGATATTACTGTCGCAGGGCCTAAGGGTTCACTCATTGTACCGCTTCAGGAAAAAGTCAAAGTTGCGATCGATGGTAATATTCTTACTGTCACCCGCGATGATGACGAGCCAAAATCTCGTGCTTGGCACGGTTTGCAGCGCGCATTGCTCAATAATGCCGTGCAAGGCGTCACCAAGGGCTTTGAGAAAAAACTCGAGATTAACGGCGTCGGTTTCCGCCTTAGCGGTGGCCCAAAAGAGATTGAGATGGCCTTAGGCTTTTCTCACCCAGTCAAGTACAAAGCACCCGAAGGTGTTGAGCTCAAGACTGACAAAATGACAATTACCGTCAGCGGCATTGACAAGCAAAAGGTCGGTCAAGTCGCTGCCGAAATCCGCGCTCTTAAGAAACCAGAACCATACAAGGGCAAAGGTATTAAATATGCTGATGAAGTCATTCTTCGCAAAGCAGGAAAGGCTGGTAAGAAATAATGAATAGTCTATTTCGTGCAAAGCGCACTCGTGCAAAGATTCATGGTACCGCTGAGCGTCCACGCCTAAGTGTACATATTAGCAACAAGCATATCACTGCGCAGATCATCGACGATGACGCTCGCAAGACTTTGGCTTACGCTACCACCGTCGGCACCAAAGCCACCGGTAGCAAAACCGATTTAGCCACTCAGATCGGCAAAGAAATCGCCGACAAAGCTAAAAAAGCCAAGATTCAGACCGTCGTTTTTGACCGTGGTGCGAAGTTATATGCTGGCAGGATGTCTGCACTCGCAGATGCTGCTCGTAAAGAAGGATTGGAGTTCTAATGGCAAATTCTGATAAGACCGCACAGGTCGTCAACAAATCCGGCACCCTCAAAATGAGCGACAAAGTAGCTGCCGGCAAAGTACAAAGAGATATCAGCGGCAAAGCCATGCCTCGCCGCAACAATCGTCGCGATCGCAACCGCAATGCCGACACCACACCTAAGGAGTTCGATACCGTCACCATCAATATCGACCGCGTATCTCGCACCGTCAAAGGTGGCCGCCGCATGCGCTTCAAGGCACTCGTAGTCATGGGTAACCACAAGAATAAAGTCGGCATCGGTGTCGCCAAAGGCGGTGACGTTACTAGCGCCGTTCAGAAGGCTACCGCCAAAGCTAAGAAGAACATGATCGAATTCAACATGGATGGCGAAACTATCTGTCACGAAGTCGAAACTCGTTCTACTGGCGCCGACG
>CAYUDH010000031.1:7623-10873 GCA_964443595.1 uncultured Candidatus Saccharibacteria bacterium
CCAGCCGCTCCTGGTACTGGTATTATCGCTGGCGGTGTCGTTCGTAGCATTATTGGCCTCACCGGTATCAAAAACTTGATTTCTAAGAGCCTCGGCAGCACCAACAAAGTCAACATCGCCTACGCCGTCATCGACGGTCTTCGCGAACAACTCCCACGCGACGAATGGGTTGGCAATCAAGGCAAAAAAGCCGAGCCAGCCACCGAGAAAAAGTCCGCCGCTAAAAAGGAGGAGAAATAATGAAGTACAATGATCTAGAGGTTAATAAGAATACTCGCCCCACTCGTTTTGGTCGCGGTATCTCCGCCGGCAAAGGCAAGACCGCTGGTCGCGGTACCAAGGGTCAAAGGGCTCGTACCGGTCACCGCAAGATGCCAACCGGCTTCATGGGCGGTCAGCGCGCTATCATGCAAGCCATCCCGAAGCTCAAAGGGTTCAAGAGCTTGCACGACAAAGCCACTGTAGTCTACACCGACCGTTTGAACGACCTTTCTGGCAAAATTGACAACTTCGTCCTTGCCGACAAAGGCTTAATCGAGAATCCTTACACCAAGGTCAAGATTATCTCTCGTGGTGAGCTCACCGCTAAGATTGATCTCGAAACTCAGTTTGCCAGCAAGACCGCTGTTGAGGCCATCAAAAAGGCCGGTGGCAGCTTCAAAAAAGTCGCCGTACCACAGCGCATCGCTGCTAAAACTGAATAGTAACTAGACAGTAATATATTAAAGATCTTTTCGCTCTGGAAATCGCACTTTTCAGAGCGAAAA
Source organism: uncultured Candidatus Saccharibacteria bacterium (assembly GCA_964443595.1). GTDB lineage: Bacteria > Patescibacteriota > Saccharimonadia > Saccharimonadales > Saccharimonadaceae > Nanosyncoccus. Next base: position 8,391 of record CAYUDH010000031.1, read on the forward strand.
TGAACTTGTCTTTGGCGGTTGGACACCTTTCTTTGAGAAAGGGGTCCATTTTCCCGAAAATAGCCCTTCCTTAGGGCTATTTTCTGTGCTATAATAGACAGAGGAAGAATAGGGACTATGAATTTTAAGACTATATTTAAATCACTGAAAAACAAAGACATGCTGAAACGCGTCCTCATCGTATTTGGACTTTTGATTGTTTACCGTTTCTTAGCGCATATTCCAGTACCTCTGGGCGAGCCAGCTACTTTCCAGGATGCCGTTTCACGTTTGATTCAGCAGTCCGATTTTGGCAACTTCTTAAACTTAGTTTCCGGTGGCGGCCTCACCAACTTCTCTATCTTGCTCATTGGTATTTCACCATATATTACTGCTAGCATTGTAGTGCAGCTCATTACCAAAGCCATCCCCAAGCTCGAGGAATTATCTCAGGATGGCGAAACTGGCCGTCGCAAAATCAGCCAGTGGACACGCATCCTTGCTGTTCCTCTAGCCATTATTCAATCCATCGCTTACACGTTCATCCTTTATCAGTCCGTTGTATCTGCCAATGGCGCCATCGCTTACACGCCATCCACCGCCGATTGGATTCTATCCGTCACCGCCATGGTCGCCGGCTCTATCATCCTCATGTGGTTTGGCGAGCTCATGACCGAGCAGGGCATCGGCAATGGTATCTCGCTCATCATCTTTGCCAGCATCATTTCTCAATTACCTACCGTTCTAGCCAGCCTCGGCACCGCTTTATTCGACACTTCCAATGGTAGCCTATCCCTCTTCGGCTGGTTTAATCTCCCAGTTAATCCTACTACTTTCTGGATTATTCTTGGCTTCGCAGTTGCGTTGCTTGCCGTCATCTACTTCTTGGTCAAGCTCAACGAAGCTCAGCGCGTCATCACAGTTAATTACGCCAAGCGCGTCCACGGCAACAGTGCCTATGGTGGCATCAAATCCATCCTGCCACTCAAGCTCATCGCCGCCGGCGTGGTACCAGTTATCTTCGCTACCGCTTTCTTATCCCTCCCCGCCCTCATCGGTCAGCTTATCCAGACCGTCAATCCCGACGGCACCTTCGGCACCACTCTCATGACCCTCTTCACCGCACCTTCCGCGCAGAACTTCAGCGCCATGTATCCTAATGGCATCACCGCTCAGTGGTTCTTCTATCCGGCGCTCTACTTCATTCTCGTTGTTCTCTTTACTTACTTCTACACCAGCATCATCTTCAATACCAACGAAATCGCCGACAACTTACAAAAGCAGGGTGGCTTCATCGAGGGCATCCGCCCCGGCAATCAAACCGCCGAATATCTTGGCAAGACCATCAATCATCTCAATCTCTTTGGCGCGCTAGCCCTCGGCTTCATTGCCATGCTGCCATTCCTGACTGACTACATCTTCATCGTCCTCACCGGTCGTCCAGTAGGTCTATCTCTATCCGGTACCGGCTTGCTCATTATCGTCACCGTTGCCCTAGAGAACTTACGCCAGCTCAATTCGCGTGCATTGATGGTAACTTATGATGAATATAAATAAACCTAAAAAGAAGGGTGTGGACCAAGTGGAAAATCAAACCAAAGACATTACTAGAGATACTACCAAAGCTAAAGCCGAAGCCAAGACTAAAGCTACCAAAAAAATGAAGTTACCCCTCATTCGTAAACTTCACATTCATCCAGCTTACTTAGCTCTCGGCCTTATCGCCACTATCCTGGTCGTCTTCTTTGCCCGCGTCGCCATCTGGGAGCACAACTATCTCGCCACCATGGAAGGTAGCCCACGCGACGTCGTCACCAAGTCCGATGATCAGCTCGAAATCAACGAAGGCAACAGCACCACCGAAGAAGTCGACAACACCGAGCCTACCACCCAGCAAATCGCCGAATATATCGTCGCCCCCGACAAGCCACGTTACTTCACCATTCCATATTTAGGTATTTACAACCGCCGCATTGTCGAACTCGGTCTTAAAGGCGAAGGTGAAATGGCCACCCCTTACAACGCCTACGACGTCGGTTGGTACACCGGTTCCGGTTCCGTCCTCCCCGGCCAGCGCGGCGTTACCGTCATGAATGCTCACGGTGGCGACCTCGGCTATGGCATTTTCCGCACTCTACCCAAGCTACCAGTCGGCGAAACCGTCAAAATTGAAATGGGCGACGGCCACGTCTTTACTTACCGCGTCGTGGAAAGCGTCAAGAAAATGATTGGCGACGAAGCCAACGACTACATGGCCACCGCTTTCACTCCGCTCAATAGCACTGGCAATACTTTAACCCTTATCACCTGTACCGGCGACTGGCTTCAAACCAGCTGGACTTACAATCAAAGGCTCTTCGTCCGAGCGATTCTAGAATAATCCACCGATTTTCTATCAAAAATAGAGGTAAAAGTGTTTACTTTTCAGATAATCCGTGATACAATAAGGAATGTAATTTATGGCTAGTCAAAAGGAAGTGATTAAACTCACAGGCAAGGTTGTT
>CAYUDH010000032.1:0-10715 GCA_964443595.1 uncultured Candidatus Saccharibacteria bacterium
CGCAAAGTATCGGCGCCATAACCGCTGTTAATCACTTCGAGCGGGTCAATGACGTTACCTTTGGACTTACTCATCTTTTTGCCGTCGGGGGCGTTGATATAGCCATTATAGAGAAGCTTTTTCACAGGCTCGCGGAAGGGCAAATAGCCCTGATCAGCGAAAAACTTGCACCAGAAGCGGACGTACAGCAAATGTGCCACGGCGTGGTCGCCACCGACGTAAATATCCGTTGGCGCCCAGTACTTGATAGCCTCCGGGTCCCAAGCAGCTTGGGCATCGTGCGGGCTAGTGTAGCGCCAGAGATACCAGCTAGAGCAGGCGTAGCCGTCTAGGGTGTCGGTTTCGCGGGTCATTTCTTCGCCGTCGATGGTGACTTTGAGCCAATCTTTAGCCTTGGCCAGTGGCGAACGACCGGTGTCGTCGGGCTTGTAATCTTGAATCTCGGGGTGCATGACCGGCAATTGATCCTCCGGAATCGGGTGGACGTTGCCATCCTTATCATAAGCGACCGGAATTGGGCAACCCCAATAGCGCTGGCGAGAAATTAGCCAGTCGCGCATCTTGTAGATGACTTTTTTACGACCGAGGCCGCGCTCTTCTAGCCAAGCTACAATCTGCTCGCGGGCTTCACTGCTATCCATACCGTTAAACTGAGCGGAATTAACCATAGTGCCTTCACCGTGATAGAAGCGACTGTTCTCTGCGCTGTGGTCGGGCGCTTCGATGACTTGGACGACTGGCAGGTCGAATTTCTCAGCAAACTCGAGGTCGCGCTCGTCACCAAACGGCACGCCCATCACGGCGCCGGTACCGTAACCGCTAAGGACGTAATCGGCGACCCAAATTGGAATTTCTTTGCCGTTGGCAGGGTTGATGGCGTAGCTACCGGTGAAAACGCCGGTTTTTTCCTTATTCTCTTGGCGCTCAATCTCGGATTTCTTGATGGCGGTTTGACAGTATTCCTCGACAGCCGCCCGAGTATTATCATTTACCAGCTGCGGAACCAGCGGATGTTCTGGTGCCAAGACCATGAACGTCGCGCCAAAGATTGTATCCGGGCGGGTGGTGAAGACGGTAACCTTTTGGACCCCTTTCTGACTAGAAAGGTGTCCAACCTCCAAAGAAGAGTTCTCCTCAGAACTGACGCACATGTCGCCAGTTCTTCGGTGTTCTTGATTGTCTATTGAATTACTGATTTCAAAATCCACCTCGGCGCCTTCGGAGCGGCCAATCCAATTTTTCTGCATGGTTTTGATTTTCTCGGGCCAGTCGAGCTGGTCGATGTCTTTTAGCAATTCGTCAGCATAATCGGTGATTTTGAAGAACCATTGCTTCATCTTTTTTTTCTGGACTTCGGTACCGCAGCGCCAGCAATGGCCGTTCTCCACCTGCTCGTTGGCCAGCACGGTCTGGTCGACCGGGCACCACCACTGATATGACTCCTTTTGGTAGGCGAGACCGGCTTTGTAAAGCTGCAAGAAACACCACTGGGTCCATTTGTAATACTCTGGGTCGCTGGTATTGATTTCTCGGCTCCAGTCCACAGCGTAGCCCAGCTTTTTGGCCTGCTTGCGGAAGTTTGCGATGTTCTCGGCCGTGGCTTTTTGGGGTGAAACGCCAGTCTTAATAGCGTAATTCTCCGCCGGGAGGCCAAAGGTATCATAGCCAAACGGCCGCAAGACGTTCATACGCTGCTGCATGTAAAAGCGCGTCAAGACGTCAACAATAGTAAAATTACGAACATGGCCCACATGCAAGCCAGCACCCGACGGGTACGGGAACATCTCCGCGAGGTACATTTTGGGCTGGCTACTGTCAATCGGGCCGGCCTTGAAAGCGGCAGTTTCGTCCCAAATCTTTTGCCATTTTTGTTCAATCTTCAGTGGGTCATATCTTTCCATAATCTTAATTATAACATAGTTTAGAGAAGTTAAGCCTGGAAAAATAGAGAATAATCGAGTTTTATGCAATGGAGTTCAATTTTTGTCAATAAAAACCGCTTTTGCTATGGACATTTTGGCAAAAGTGTGCTATAATAGAAGTATACCTACTTAGTAGGCCGTACTTTAGCAAGTGCCATATGGCACTAAAAATGAGGAGGGCAAATTCCATGTTGTTATACGTCGATCGAGACCATTCCTTTGCGAATGGCGAGGAGTTTATCAAACTCTTTGAAACAGTCCGGCAGAAAACGCGGCTCATCGCCAAGAATATCTCGTACGTGGTGGACCACGGGCATCATAGCCCGGCTACTGCCGCCGCGGACGCGAAGGTCGCCGACAAGATGAGGGCTCAGTTCAAGAAAATTGAACCCGATTACCTCGAGCTCTGGAAAGCTGTGGATACCCTGACCGAGCTGGTGGACCTCTGCGATGAGGGCACCTTTGTGATTGGTGAGGGACCCGATGAAGATTGGGGCGATTTCGAGGTCAACGACGAAATATATTGTACGGCCGAGCGCGGGTTCCAGAAGCTGCACGATACCGTGGACCAGATGTGGGACCAGTGGGACCGCACGATGCAGTTCTGCTGCCTGGTACCCGTCTGGGGCGAACCTGAGGAGCTGCTGGGTTTGGACTTCTGCTTCCCCGAGGTAGACCCCGCCGATGGCGGTGACACCGAGCCTGGCCGCAAACGCCATTTGCATAATCTGGATACATTATGCAGCCAGGGTATCTGGATTGCAACACAAATCTTTGAGAATATCAACTCCTCCTTGAGTCGGATGCTTGCCGCCAAGGTGAGTGCCTGACTCCTGGCCCCCATTACGGGGGCCTTTTTATGCCCACAAAATTATAGTATAATGGGTCTATGCAAATCTCTGTAGTACTACATAATATTCGCTCGGTCTATAACGTGGGGGCGATTTTGCGGACTTGTGATGGGCTGGGTGTCGAAAAGGCGATTTTTTCGGGCTATACGCCGCGCTATGACGACCCGCAGCTTTTGCCACATCTGCGGACCAAGCTAAACCATCAGATCGAAAAGTCCGCACTCGGGGCAGAAAAATCCGTTCCACAGCAGAGTTTGGCGGGAAATAGCGACCAAGCATTGACAGATTATATAAAGTGTGCTATAATGGAAGGATATACCGTAATCGGGTTAGAAAATAACCTTTCTCCTGCCGAAATGCCCAAACAGCTAATTTTGGGACAAAAAACCGATCATAATGGTGAGAAAATCCAACTTTCTGACCGGATTCTCTTAATTCTGGGCGAGGAGGTGCACGGAATCCCGGCGGAAATCCGTGCACAGGTAGATTATTTCTTGGAAATCCCGATGCAGGGGCAAAAGGAATCTTTTAACGTTTCGGTGGCGACCGGAATCGCGCTGTGGGGACTTTTGAATTGCTATAACTAGGATACCCACCCTGGAGATGTGCCGATGCCAGATCGGTGGCTAACGGCGCTACGCTAATTTACGCTAATTCTTGGGTGCGCTAATGTTAGGTCGAGCGCTAAAAGAACTATGCTAATTCTTCGGTGCGCTGATACCAGATTGGGAGCTAAAACCATCGTAAAAGTTGGTCTTGATGGGCGGGTGGCCGATTTTGTTGGCGGCTTTGACGACTTCCATGACGTCGTCGGTGAGTTTGTAAATCTTGGTGTCGTTTTTGGAAACGAGGCCCATGGTGAGCATTTTGTTCTCGATGAATTTGGCGAGAGGGCGCCAAAAGCTCTTGCCGAAGAAGAAGACCGGCATCTTGGGCATCTTGCCCTCTTGCATGAGGATGATAATCTCGGATAGCTCGTCTAGAGTGCCGAGGCCGCCCGGGAAGAGGACGTAGACCTTGGCGGACATGGCCAGCATGACTTTGCGGGCGAAGAAATATTTGAACTGCAAGGTATCGGTGAGGTAAGGATTGGGCTCTTGCTCGTGGCTAAGGGTAATATTAAGGCCAATGCTGCGGCCACCGTACTCGAACGCGCCATGATTGGCAGCCTCCATAATGCCAGGGCCACCACCAGTAATCACGGCGTGGCCATTCTGAGCTAGGAGCTGGCCAAGCTCACGGGCTTTTTTGCAATATTTATTATCTTGTGGCAAGCGGGCAGAGCCGAAAATCGTCACGCCTTGCGGATAAGTGCGGACAATCTTAAGCCCTTCTTCGAGATCGCGCGCATAAGCTTTGGCGCGTTCAATATCGGCTGCTTCTAACTGTTTCAGAACTTCTTCGTCTAACATATTCCCTTCCTAATTAACTTTTTGCATTGACATGGGGTGTAAATCCTCCTCGCCGGTCATGATGCCAGCTTTGGCACCGTATTTCTGAGTGACTTTGGAGGCATTGGCGGCGGCAAACCACAGAGCATCCTTGAGCTTGGCACCTTCCGCCCATTTCGCCAAAAATCCGGAACCAAAGGCATCACCCGCGCCGGTGCGGTCGCGCACGCGCTCTTGCTCGTAAACACTGATGCGGTAGCTTTCCTTGCGGTCGGTGGCGAGGGCGCCCATGATGCCATCGGTAATCAAGACCGCTGGGCAATAATGGCTGAGTTTATCGGCGAGCTCGACCAAGAGGACGCCGGGGACAATCTGGGCGGCTTCGGTTTTATTAACCAAGAGGACATCTACTAAGTCTAGCAGGCCAATCAGCTTCTTGAGCTCGGCCAGCTCTTCGGCGCCGGGGTTGAACATGACTTTGGCACCGAGCTGATGAGCTTTCTCAAAAAACTGCAAGAGCTTGTGCATGTCGCCGCGCAAACTGGTAGTATAGAGCCAATCTGGCTGGATGGTATCGAGGTCGTCCGGCTCGAGATTAGAGAAATCCCGCGATGCGCCACGATGCGCCAAAACCGTGCGGTCAGCATTGCGCACGTCAATCAAAATCACTGAGCAATCGGTGTGACGATTCACCACCTGGATGTAGCTGCTGTCGATATTCTCCCGATCCAGGCACTCCAGCACCGCTTCGCCCGAAGCGTCGCGACCGATATTGCTGAGGATAATGGACTCGTGGCCGCAGCGGGCAAAAGTGGTAGCGGCATTAGTGGCGCCACCGCCGATGTCGAAGTGCACTTTGTCAATGTCGATTTTGTCGCCGACTTTCATTTTGCCAAAGATAGAAACTTCTTCGCTGAGCTCGACCCCAGCGAAATCATCGCGGTCGAGAAGGTAAATGTCTTGGGTGGCAGTGCCGATAGATACGATGCGGCTCATATGAGGACTCCTTTCTTTTCTGACTCGGCGAGCAGAGATTGATACATGGCGGATTTATCAGGTGCTTGTGAAATCGCGCTGCCAACATTAATAACATCAACACCGGAATGAGCGACGGCACGGATATTGCTGAGATTCACGCCGCCATCCCAGCCAATTTCTAAATCGGGCTTGATAGCGCGGATAAGGGGAACTTTTTCCATCTGCAAGAGGTCGATTGTGCCGCCCTGACTGCCAAGCTGCCCAGCAAAAATCATCACATGATCCGCCATGGCGATGCGCTCCTGGACACGCTTGGGATAAGTAGTCTTAAGCAAAACCACGCCGACTTTGATACCGGCGTTTTTCAGGGCGCCGAAAAGCGCCTGCAAATTATCATCCACCTCAGAATGCACAATGCAGAGTGACGGCTTAATCCGCAGGATGTCGTTCAGGTGCTCGCTAGGGCGGGCAGACATGATGTGAATATCCATAGTAATATCATCTACATGGTTGATACTGGATAAAGGTAAAAGATTGGTCGGGGCCAAAGTGCCATCCGACACGTCAATGTGGATACGCTTAGAAAACTTGCTAAACTCTTGCAAGTTGGTAGCGAAGACTTGGGGATTATCGGTGGTAATAGTCGGGACAATCGCAGGCATGGCTAGCTCTCCTCAAGTTTGCGCATACGGCGCTGGTGACGCTCGGTATCTAAAGGTTTGGCGTGGCAGAGAGCTTTGACAATCTGCTCCATCTGGCTGGTCTCAAGCTCGTCGGCGGGCATACAGACGATGTTAGCCCAATCGTGCTCGCGGCCCTTGATGGCATCTTCGATAGTCTTGACACAGATGGCGCGGGCGCCTTTAGCACGGTTGGCCTGCATGCAGACACCCTGGCCGGAGCCGCACAGTAGCACGCCAAAACTATGCGCATCGGCAGCGACTTTCCCAGCGACGGCCTTGGCGGGTTCGTTAAAATCATCGTCTTCGACATACTCCGAGGCACCGAGATCCTCCACCGTGACCATACCGGGATGGCAACCAGCTAATAGCTTGATGAGCTCGTTTTTCTTGGCAAAACCGCGATGATCAGCCCCAATGTAGATTGTATAAGATTGCATCTGTCAGTAACCTATCTTTCCATTATAGCACACTTAGTCATTTTTGTCAATAGCGCTCATGTTTACCTACCGAAATCCACGGACAGCTCAACCAAACGGTTAGAGTAGCCCCATTCGTTATCGTACCAGACGACTAGCTTGACCATATCGCCACAAACGACATCGGTCAGCGGCAGGTCGACAATGGCGGAGTGAGCATTACCGCGGAAATCGGAGCTGACTAGCTCGTCCGCCATCACGTCGACGATGCCTTCGTAATATGGCTCTTGGGAGGCGCGCTGGAAAATCTCGTTGAGCTCTTCCCTGGTGGTTTCGCGCTTGAGTACGGCGGTAATATCGGCCAAGGATACGACTAGAGTGGGCACCCGGACGGATAAGCCATTGAACCTACCCTCGAGGCTGGGGATGGTCAGAGCGGTGGCTTTAGAAGCGCCGGTAGTGGTAGGAATGATATTCACAGCGGCGGCGCGAGCTTCACGGATGTCTTTGGCTTCGTCGTCGACGAGTTTTTGGGAGGCGGTGTAGGAGTGGACGGTGGTCATCATGGCTTTTTCGATGCCGAAATTATCCTCGAGAATCTTCATCACGGGGGCGATACAGTTGGTGGTGCAGCTAGCGCAAGAGAGGATTTCGTCGTCAGCGGTGACAACCTCTTCGTTCACACCTAGCACTACAGTTTTGGCGCCGGGGCCCTTGGCCGGGGCGGAAATCACAACTTTGCGCGCGCCAGCGATGATGTGTTGCCGAGCGGCGGCAGGGTCGCAAAACACGCCAGTGCATTCCATGACGGTGTCGATCTGGAGCTTGGCCCAAGGGAGCTTGAGTGGGTCGGGCTCGCTGAGGAACAGAATCTTGCGATTATCGACGATGATATGCTTGTCGTCGTAGCTAATATCGTGATCATACACCCCGTAAGCTGAATCATATTTCAAAAGGTGTGCAAATGTCTTCGTGTCGCCAAGACTATTGATTGCAATGACTTCGGCGTCGCGACGTTCGAAAGCAATCTTGAAAGCACAGCGCCCAATCCGCCCGAAACCGTTTATCGCTAATCTTACCATTTTGCCTCCTAAATATACTTATGTCTATTATAACATAGGATTTGGAAAAGTTATGTAAAAATTTGTTGAATAAAGTCCTGTTGCAAAGTTAGCGGCTGTTTTAGGTGCATTCGCTAAAATAAGCTTGACTTTTTTAGGCATGTGTGCTATAATAGAATCAGTGGCAGAAAGACCACAGCACCTTTACAATGTTTTGGTTGATTTTGCCGCGAATTTTTTATTGGAGGGGTTTCTATGAAAAACCGTATTCGTCGCTACTTCGCAATGTTCCTGGTCACCATCCTGATGATGGGCGTGTTTACCATCAGCGCAGGGGCTACGAGCCCGGCGCCGGTCCCTGTGCCGCCCAAGTCCGAGCCGACCTTCTGCACCTATGAAGACATCTTTGGCGTCCCCGAGCCGGTTCCGCCGGAGCCGCCCACGTCCAAGCCGATTGGCTGCACCTGGGAAGACATCCACGGCATCCCTACCGGGGTCACGGGCGAACCGCCGACGATGGACAGCGCGTCTACCGTGACGCCGAACGGCATTCAGGTGATTCTGGCGCCCAATGACCACTTTTATTGGGCGGAGATTGTCCTGGATGAGACTCCGATTGTCCGCGTGGACAGCGCAACCGGTAACAGGTATCTGTGCTTCCAGCTGGCGAAAGTTAGTCGGCTGGACTACCTCTACCAGTACCGCTGGGAAGCGTTTCATCTGGAAACCTATCTGCGCGATGCCGAGCGGCTGACTCTAAGCCAGGATGTAATCTGGGACAAGAGCGGCTGGGATATGAGCATCGGCGAGCAACTGAGCGAAGCGGCTCAGGCGCACATCAAGGCTTCCTCGATGAGCGCGCTGGAAGCCATGCAGTACGTCCAAGGCCTGCCGGAGTATCTCAGCAACAACAAGCTCCGGAGTCAGATTGACTACCGTCTCGACTGTTTCTTCGCAGTCACCCTCAAAGAGATTGGCACCGGTCTGGATATGCTGCGTGGTGCAGCGAATCCGCCATCCCTAAGGGAGTACAGCGGTGCAGAGTTCGTCCAGAAGGCGCGTGCCTTTATGGACGAGCACCCGGAACTCAAAGCTCTGGATGAGGTGGTGAAAGCCGCGACTTCGATGCCGACGAGCCGATTCATCTCGATTCAGAGCCTCGGCGAGGAACGCGTGAATGAGCTGTACGCCGGCGTGGAGGCGGTCGCCAAGGTCTATTGGCCAAGCGACCTGTACAATCTGGAAGGATACGGCATCATGATTCCGCTGGCAAACGGCGACCCGTCGTGGCTGAACCTGGACGTCGCCATGGAGAAAAAGTAAGCACCCGCAAAACCAACCCAAGCATAACCACACCCCCTCAAACCGAGGGGGTGATTTTTGGTTTATAATATGTAATGGTTAATGGCTTGAGCTGCAGAGCTGGAAAAGACCCCTCGCATGGAGGGGCCTTCGTGATATGGGGCGGTTAGCTAGGGGCTCTTTGGTGCTACGTGCCATCTACGGCAGTCAGGCGCTCGTAAACCTCGCGGTAGGCGGCGGCCGTGGCGTCGTTACCCAGACCCTGGCGGAAAATATCCTTGTCCAGCTTCTGGCCGGTCCGAGTATCCCAGAGCCGACAGGTGTCGGGGGAGATCTCGTCGATCAGAATCAGCTCGCCGCTAGGCAGGCGGCCGAACTCCAGCTTGAGGTCGACCAAAGCGATGCCAACGTTGGCAAAGATGTCCTGCAGGACAGCGCTGGCATCCTTGGCCAGCCACTCGATGTCCTTGAGCTCCTCCTCGCTATTGACAATCTCCAGCGCGATGGCGTGGTAATGGTTAATCAGCGGGTCATGGTATGCGTCGGACTTGTAAAACAGCTCGACGATCGGATCGTACAGCAGGATGCCATCAGTAAAGGGCAGACGCTGGCAAAGGCTGCCGGTGGCGATGTTGCGGACGACCACCTCTAACGGCAGAGGCGTAGTGCGCTTGATCAGCGTTTCGCGCGAGCTCAGCTCAAACACGAAGTGGGTGTGGACATCTTCCTTTTCCAGCATCCGGAAAAGATGGTTGGAGATGCGGTTGGTATAGATGCCCTTGCCTTCGATCTTGCTGCGGACTGCGCCGTCTTGCGCCGTGATGTCGTCCTTGCGGTTGATGATGCACAGATCGGGGATGACCCGGCCATGCTCGTCGGCCGCTTCGTAGAGCTCACTGGCTTTTCCTGCATAAAGACATTTACCTCTCTGGTAGGTCATGAAACCTACCTCCTTTCTCCTGCTTGGCAGGCAATGCTAACCACTTAAGGTGCCTAATCCCAAGATGGCTACAAATACTCCACGCGGGGATTATGGATTATATTATAACATGGTTTGGCAGGTCGTGTGCGAGAAATGTGCTATAAGGTATGATTTCGGGTTTGTTCCATAAATATACTTTTTCTCGGGCCGCTCCGGGGCGCTCGCCCAAGTCTTAGGCCCTTCGAAAAAGATATTTATGGAACAGCTATTCCAGCCATATAAAGTTATGGGGCCGCTATTTAGTAATAATCTTGCCAGAAAGACCAAAGTTTAGCATAATTAGTATTGACTTTTTGGCAGAAGTGTGCTATAATGGAGGTATAACCCTACGAAATGTGTCCCTATTTAGGTTCCTAAACTACACACATTAGTACATTACGAGATAGGAGTGACAAAAATGGTCAACGTAAACCGACGCGAAATCTTGACCTACAATGAGGGCGAGTGCTACTACTACCAACTGAGCGATTCCCTGCATCCCACGAGCGGTATCTCATTCTCAGAGTACCCGGGGTTGAAAGTATCTATTCCCAGGGTGTCGCAGGATCACTGGATGCGCTTTTGTGAAGAGCATATCGATTTCTGCGTGATTGCTGGCGGGGACATTAGCGACTTTGCCTTTGCCGAGCTGAGCTACTTGATCCTGACCGGAGTCGAAACCGGTTATAAGGTTTCGGAGATTAATGTAGCTTACGATAGTATCCACTTGGTCTGCGAGCATCCCGCCCTCAGCACAATCAGCACAGAGATTGGCGAGTGCCCGGAGGATGAATGCTCTTTGCCAATTACTTTTAGCATGCACTATTCCAAGCCGACGACTCCAGAGTCTGATGACTGTCTTATGCTCGACGTAAAAACGCCGCGAGTTAAGAATGGCAAGCAAAAGTGGCGGAAGTTCCAGATCGTATGCGCTAAAGATAACCACGTCTACGAATACCACAAGAAATACTACCGCGAGATTAGATTCTTGCAGCCGACGAGCGAAGAAAAGGAAAATCGGCAACAGCCGGTTGAAGTCATTGAGCACTACCTATAAGCCTAACGGACATGCTGGCCTAGCCAGCGAGATTAGGCTAATCAAAACCACCCCTCTAAGGGGTGGTTTGCTCAGCCCTATAAGGGCATAATA
>CAYUDH010000033.1:0-10676 GCA_964443595.1 uncultured Candidatus Saccharibacteria bacterium
CAATGACCTTACGAATGTGAATCGTACGCTCTAGCCAACTGAGCTAAAGAACCAAATTTTTAAAGACTTTTCTTACTCGAAAACTTGCTTTCGCGAGTGCTCTAGCCGCTGAGCCAAGAAGCCATATTCGTATAGGACCGAGCGTGAATTTTCTAAAAAGAGATCATGAAAACTCACGCTACTGCCCTATATATGCTATAATAGCATAAATGAATGTAGATTTCCAGAAGTTTATGCACGAAAAAGCCGAAATTGAGGCTTTTTTGGCGAAGCCAGAGGCGTATGCGGATGCTAAGTTCGCAGAAAAGTCGCGTCGTTTGGCGGAAATAAACACAATTTTAGACTTGAAACGCGAAATAGACCAGTCGGAGCAGGCGCTCACGGAGGCGAAGGAGCTGGCGGAAGACCCGGAGCTGGGGGAGCTAGCGCGGGCGGATATAGACACTCTGACGGCGAAAATAGCCGAGAAGCAGGCCGAGCTAGAGGAGATTTTGCTGCCGCACGACCCGGCGGATGACAAGCCGGCGATTATGGAGATCCGAGCGGGGGCGGGTGGCGATGAAGCTTCCCTGTTTGCGGGCGAATTGTACCGAATGTACGTGCGCTATGCCGAGAAACATCACCTGAAGGTAGAGCTGATGGCACAGAACGAGAACGAGGCTGGTGGCATGAAGGAAGTAATTATTCGGGTGTCAGGGCAGAAGCCGTATGGCCAGCTGAAGTTTGAGGGTGGCGTGCACCGGGTGCAGCGGGTGCCGGTGACGGAAAGCCAAGGGCGGATTCATACATCGACGGCGACGGTGGCGGTGCTGCCAGAGGCGAGCGAAGCGGATCTGGAGATTAAGCCAGAGGATCTGAGGATTGATATTTATCGCTCGGGTGGGCATGGTGGCCAGGGCGTGAACACGACAGATTCGGCGGTGCGGATTACGCATTTGCCGACGGGTATTGTGGTGGCGATGCAGGATGAGCGGTCGCAGCAGCAGAACCGGATTAAGGCGATGATGGTGCTGCGTTCGCGCTTGATTGAGAAACAAAAGCAAGAAGAAATGAAGGCGGCGAGCGACGCACGGAAAAGTTTGATTGGCTCGGGTGACCGCAGCGAGAAGATCCGGACGTATAATTTCCCGCAAGACCGGATTACGGACCACCGGGTGCACTATTCGCGGTCGAATGTGAGCGCGGCGATGGATGGAGATATTGATGATCTGATACATGAGCTGACGGTGGCGGAGCGGAAGCTGGGAGAGTAAAATGCCTCCAATTTTGCAACTGGAGTAGGCTATATATTCTCATTATAGCACAGATTGAGTAAAAAGTCAATAGTTTAGAGAAAAATGGATATTAATACATGGCTAAGGCAGGCAAAAAAGCAGATTGATTCGCTGGATGCGGAGTTGATTGCGCTAAGGAGTTTTGGGCCACTGCGGGCGGACCGGAGCTGGCTGGTGGCGCATGGCGAGAAAAATGTTGATTCCCTACGCGAACGGGCCGATAAAATGCTGCAAAAGCGCTTGCTGGGGATGCCGCTGGCGTATATTTTGGGTGAAAAGGAGTTTTATGGGCGGAAGTTCCAGGTGCGGCCGGGGGTTTTGATTCCCCGCCCAGAAACAGAGGCGCTGATCGAGCTGGTGAAGGGTTTGGATTTGCCGAAGCAGCCGAAGTTCCTAGAAATTGGTACGGGCAGTGGCTGCATTGCGATTACATTGGCGCTGGAATATCCGCAGAGCTATGTCTTGGCGTCGGATATTAGCACGCGGGCGCTAGAGGTGACGGAGCAGAACGACCTCCGCCACGAGGGGCGGGTGGAGCTGGTGCAGTCGAACTTACTGAAAGGGTTTGAGTTTATGACGTATCCGGAGCATTTTGACGTGGTGGTGGCGAATTTGCCCTACGTGGATAAGGAGTGGGGGTGGCTGGACCGGAAGAATCTAGATTTTGAGCCGAGCAATGCGCTCTATGCGCGGGGTAATCATGGACTGTCAATTTATCAGCGGTTTTTGAAGGAATTGGACTATTATGGTGGGCCGGATGGGCTGTGGCTGGATTATTTGGCGGTAGAGGCGGACCCTTGCCAGCATGCGCAATTGATTAAAATGGCGGAGAAGGCGGGGTTTATTCACCTGAAGACGGAAGGTTTTGGCTTGCTGTTCGAGGATAGATGGCGGTATTGGTATGATTACCATGATAATACTTATCATCATAAGCCGCAAAAGGTGCTAGAATACGAGCTGCGGAGTGGGGTGGTGAGCTGGACGGCGGAGGAGGTGAGGTAGTGGCACCGACGCTTGCGGCTTATGGTGCTGAGCGATTCCGTTTTTCGGTCCGGTAAGATTTGGAGGTTTGAGAATTGTTCTGGCATCTAGCTTTCGTATCTGTCGCCTCTGGGTGGGCGAGGCCTCATCTAAAGAATCGACCATCGCCCAGCCTGATTAATGTTTACGAGGCGCCAGATAGAAAGCTAGATGCGATTATTTGGCGACACAGCGGACGGAGTAACCATCGTAGCGATTACCGCCAAGATACGAGACGACATTAGTATCAGTAAAGAGCAAACGGTAAGCGTTATTGGTGCCGTTAGGCGTAGAAGACCAATAGTATCCGCTGACGTCGGCGCCGCTCAGTTTGCCATTGCCCACGTATCCGCCATACTGGAAGAATAGCGGATTGCTACGCAGAGCTCTACTGCCGCTAGCATTATTACCAATACCGTAAGCGTTAGCTAGGTTATCAAAGGACTTACTGTTAGCGCTATTGCTAGTCGGTAATTGCCAGTTATTTGGGCAGATGCCTTGTACCGATCCAGGTACACCCGTGTTACCGTCCATAGCGGCTTCCCAAGAGTAAAAGTTACCTTGTGCAGTATGAGCGCTTTCACCAGCTTCAGAGTGAGTACCTTTAGCGTAGTGAGGCTTATAATCATTGTTGCTCGGCCAGCTTGTACAATCAGTGCCGCCGCTGAGGGTACATTGTTCCGTACCGCCACCATCGTAGGCCAGATTTTGGGTCATCCAACAGTTGCCGTCTTTGAGCTTAGTAACCCAGTAGAGTTTACCATCACGGTCATCTTTAAGTTGGCTGGTAGCATTTTCTGGAGCGCTCTTGCATAAGATGCTATTCATTTCCTGCATAGTAGTAATGCCGACATTACGGAACCAGTTGTTTACAGTTTGTTCAGCATTTGCTACAGCAGAAATGTAGACGCTTGATTGGTAATGGTCGCCTGGTAGATTGCTACCGAGTTTGGCCGCAAAAACCAGCTTATATTTATCTCCGTCGGTAGCTGGTGCACTATTTTTGGCAGCTAGATAGGCTGAGTTGTTGCCGCTAGTGCCGGACGGAACGGGATTATAAGTTAAGCTATTATTAGCTGTACTAGTATTATCGCTTACAGCATAGCCCCAAGTATTATCATTAAAGTTAGCTGGTGCAGTATTATAAGTTACTTTACCTACTGTAGCCGCGGGATGGTCTTTGCCGACTAAGTTACCAGTACTACCACTGGGCGTACTCAGGGTTAAATAATACTTACTAATACCAGTACCACCTACAGTGATAGTGTTGCTGAAATAAGCTACTTCGCCAACCGTGACATTACTATTGGTATTACCGCTATCAGGTGCAATAGTTAAGTTGATAGTTGGATCGCTAGCCGTCATGATTCCGGAATCATTGCTGGTGCTATCTGCATTGCTAGCATCAAAATCTAATTCTTCGGCATAAACCTTGCGATTATCAAGGGTCGGATTGATACATACCATCCCACCAACCAGGAGAGTCAAAGTGCAGACACTAGGGACTACATAGTTAAGTTTGGAGCTTAGCCTAGAACTACCATCGTTGTAGAAATAAGTACTTTTACTATGAAGCTTATTCTTTCTAGCGGAATGAGGATCCCCGTCAGAATTAGTTGTAAAAGTTGATGTAGTTCTAGACTTTTGTGGGGATCTCCTCCTCACAAAAACCCGTTGTAGCCTGTGACGCATATTTGGCTCTCCTTTTGGTTTGATAAGTATATACATTTTCCTCAGAAGGTGACCAAGTTTTTGCCAACAAAAATAACGCAACACAATATATATTATTGCGCCTGTGTTAACAAAAATGGCACCACGAGGTGCAATCAAAATCGTAAGTTGAATTTAGAGAAACTCAGCTATACTCTTCCGGCCTACATGGTGCCATTCTTAAGTACATCTAAGTTTCAAAAACTTATTAAAATTTCTAAAATATCTTACGATCTGATTGCAATTCTATTATACCAACCAAATCCTGCTTATGCAAGTCTAGTTTTTCTAGGAGAAATATGTTGTAATGTAAAGCCGCCCCTACATGATAGAAGCGGTTTTATAATATAGCATATTTATTTAGCTTTTTTGGCTGGAAGTTTCGCCGTAGGCGCCGAGGGTGAGATTAAGATTCTTCTCTTTGCCGTCGCGGAGGATGGTGAGCTGGATGGTGTCGCCGGGCATGTATTCGCCGATTAGAGTGGATACGGTGCCGGCGCGGCCGACTTCGACGCCGTTGACTTTGGTGATGATGTCTTTGTCTTGGAGGCCAGCGAGGTCACCGGGGCCGTCCTTGATGACGGATTTGGCGCCGCCGTTGTTAGAAATATAAGCACCGGAAGTAACAGGTAAGTTATAAGTCGTGGCGATGTCTGGAGTGATGTTGATATAGTAGACTCCCATGTAGGAGCGCTTGGCAGCGTTGTTTTTGATGATGTTGTTTAGCATGCCCTTGACGCTAGAAATGGGGATGGCAAAGCCGATGCCGTCGGCTTCGGAGGTGGTGGCGGTGTTGATGCCAATGACTTGGCCAGCGGCGTTGACCAGCGGGCCGCCGGAGTTGCCGGCGTTGATAGCGGCGTCGGTCTGGATCATGTCGCTGAGATTCTCGGCGGAGGAGTAATCGCTAGCATAGGCAGTGAGAGAGCGGCCGGTGCCAGAAACGATACCAGAGGTGATAGTGTTTTGATATTGACCGAGGGCGTTGCCGATGGCGATGACTTGTTGACCGGCGGTGATGGTCTTAGAATCGCCGAGGGTGACGGTGGGTAGGTCGTTTACGTCGTTGACTTTGAGGAAGGCGACGTCATTGAGTGGGTCGGTGCCGACGAGGGTGACTTTGTCATAAGTTTCCCCGCTGTCGAGGACGACTTTGATAGAGTTGGCGCCGTCGACGACGTGCTTATTGGTGAGGATATAGCCGTCTTTGGTGACGATCATGCCGGTGCCGGCGGAAGTAGAGGTAGAGGACTGACCAAACCAACCGGTGGTGCGGGTTTCGGTGACAATGGAAACTACGCCGGGTGCGACTTTGGAAGCAACTTCGGCGATGGAACCTTCGGTAAAGTTGGCGGAATTGCCGTCGTTGCCAAAGTTCCAGGTGATGGTCTGATTATCGCGATGGTAGTTAATGATAGATAGCCCAAGTGCACCGCCAGCAGCGCAGAAAGCGAGGACTAGCAGAGTGATGACTGTAACGCGAAAACCGGCATCGGAATGGCTGGGTTGCTCGGTTTGAGGTGTGGCAGCTTTGGCAGACTTATGAGCGAAAGGATTAGAGTTTTTGGACTCTTTGGTGTCTGGGGCTGGGGTGACTTTAGCTTCTTTGACTTCTTTAGTATCTTTGGTTGGTGTAATGCCTTTGGTATCTTTTATTTCCGTGGTGTCTTTGTTAGTTTCTCCTTTGGTCATGTTTCCTCCTGTTGGCTTATATAATATATATGGAAAGTATGTGAGAATAACTTTCCGATTTGCTTACATTATAACAAAGCTACCTTTAATGAATATTAAATCTTGGTTGACTGAAGCTGATAATGAGAACTGCGACTACGACAACTGTGAAAATGATGGGCAGGGCGACTTCGCGGAGGTTGAGCTTGCCATTGTGCTGACTGATATTAGCATTGATCTTGAAATAAGTAAACATCATAACAGTGAGCAAAATCGCAAGCTGTGATACGCAGATGCCAGTGGTGGTGAAATTGTAAATGATGAGCCAAGAATAAGATAGCCAAGAAATTTCGGCGCAGAACAAACCGCAGATGAGCGAGATGAAGGAAACATCATGCTCGTCGCTCTGGACCAGGACGTGACGCGAGGCGGCGTAGCCAATGATAAACTCAGAGATAACTAGAACGATGGAATCGGTCAAAGCGGCAAAAACGGTAGCGGCGGTGGAGCCGACTAGGACGGCAATCAGAGCCTGGATGACGGCGAAGTTCATGGAGGAACGCGGCTTAATGAAAATCAGCCAAATAGCATAGGCGGCCATCAGTACGAAATGCACTGGCAAAAAACTAGACCCGGCGGCATAAGCTAGCAAGACGAAGCCGATGCCGACGATGAAATCGACCAGACTGGAGCGGAGATTGAGCCACCAATAGCGATGATTGACGGCAAAAATGCGCCATTTGGATACGAAAATCAAGACTAGACCGATAATGCAGTTCCCTGTGACGACGGTGGCGCCAATCGAAATGACTGCGAGGAGTAAGTTAAGAATCATATGCGTGAGCGAACTCAGCGCGTTGCGACTTTTGCGAATGAAGATATAATCAGCCATGACTTAATTATACCATATTATTATATTGGACTTATGGAAAATTATTATAGAAAATTAAAATTTTTATGAAAAGTACTAAGTTTTAGCTTAAGTGTGGTACAATAAAGTAATGGAACAATCAAAACCGAGCTTCTTAAAGAAACATCCCTTACTAAAAGATTTATTGAGTTTAGCAATTTTTGTGGCGGTGGTGATTATTGGCACATTTGTTTTGAATGCTTATGTGTATCGTTCGTATGATGTGGTGGGGCAGAGTATGGAAAATACTTTGCACAACGAAGACCGGATTATAGTGAATCGTTTCGCGGTGAGTTGGGCGCATTTCTTGGGGCAAGAATATGTGCCGAAGCGCGGGCAGGTGATTGTCTTCGCGAATGGCGAGGCGAGCGGGCCGCTAACTTGTGGTGTGCCGACAGGGCAACGCGATCAATACATTATTAAGCGGGTAATTGCCTTTCCCGGCGAGCGCGTGACGGTGAAGGATGGAGTTTTGACAGTATATAATGATGAATATCCGGATGGTTTCCACCCGGATGATGATACGCGGGTAGATGCGAATAACGGCCCGAAGGAATATTCTTCGGGTGAAGTAGATATGACGGTGCCGGCGGGCGAATTGTTTGTGGCGGGTGATAATCGTGAAGGCTCACATTCGTTTGATTCGCGCTCGGGGCTGGGCACGGTGCCATTTTGCCGGATTATCGGGCCGGCGGTGTTGAGAATATATCCGTTTGATAAGATTAGGACTTTCTAGTAGAGTTTATATTGCAATTTTGGATGAGAAGGTTTTTGTAGTGTTTTTGTGGGGGCTTGGTAATGGTTTTGAGTGGGGATGGTAATGGTTTTGGGCGAGGGTTGTGGCAATTTGACAAAATGGAGTATTTTTGCGATAATTAAGACCAATGAGTAAAGATATTCTAGATATTTGGCAAACTTTGCCGCATGGTTTTACGGTGCTGGCGCCGATGGAAGGCGTGACGGATATTGTATTCCGGCAGGTGATTGCGAAGGCGGGGCGGCCGGATGTGTTTTTTACGGAGTTTACGAATGTGTCGAGTTTTGCGTCGGAAAAGGGGCGGTTCAATGCACTGGAGAGATTGGCGGTAGCGCCGACAGATGCGCCGATTATCGCACAGATTTGGGGTAAAAATCCGGAGCATTTTGCGGAACTTGCGGCGGCGCTGGAAGGTTTGGGCTTTGCGGGGATAGATATTAACATGGGTTGCCCGGACCGGCATGTGAATAAGGCGGGTGGTGGCGCAGCGATGATCCGGACGCCAGACCTCGCGATGGAATGCATTCGGCAAGCGAAGCGGGCGACAAATTTGCCAGTTTCTGTAAAAACGCGGCTGGGCTATACTTATGTAGATGAATTCCGGGAGTGGTTGCCATTATTATTGAAGGAAGATATTGCGGCGCTAACGGTGCACCTGAGGACGCGCAAAGAAATGTCAAAAGTGCCGGCGCATTATGAGCTGATTCCGGAAATTGTGAAGCTGCGGGGCGAAATAGCCCCGGAAACGAAATTGATTATTAACGGGGACATTAAAGATTTGGCGCAGGTGCGGGATTTGATGCAAAAGTATCCGGAAGTTGACGGTTATATGATTGGCCGAGGTGTGTTTGAGAATCCGTATTGTTTCACGGAATATACGCCGACGCGGGCGGATTTGCTGGGATTGTTGAATTTGCACCTGGACTTGTATGAGCTAGAAAATGAGAAGCATATCGCAGCACAACGACAGCTGGTGCGAGAAAATGAAGAGTTTGCTCTAAAAACGGATGGTGAAGTGCGGAGTTTGCCGTTTGAACCGCTAAAACATTATTTTAAGATTTATCTGAAAGGATTTCCGGGTGCGGCGGAGCTAAGGGCGAAGCTAATGGAAACGCATAGTATATCGGAGGTGAGGTTGGTTTTGGCGGAAAATGCTAAAATGTTGCGGTGAAACGTTGTAAGAATTACAACGTTTTTGGCGGAATTGAATAAGTTTCCGATGGATTGATTAATCGTTGTCTTGAGCTTTGGACTTGTCGTCGCTACGGAAGGAGAAAAAGATGGGTGTGCCGACGAAAGGGTATTTTTCGCGAATCTTGCGCTCCAGGAAGCGTTTCCAGGACCAGTGCAAAAGCCCGAGGTCGCGACCGTGCACGACGAACCAGGGTGGACAAGTGTCGGTCTGGACGATGTATTTGGGCTTGGGACGAGTGTTTTTGAGACCGGCGGGCAGATGTTCGAGGATGGCTTCGTTGAGGATTTTGTTGAGCTCGGAAGTCTTGACCTCGAGATGGCGAGTGGCGTCAATCTCGGTGGCGAGCTCGAAAAGTCTAGTCACATTCTGGCCGGTCTGAGAGCTGGTGATGAGTACGGGCGCATATGGCAAAAAGTTAAAATCCTGCTCGAGCTGATCGAGAATGTGGTCGGTGTCGTCGACAAGGTCGGCTTTGGTGAGGACAACGATAATTCCCTTGCCAGCTTCGATGATTTGACCGGCGAGTGATTGGTCAAGCTTAGAATGTGGCTCGGTGGCATCGACGAGCAAGGCGCAAATATCAGACTCTTCGATGGCGGCTAGGGTGCGCAAGGCAGAAAATTTCTCAATACCGACTTCGCGTTTGCCAGGCTTGCGCAGGCCGGCGGTGTCGAGAATTTCTAGCGTGCGTCCATGAAAACGGACTTCGACACGGTTGACGTCGCGGGTGGTGCCTTGGCGTGAGCTGACGATGGCTTGCTGTTTTTGACCAAGGGAGTTAAATAAACTAGATTTGCCGACGTTGGGGCGACCGATGAGGGCGATTCTCAGATAATTAGAAGCTGTCGTATCGCTCTCCTTGGGACACGATGTCGCGTCCGCCCGCCGTTGCGGGGGCCGCGCATCTTCGTCCTCGGTCGTGACCTCCGGAGATTCCCAAGTAGAGGATTCGACAACTTCTGGCTTTGTTGGTAGTTTTGAGGAGGTGCTTGCTGGATGGTCTGCTCTAGAATTGGCGTGTAGAGTAGATAGAACAGCAGATTTGAGGTCTGTAATTCCCCGTCCGGTGGTGGCGGAAACGCGGAAAGTTTGCTCTGGCTTGATGCCGAGGCGGAGAAATTCCTCGTCGGGCAAGCTTTCGCCGAGGTCGGATTTATTAAGCAAAAGCAAGACTGGTTTGCGGGATTTGAGGGCTTTTTTGGCAATGTCTTTGTCTTTGTAATCGGGATAGCGCGAGCTATCTAGGGTAAGGAGAATGAGATCGGCGCTGTCGATGGCATCGGTGATTTGGTCCTGGATTCCGGCTTCGAAATCGCCTTCTGGGTCTTTGAGGCCGGCGGTGTCGATCAAAAGAAAGCGGTCGTCGATGCGCGCCATGACGTTATCGCGAGTGGTGCCTTCTTCGCGGGCGACGATAGCAATGTTTTTGTGGGCAAGGCGGTTGAGTAGGCTGGATTTGCCGGCGTTGGTTTGGCCGATTAAGGCGACGATAGGAAGTTTTTTCATGAATATATTATAACATAAAAATGAATTTTTGGAGGAAAGTGATGGTAATTCGTGATGGTTAAAATTTGTGTACAGGAATGGTGGTAATGATTAAAATATGTGTTCAGAAAGTGAGGTGGGACTGAGAATTTTCCGAGAAATAATAGAGATGAATGTTGTGATTTTTACATTTCTAACATGCTAGTGGTTGTTATTCTAAGAAAATTTGCTATATAATGAGCGGCAGAGCGTCGGTCGCTTGGTACTTTTGAGGTTTTTGTAGGGTGTGGCGGTTGAATTGGCGGAAAGAGGAAATATGAAAGAAAAACTTAAGAAGCTATTTGCTTCTATTAAAATATTTCTAAATTTGCTCAGGAATCTATCGAATCGTGAGAAGAAGCCTAAGCAAAAAGAAGCTAGTCCTATCATAATTGTGAATAACGGTACTATCAATATCGAAATTCATATAGATAAGGACTAGCCTACATTCTTACAATTTGATTATAACATAAACTTTAACGATTAAGTACTAGCTTTGGCTAAAAGCTAAATGTGGTTTTCCACAGGCCGGCGCTCTTTTTGGCCCTATATCCACCCACAGGTGCCAAAGGCTCCTCACCGACTTTTCTTGGGCCGCTCCGGGGCGCTCGCCCA
>CAYUDH010000034.1:0-10613 GCA_964443595.1 uncultured Candidatus Saccharibacteria bacterium
ACTATGTAACTAGATTGGCTGACGGTAATTGCTGGATGACGCAGAACTTAGCCTACAGCGGTACTGAAACCGACGAGATCGGAACCTCATGCACTATTAGTGGAACATCTTGCCCCGGCTGGCCAAGTGACAATCATGGAGGAACACACTACGCCATAGGGGATCATAAGGATGGCGACCATTCTTCGCGAGGCAACCTCTATGACTGGGCAGCTGCAGTCAGAGGTTACTCGGGCGGCAGTGGTATACAAGGTATCTGCCCAGATAATTGGCAATTACCGACTGGTGGCAAGAATAATACCAGTAGCAAATCTTTTGGTGGTCTAACTAGTGCTTATAACATTGAAAATAATAAAGAAGGGAGTGATAAACTTCGTGGTGCACCGCTATACTTTGTCTATGGTGGAAGTATCGATGGTGGCACCGTAAAAGATGTTGGTTCTAAAGGATATTATCGCTCCACTACCGCAGACTCTTATGATAGCAGCGTAGTCGGCATTCTAGAGTTTGATGCCAACAGTGCTGATCCATTTCGGCAGAGTTTTCTTCGTGTCTACGGTTACTCCGTCCGCTGCGTCGCCAAATAACCCCATCTAGCTTTCTACCTGGCGCCTCGTAAACATTAATCAGGCTGGGCGATGGTCGATTCTTCAGATGAGACCTCACCCACCTAGAGGCGACAGGTACGAAAGCTAGATACAGGGAGCATAGTCGAAACTTCAAGATCTCACCAGTATGGCCATAAAACATCCTCGCAATAAGCAGAAACTTACCAGACCGAGAGAATACAGAATCGCTTAGCTATCAAAAAGCACCCCCGGGAGGGGTGCTTTTTACCAGGGAACTACAGTTAGCTTACTCTACCTCACCCGATTCCGCTTCAGCCTTGTCGACTTTCACTTCTTTCTCGAAGTCCTTATCCGTCGCACCCTTTTCTGGCGCCACGAAGTCATCTTTCTCAGTATGGGATTTATCCGCCACTGCTGGGTCGGCCGCATCTTGCGTTTCTACGGTTGCATTCTCTTTGCTCACCGCCGCCGCGGCTTTCGCCTCAGCCTCATCAGCCTTCTCATAAGTTTCTGGCGTATCCACTGCTGGCTTCACTTCGGCCTCTCCACTCTCCTCGCTCGACTTTACTTTAGCCTTTGCGCTTGCCTTGCTCGGCTTTGCTTTAGTCTTCGCTTCAACTTCAGCTGGCTTCGTTTCGGCTTCTGCGCTCTCTGCAGTGCCATCGGCTCCATTCTTAGCGCTGACTTCCGCCGCCTCAATCTTTCCATCCTTCGCTACGGTTTCGTCAATTTCGATATCGCCATCGTCCTCGTGCGATTCGCTAATTGCATTCAGCAGCGCATCCTCGGCGTTCTTGCGCTTCTTTTTCTCTGGTGCCTTAGCTAGCTCAATGTCGATGTCATAGCCGGTCAGCTTCGAAGCTAAGCGCACGTTCTGTCCCTGGCGGCCAATCGCGATTGACTGCTGATCCTCAGTTACATAGACCTTCGCCTTGTTGCCATCCAGCTCCACTCGCACGACCTCCGCCGGGCTCAGCGCCTCGCGAATGTACTCTTGCGGGTTGTCGCTCCAGTTAATAATATCAATTTTCTCGCGATCGCCGATTTCGTTCATGATTGCTTGCACGCGCACTCCGCGGCCACCTACGAAGGTGCCCACTGGGTCCACCCCGGCATTCTTTGACGCTACAGCAATCTTCGTTCGGCGTCCTGCCTCGCGCGCAATCCCGCGGATTTTCACCGATCCGCTATCCAGCTCTGGCACTTCCTGGCGGAATAGATATTGAATAAACTCTGGGTTCCCGCGTGATAAGATTAGCTGCGCTCGCGAATCATCGTGCTCCACGCCCTTCAGGTACACCCGAATCCGCTCACCCACGGTATAATATTCACCGTCAATCTGTTCACTTTTTGGCATAATACCGCTGGCGCGGCCCATATCCACCCGTACAATTCGTGGCGTCACCTGGGAGATTACACCGTTCATCACAGTGCCGATCTTATCCTCAAACTCCGCCAGCACTGCATCGCGCTCTGCTTCGCGTAATCTCTGGATTACCACCTGCTTTGCGGTCATCGCCGCCACCCGGCCAAAGTCCTCTACATCGTGTTCTTCTTCGATAATATCGCCAATTTCCGCATCCGCTTTGATTTTTTTCGCCTCTTCTAGCGGAATTTCCGTCGCCGGGATGTAGCCCACGCCATCCTCCACTACTTCGCGGCTTACATAAGCTTTCGCAGTGCCGTCTTGCGTATTTAGCACGGCGCGGACGTTCATGTCTTTTTCGCCGTGGTCACGCCGCCAAGCCGCCGCAATCGCCATCTGGATTGCATCCAGCACGGCTTCCTTTGGCAAACCCTTTTCCTCGGCAATCAAATCCACCATTGCGCTCATTTGTTTTAGGTCTAGACCTTCCATTTTCCTCCTTATCGGTTATGGTTGTCAACTAAAATCCGGCCCTTTCCGGGTCGGTCAATATCAGTATAACTCTATTATAGCGCAAATCCGCTCACTGTCAAGACTTACCATTCTTAAACCTGTTGCAGGCCTATACCTTCATTATAGCACACATTACTCAAAAAGTCAATACTAGTTATGTTTACTTTGCCATTTTCGCAAGAAAATTGCCTCACGCGTCTAGAATCCAGCCACTTTACTTCGCCGGCCTCGTATTACTATAAATCTCCTTCAGCCTCGCATCCGGGAAGCGCTGATCCAGGAAAATCTCAATCTTCTTATCCGCCGGGTTGCCCTCGTGTCGCATCGTCTGCCGCATCACCGCCGCCACCGACATCGAAATATCAAACGTCAAGAAAATCGCCAAAAACAAGCAAATCCGGTTCATCTGCTTCGCCTTCACCTGGTGATAAACCTTGTTCAAAAACGGACACAAATACCGCGCAAACACCATCACTAGCACGCCCCAGACCACCATGTAGGGAATCGTCGTCCGCCCGTTGATATTTAGCCACCGGTCGGAATAATCCCAAGAAATCGTCCCAAAAATCTGCTCCTGCAGAATACTCAGGATATACTCTAATGCGCCGCCAAAAATCGCCCCACCCACCAGGCAGAACCATCTCTTAAACTGTGGCAGATAAAACAGTAGATAAATCAGCACCGCTCCAATCCCATACACCGGGCTAAACGGCCCATAGACCAGCCCCCGCCGCGACTCCCAGGTCGGCACACCCGTCCCCCAATAAGTCGCCACTAGATGCATAATTTCTTCCCAATACGTCCCAAAAATACACCCAATCGTAAAAATCAAAACTATCTGATTAAAAATCGTCCGCCGCCGGCTCGCATCATTCGGCAATGCCGGCTGCTCCGTCCGGTCAAAGAATAGTTCTTTCCAAGATGTTTTGGTGGTGGAAATCGCCTTCATATTAAGCCTATTATAACATCTTCCGGTTAAATCTGCATAAGAAAACGGCCCTCAAGCGAGAGCCGTTTAATAAAGTGCGTGATAGCTTAGCGTTGGTAACGATAATCAGGACGCGTGGATGTTTCCAGCTGGGTCTTGGTAATGATAATCGGAGCGAGAAGGTGTCGTATCGACCTGGGTCTGATCTTCCTTCACCTGCGAACCTGCGCCCTCACCGTAATTGACAGAGGAGTTCACTGGTGGCGTCTGCATTTTGTCAGGCATCTCCTTTTGTGGGTCTTCATCCTGCTTGATGGGGCCACGCGCCGGCGTTTCCAGCTGGGTCTGAGCCTTCATCGGCTGGGAGCCGTCGTCCTTTTCCACATCCTTCTTATAGAGGAAAGCTAGTAGAAGGCTCTGATCTGGCATCTCAATGGTCGAAGTGCCTATGCCAAAGAAGTGAGGAGCAAAGTCCTGGTCAGCATCTTCTCCCGGTATAGTAAGGCCAGTCAGAGTGCTAGACTTCGGGGTATAACCCTCGATGGCAGGCGCTTCAATCGTCAGCGTCTGCCCGGCATAGTACTTACGGATTTCCATACCTCGCAAAACATTCCCGTCCGTATCTTGGCAAAGTATTTCTACAGTATGGATGATCTTGGGCGCGTCACCCTCGGTAGTCGAAGGCGCATCAGTCGAATCTGGCAACTCGCCCACCGGCGGTGTCGACTGCGTTGATGTATCGGCCGGATCGAGCAGTTTATCCGCCTCATCGGTCGGCTTCGGCGTCGGTATCGGCTTCGGCGGAACGAAGTACTTAAAGGTGACTGTAAAGTCCTCTCCCGGTACTCGTCCTCGGATTTCGCTCTCCGTAGGTCTGAGGTGATCGATCTTAGGCGCCTCGATGGTATAATCTTCACCCGGCACCAAGCCGGTACGGGCGAATGTTGTTAGGATGACTTCATTATGCCCATCAAGACACTCGATGGTCGCAGTTATATCGTCGAACACCTCTTGTGTAGTGGTAGGCACCGGCGGCTGTCCGGCGTACGTTCCGCTTCCATCGCTGTCCAGGTTTGCACCGCCAGCAACAGAGGCATTACCCGCCATTGCCGGATCGACTGCTGCCTCAGAATCACGGTAGCTAGTTGCCGGGTCGCCGGCCATCATCTTGGCCTCATGCTCTTGGCTGATGTCTTCTCTTACGTGCCTCTGATAAACCAGGCTGGCATAGATCGCCAGTAGTATCGCACAGCAGGCTAATGCTGCACCGACCAGCCGCTTGTAATTGAACTCCTGGTGTCTGTCCCCTTGGGTCGGTTTCCGATCGTTTTGCTTCATAGAAAATCCCCTCCGTTTTCATTTCGCTATCATTTGTGAATTTGCCTGAATCTAGTAGCGTTTGCTCTGATTCATATTTCCATTATAGCATACATTTGTCAAAAAGTCAATAGAAAAGCATAAGAATTGACTTCACTCTGTAATTCAGCGCAATCAAGACGGTTGTTCCACGGAGCAAAATCATACTTCTCCCCATATACATTTTACAAACCACCCTATCTATAGTACACTAGAACTATCCGTGTTTACGGGTTGAACTTTACTAAACTTACAGAAACGAGGGGGAACCATGTTCATTCAGGAATATTACCGCTATTCCTCAGAGCCCTGCTACATCCTGGCTGGCCATCCTGGCCGGCAGCAGAGTCTGAAGGGCGGCGTCCCGCATTCACCAGCCGACTGGCTAGCCTTACTCAATCCAGAGAATATGTTTCATTTCCAGCTACTTAAGTATCGGAATCCTTTGGCTGCCTCTCGGCTTGGCAAAGCCTTGGAGTCGGCCCAGTACCATCAATACTCTTCCGGCCACCAAATCGGAGTCAGCGAACCAGAGCGTCTTATCTTACGCCGAGTACTCCAGCTCCTCAATGGCTCCCAGGGCACTGCCTGCTGTGGCTATTACATCGGAGCGGTCGTTTGCCGCCACCGGACCAGTCGCAACGAGCTTAGCATCGTTCTCGGCTCCACCGCGGAGCGCGCCTACCAGACCATTCGCCTATCCGACCTCCCCGGCGAGCTACATCTGCGTTTTTCTGGTCGCCCCTTTAGCAAAGACCGGATCGAAGCCGTAGATTTCCATTTATCGCCCAATTCCCAGACCCAGCGCCTCGACATCCGCGTGCGTGAGCACTGGAACATTCACCCTGATTTGTCGGTCTACCCCTGGGTGGTGCTTGATGGCCACGGCATCTCCAATACCGTCGCAAACAGCTGCTGCCGCGATATCCAGTTCAGCCAAGCCACGCTAAATCGCCGCGGCCGCTGGATGACACCTGTCCAGGAGTACGCCGGCGTCCGTTTCGAAAGTTTAGACATCCTCTAAGGCCCCTACGGGGGCCTTTACCTTTTCCCGCATTTTTGACTCATAATTAAATCACCACCCCCCCCTCGCCCCCGAAACGGAGTGATTAACCATAAAAGCTATTGACAAAAAAGCAATAGTATGCCACAATGAAAGTATAGGGTCAAACCTACGCACCTTGGCATTTTTCTAGAGAAGTGCTTACCATATCCCCAGTTTGGCAACTCTTTTATGTCAACATTTTGCGCTATCACGGATTTTGCTGCTTAGCAGTGCCGAAAGCAAGAGTAATTGTATTTCCAGTGCAGCTAAGCGACATTATCCCACTGATAAATGAAAGAGAGGTTAATCAACTATGTCACGAAAAAGCAAAATGGCAAGAGCCGGCAAGGCCGCGCACAACGCATGGAAAGACCAGCAGAGAAAAGCCACTGCGCAGCAGGAGGCTTTGGAAAAGGCCAAGACCGACCGGCTACTCCTGTCCGAGTTCCTGCCGCCGGTCTTCACTCAAGGTCTAGGCGAGGACCAAGATATGACCACCATCGAGGAGGTTTCCTACAGCTCTTTCACCCGCAGTCCTTACCAGTATTCTGGGTCGAGGCTGTCTTGCGCCCTCTGGCCGTATCGCCTCGGTTACGATAACCTCAAGCAAATCCAACGTTTCTGGCAGATCAAGCTAGCCGAAGAGGAGGCAAAATCCCGGGAGTTGGAGCGTGCCCAGCTGGCTGATGAGCTATTCAAGACGCAAATCTCCATCGAGCGCATCAAAACCTCCATCAATTACTTAACCGCACTGATCGACATGGAGCGGCCGGGTATGCCCGTGCTACCGACCTACCGTCAGTCCACTCATTTCCAGAGCAAATACAGCGTTGATGTTAAGATTTTCATCCCCGCCAGTGGCGAGT
Organism: uncultured Candidatus Saccharibacteria bacterium; assembly: GCA_964443595.1. Taxonomy (GTDB): domain Bacteria; phylum Patescibacteriota; class Saccharimonadia; order Saccharimonadales; family Saccharimonadaceae; genus Nanosyncoccus. The sequence goes on from CAYUDH010000034.1 coordinate 6,644, forward strand.
TCAACTCGTGGTACCACTGCCACTTCGTAGATGGTCACGTGGCTTCCGCTACTCATGATACCGTGGAAGTAGTATATCATGGCTGCGTGAAGGCCAATCCCAGCACAAAGGATCTGCAGATCTGCATCGGTGTCTATCCTATCAACAGCGTTTATGTTGTCAAGAATAAGGAGTATTGGACACTGGTCAGCGATTCATTCCTCAGTGGCGAATGGCTGCATCTGGCCAATATCGCGGGAGGAAACGATGGATTGAGCAAAGACATGTATGAAGCACTACGGAAGGAGCAACTGCGACTGCAGGTTGGCGACTACGACTATGTTGCTGCCGTCCGCAAGAACCATAAAAGCTAACTCAAGGAAGATGTAACAAGCCCCCTACCATAGGTAGGGGGCGCTGTCTACTCCAAAAAACCGCCAAAAGCCTAAAAAAGTCCATTAGCACTCTTGCATTGTGAGTGCTAGTGTGCTACAATAGAGGTAGATTAGCATTCACCACACCCGAGTGCTAATCACCACGATGGCACTATTGCATTATGAGTGCCAATGGAATATAATTGAATAAGATTGATTTTAAGGAGGAATAATAATGTCAAAAATTATTGGTATTGACCTCGGTACTACTAACTCGGCCTTTGCCTACATGGTGGCCGGTAAACCAGAGGTTATTACAAACAGTGAGGGTGACCGCACTACGCCGTCTGTCGTTGCTGTTACCAAAAAAGGTGACCGCTTAATCGGCAAAGTTGCTCAGCGCCAACGCGTGACCAATCCGCGCAATACTATCTATGGTATTAAGCGTTTGATTGGCCGCAAATTTGATGATAAAGAAGTCCAGCGTGACCTCGACATCATGCCTTACAAGATTGTCAAGAAAGGCAATGGCGTCGCCGTCGAGATGGATGGCAAGGAATACACTCCGGAGGAAGTTTCTGCTATGATTCTGTCTAAGATTAAAGCTGATGCTGAAGCTTTCCTTGGCGAGCCTGTCACCGAGGCTATCATTACTGTACCGGCCTACTTTAACGATTCTCAGCGCCAAGCTACTAAGGACGCTGGCAAGATTGCCGGCCTCGAAGTTCGTCGTATTATTAACGAACCGACTGCCGCAGCTCTCGCCTATGGTCTAGAAAGCAAAAAAGACGAGCAGATCGCCGTCTTCGACCTTGGTGGTGGTACCTTTGATGTGAGTATCCTCGATATTGGCGACGGCGTGTTCGAAGTCAAATCTACCAACGGCGATACTCACCTCGGTGGCGAAGATTTCGATAACGTGATCGTTAATTTCTTGCTTGACGAGTTCAAGAAAGAATCCGGCATCGACATTCGCGATGATGCTGCCGCTATGCAGCGCGTCAAGGATGAAGCTGAGAAAGCTAAGAAGGAACTTTCCTCAACTACCTCTGTCGAGATTAACTTGCCATTCTTAACTGCCGACGCTGACGGCCCGAAGCATTTCGAGTACACTTTGACCCGCGCCAAGATGGAAGAGCTAGTCAAGCCACTCTTGAACCGCCTCGCCGAGCCAGTCGAGAAGGCCCTCAAGGACGCCAAGCTCACCGCCAAAGACATCGACGAAGTCGTCATGGTTGGTGGTATGACCCGCATGCCTGCCGTTGTTGAAGAGGTCAAGAAAATCTTTGGCAAAGACCCGATGCAGGGCGTCAACCCCGACGAAGTCGTCGCCGTTGGTGCCGCCATCGAAGGTGGCGTGCTCCAGGGCGACGTCAAGGATGTCCTCTTGCTCGATGTTACCCCGCTTTCTCTCGGTATCGAAACCATGGGTGGCGTTTCCACCAAGCTTATTGAGCGTAATACCACCATCCCGACGTCGAAGTCCGAAGTTTTCTCTACCGCCGCTGATAATCAGCCGCAGGTCGAGATTCACGTCCTTCAGGGCGAGCGCGAAATGGCCGCCGATAACAAATCCCTCGGCCGTTTCATCCTCGATGGTATCGCTCCTGCTCCTCGCGGCATTCCGCAGATTGAGGTTACCTTCAATATTGATGCCAACGGTATCCTAAACGTTACCGCCAAGGACAAAGGCACCGGCAAGGAACAAAGTATCACCATCCAGAACTCTGGCAATATGAGCAAAGAAGACATCGAGAAAGCCCAGAAAGAAGCCGAAGCTCACGCCGAAGAAGACAAGAAGAAGCGCGACGCCATCGACGCTAAGAACAAGCTCGAGAACTCTATCTACCAGGCCGAGAAAATGCCTGATGAGTTCAAAGACAAGATTTCTGAGGATGATGCCAAGAAGATTAAAGACGCCGTTGCCGAGGCCAAGAAGACTCTCGAAGACGCCAATGCCGACAAAGATCAGCTCGAAGCTGCTGAGAAGGCCTTAAACGACGTCCTCATGCCAATCGGTGCCAAGATGTATCAAAACACCACCACCGACGCCAAGGCTGACGCTAAATCCGAAGATAGCAAATCCGACGATTCTAGTGACGAACCCGTCGAAGGCGAAGTCGTCGATAAGGACTAACTAAGCCTTACTCCTATTAGCCCCGGTTCATGGCTGGGGCTTTTGGGTGAGTCTATTCAGCAGTCCCACGCAGTAAAATATTCACAAACAAGGCTCTTTCTGCTGGCGCAATTATTTTTAGAACGCAGTTCTATGTTATAATAGAGCAAAGGAGTTAATTTTTTATGGAAAAACTGTTTCTAGTCACGAACCCCGGTTCGTCCTCACGCAAATACGCTTTATATCGCGGTGACGAAGCCGTCTGCAATCTTCATTTCGAGATGGAAGGCAAAGACGTCGTCTGCACTCTCAAGTTTCCCGACGGCAGCAAGAAGAAGCTCACCGAAGGCTTCAAAAAGTTGACAGAAACAGTGAAATATGTCAAGAAAATCCTCGAAGACGAAGGCTACCTCAACAAAAACACCAATCTCGACGCCATCCTTGCGCGCGTCGCCGCCACCGGTGATTATTTCGCCGCCGATCACAAAGTTGACGATGACTGCCTCAAGCGCCTCGAAGCCGCCAAAAAACGCGCTCCGCTCCATGTGCCGGTTGTCGCCGCCGAGATCGAAGAATGTGTCAAAGAGTTCAAAGGTACCCCCGTTGTCACCATTTCCGATTCCGCCTTCCACGACACCCGTGACGATGTTCACAAATATTACGCCATCGACAAAGACCTCGCCGACCAAGCCGAAATCAAGCGCTACGGCTACCACGGCCTCAGCATCGGCTCCATCGCTGATTACCTTGCCAAAAACAAGCTTACCGCCGAAAAAGTCGTCGTCTGCCATATCGGTTCTGGTAGCTCCATCACCGCTCTAATGAACAACGCTTCCTACGACACCACCATGGGCTATTCGCCTCTAGAGGGCCTCATGATGGCCACCCGCTGTGGCGACATCGACGCTACTGCCGCCCTAGCTATCGGTCGCGAGCTCGGCCTCGAGGGTGAGAAACTCGAAGAATATCTCAATAAAAAATGCGGCCTCCTCGGCGTCACCGGCGAAACCGACGACATGCGCGAAGTCATCAGCCTCCGTGACGACGGCGATGAGCGCGCCAAGCTCGCCTACAATATGTACATCTATCGCATCCAGCGTGCTATTGCTCAGATGGCTGCTAGCCTCCAAGGTATCGATGCCCTCGTCTTTACTGCCACCGTCGGTGAGCGCAACGCTGAGATTCGCCGCGATATCGTCGCTGGTCTTGGCTACCTCGGCTTCAAGATTAGTGATACCAAGAATAGCGACGGCCTCGGTGAGAATCGTCATGTCAACATCGCCGCTAGCGGTTCTAAGCCTATCTACGTCATTACTACCGACGAAACCGGCGAAATGATCCGCCGCGCCCAGGCTCTCCTCGCTGAATAGAAGCGCAAACCCTCAATTTAAAACGGGAACATTTGACTAAAGGTGGCAAGAAAAAGCCCCGGCATCTAGCCGGGGCTTTGTGTAGCGGCTTTAGCCAGTTCTGGGCGCATTAGCGCGCAGAACAATAACCC
>CAYUDH010000035.1:0-9484 GCA_964443595.1 uncultured Candidatus Saccharibacteria bacterium
TATTTACTGTTCTGCGCGCTGATGCGCCCAGAACTGGCTAAAGCCGCTACCAAAATCCCCAGCCATAGAGCTGGGGATTTTCCATTGGGGTAAGTTTACTCAGCAGCGGGAGTTTCGGCGGCAGCTGGTTCTTCAGCGGGAGCCTCTTCTTTCGGCTGGTTTTTACGCAATTTGTCGGCGTGCTTAGCCTTGGCATGCTTAGCTGGAGCTGGCTTGTACCAGTCTGGTAGCTTGATGCCTTCTTTTTTAAGAATCAGAGCCACACGGCTAGATGGTTGAGCACCATTTTTGAGGTAAAACTCAACTTTTTCTTGGTTAAGGACCACTTGTTTGGTCTCTGGGTTGTAATTACCGACCTCGGCTACAACACGACCCGAAAGTGGGTGGCGCTGCGCTTCTTGGACGATTATCCGGTACACAGGGGCGTGTACACGGCCATTACGCTGCAAACGAATCGCTAGCATTTTTTCTCCTTAATTAGTAATATTTGTATTATAGCACATCTGATGGCTCTTTGACAAGGGTGGATCGTGTAATTACGGCATGCAGTCATCACATAAGCACATTTTTTCTTGGGCCGCTCCGGGGCGCAGCGCGGCAGAGTCGCTTCGCCTGGGCGTCGCCTCGAAAGAGAATGATCGCATTCTCTTTGCTCACCTCCTTCAGTCGACGCCCAAGTCTTAGGCCCCTTCGAAAAAGGTGTTTATGCTATGATATCACGCAGTGTAAAAAGACGCCCCTTAGGGACGCCTTTTGGCTGCTTTGAGAGCCAAGGATAAGGTTTGATGCAACTCAGCCACCGAAATCAAATTGTACTGGATAACGGTTCCGCCTAGACAGTTCGTGCAGAGCTCAGCCGTTTGGCACACTGGGACGTATTTGTCTTGGTTCTTGACATTGTAGCAATAAGCCGCTAAGAAACGGAGCCCTACGCCGAGCGTCAGACAAAGGTAGACAATATCCATACCGACGCAGATCACAAAAGACACCCAACCGACCACGGGCACAAATGACGTAACAAAGATAATAACACCACAGGCCAGGCTTTTGGGGTTAGGCTGAAAAATATCGATCTCCGCTGTATCGCGCAGCTGGTCAAGCACCGGAATACTCTGCTGCAAGGCCTGAGTAATGACAACCTCGCAGTAGCATCGCAGCCAAAGTAATGGCATAGAGACATCACAAAGCACATTGATGGCGATCCAAATTGTGCCGCCCACTACCACACACCAGCCGTAATCCACGAAATGCGAAGCAGCGAACATGGCTGCACCCATAGCCATGAACCACGCTAATGGCCCAAGGAACGCCAGCGCCTTCCGGTATCTCACTGAAAATTGCTTCATTTGCTTCCCCTCCAATTTTAAGATGCACTAGGAATCAAACCTTCCTAGAGGTTATATTTTCATTATACCACACATGGTTAAAGAAGTCAATGGTTTATTTTTCCGATGAATTATGGTATAATTAAAGAGTACACTTCCGTATGCACATTTTGAGGAGGGATTGTAATGAAACGTTTCCTAAAGGCTTACCGTGCCTGGGCGTCGGCCAGTGAGGCCAATTTCCTGAAGGTGCTGATCTTTGGCGGGTTCGGAGCGCTGACGGTCGTGATGACTTTGGCCTATATGTGCCCGTCTTCACCGTCTTATGGCGCCGTGGTGGTGGATTATCTCTGTCGCATTGCCGCCATCGTGACGGGCGTGGTTGGCGGAGCGATTGTCTACCATGTCCAGCAGTATCGCAAGAACCATCCTGAGCTTTGATTCCCTACTATTTGAGCCTCGCAGCCTGGGGCACGTCGTCGTAAAGCTTCGATTTCCCGTCACCGTTTATACCTCATAGGCCAAGCGGTGCATCGCCATCATTACCATCGCTTACACTTCATCCTCCGCAAATCGCCCCAACTCTGGGGCGATTTTTTAGAATCTCAATGCGACTAGAAGACAATCGGCTTGCCCTTGAGCGGGTTCTTGTATTGTAGCTCGGGGTACATCTTGAGATAGAGCTTGACGGCGGCAGCGGCGGCATTGCCCTCGGCTTCTTGCTTGGAGTGGCCAGTGCCGTAGGCTTTGATTTGTTTCAGGACGTAGACGCCAACCCGGAAAGTTTTGTCGTGGTCGGGGCCGTCTTCGCTGAGGACGTGATAGCTAGGAGTGGAGCCGTCTTGATGTTGGACAATTTCCTGCAGGAAAGATTTCGGGTCGCGCCAGGTGCCTTCCTCGAGGACTTGGTCGATTTTGACCAAGATGTGCTTGGCGATGAAAGCGCGAGCGGTCTTGTAGCCCTGGTCGAGATAAATGGCGCCGATCACCGCCTCAAAGCAATCTGCCAGAATCACGGCGTGCGCCCGGTCCGAACCACGGCGTTCTCCTCTAGATAGGCGCACCAGCGGCCCGTAGCCCAGCTCTTCGCCGGCGGCACCGATACTCTCGGTGCGCACCAAAGCTGAGCGCCAAGAGGTCATAATGCCCTCCGGCTCGTTAAAATTGCGATACAGGAAGTCGGAAACGACCAGCTCGAGTACCGCATCGCCCAAGAACTCCAAGCGTTCGTTGTGATCATGTGCGCTCTGTTTGTGCTCATTGACATAGCTACGATGCGTGAGCGCCGTAATCAATAGATCAATATCATGAAACTCAAAACCCAGTTTCTCGCGCGCAAAGTTTTGATATTCCTCTTTATTCATGGATTTATACTCCTTGCCGAATTTTATTTTTTGCCACCAACATTAGTTTTTCGATATCTTCGTATTCGATCGCCTCGAGGGCTTCGTTGAATTTGAACCATTTAATTCCCCGCATCCATTGCTCTTTGGTAGGCGTTTCGTGGTCGTCTAGTGCTTTGACCAGATAAATCTGCGTGGTCATCAGGACTAGTTTATCGACACGCCGGTACTGGAAATGGATCTTGCCCAGCCAAAGTAGCACATCAATATGGAAGAGACCGGCTTCTTCGCCAATTTCTCGAATCGCCGTTTCTTTGGCGTTCTCGCCGGGCTCGATATGGCCCTTGGGAATGGTCCAGCGCCCCTTAGAATCCTGGATGAGCAAAATCTCGATGTCATCTTGCTGCTTGCTCATGCGGAAAACGATTCCCCCGGCAGTCGGCTCGCGAACTACTTCTTGGATGGTGGGTTTCTTAAACATCCTCGCTGACAAACGCGTTACAGTTGAAACCCGTTCGGATTTCAGCGGTAGCGCCTCTGGCACCTTAGGCTGTTCCACGACTGGCTGGGGCAATGCTTGCGGTTTCTTCACCTCACGGCGAGTAACGCTATGCTTCACCCTCCGTTTCTTCTTTTTCGCCATCTTGCTCCTTCGGGACTTCTGGCTTCGGTGCCGAGGCAGCGCGGTCATCGCCGTATTGCTCGCGATAAGCTGTGCCGAGGACACCGTTGACAAATTTCGATGAGCTATCGGCGCCAAATTCTTTGGCTAGCTCAACCGCCTCATTGATTGCTACCTTTGGCGGCACTGTGTCACCGCAATATTTCAGCTCATACAAACCCATACGGAGAATATTGCGATCAATCGCTGCGATAGTAGCCAAGGGCCATTCGGAGGCCATCGGCTGCAGAATAGCGTCAAGGTCGGCAAACTTACTAGAAACCGCCTCGGCTAACTCATATACAAACTTGGTATCGCCAAGAGCTTTGGCATAGGGTTCGATATCTTTGGCAACGATAGTGTCGATATTTGCTGACTCATCTCCAGCTTTCGTACGAAACTCGTATTCATACAAACCTTGTAAAACAATAATTCTACCTAAGTGCCGGTTACTAGCCATAATCCCTTACCCTTTATTTAGACTTTTTAGTGACTTTTGTGGTTGTAGTCTTTTTCGACTTTGCAGCAGACTCTGCTTTTTTAGCGGCTTTCTTTTGCTTCACAGTCTGGTTGCTAGCCGGCTTGACGGTCTTAACCTTGAGATTTGGGGTCTTTTTGGCGGTTTCGAAAGCCTTGACTGGAGAAGTGCGGTTGACCATCCGTGCCAACTTCAGACGCAGATGGCTGCGCCGCAAACCCGTCTTACGCGGGCTACTCTGTTTTTTAGGTTCAGGCATAATACTCCTTAACAATTATATAAAATCTATACTTAATTTTAGCATATTCACCGCCTGATGGCAAGAGGTATTTTGGACAAAATCCGGCGGATTATGCCCGGCCAACTGAAGCGGCCTAGGCAAAGCCCCTCGGGAATCCGAGGGGCCAAGAGTGAAAGTTAGCTTTTATTGTCGCCCCCCCCCGTGAGCGCATCCGCACATTCAGCAATCATGTCACCGAGGACTTCTGGTGCGGTCTTGCGGCCAGTGTCTGGCGCTTGGTCGGCAGCAGATTCATCATCGGCAGTAGACTTTGCCGGCTGCCTTTTGGCCAGCTTGTCGAAGCAGCCCTCGTCTGCAAGGTAGAATATAAATCCAGCAAAGAAGAGAGCCTTGATGACTGGCCACGTGGGTTCACCCCAGATACCGTAGCTAGCCCATACATGCAGCGTGCTCACAATGATGGTCAGCGACAAAGTGCAGACCTTGAAATAATCCAGTAGCAGTAGTACCAGAACCGAGCCGCTCCAGACCAGGATAGAGGCCATCATGCGATTAACCCTCGCCCAGGCCAGCGCCAGCGCAAAGGCTTCTTTGATGCCACCAACCGTCCAGCCAGTGACGGTGATAACATGGAGCCCGCCCAGGAGCAGGACGCCGATGAGTGCCGCCCAGACAATGCCGATGCGCGACAGCTGGAATTTTAGGCTGGACGCGCCATGCTTGAAACGCAAATAGACGATTGCGCCGGCCGCCACGGCAACCAAAGTAATAATGGCTGCGATTACGACGACGATGAATGCGTATTCTTTCATTTTTACCCCTCCGTTTTGATTGAATACTGGTGATTAACTGCGATAAGACTAAATTATTGCGACTTTCACCAACTTTCTAAAGAACTATATTTACCTCTGCGGATGCTTGCGAAAGCTAGACTCCGTAGAGGTATTACTTTCATTATAGCACACATTAACAAATCTGTCAATCCCCTTTATGTTTTTCGTAAAGATTTTTGGAAATTTTACCATTATCGGTCTAGACATTTTGAAACATGTGCTGTATTATTAAAGAAGAGTATATAAAAGGAGTTCTATGAAGAAACTATTATTGAGTGTCCTAGCCGCTGTGTTGACGGTGGTTGGGCTCGGTGCAGTTGCCAACCTTTCACCAGCGTATGCTGATGATGGTTCAATGTACTGTATTAGTACTGGTAAATGGATGACGGACATGACTGAGTGCCCGGATTATAAAAACCAGAATAACAAGGCTAACCTGATGGAAACCGTTAATACCGTCATCAACGTGATTATTGGTATCGTCGGTTTCATAGCAGTGGCCATGATGATTGTTGGTGGTATTAACTTCATTACTTCACAGGGTGACACGAATAAGGTCACCAAGGCGCGCAACACCATCCTCTACGGCGTAGTTGGTCTGGTGGTGGCGATTCTCGCCTTCGCGATCGTGAACTTCGTCCTAGGCAGCGTATTTAACGCAGGTGCATAGACTAGTTTAGCGTATCACAAAAGCCCCCTCCAAGAGAGGGGGACTTTTTGTGGGTTATAACTCGCGATTATTTACGCAGAGCACGACGGCTAGCCACGTAGTAACCACCAGCGGTGACGATAGAGCCTAGACCCATGACGCTACCGAGAGCGGTGCTAGCACCAGTCTTAGGCAGCTCTGGAATCACCGGACGATCGGTCGGCTCTTCCGGCAGATTAGGATCCTCAGGGATGTCGGGGAGATCAGGCTGATCTTCCTTTGGCATCACGACGCGCACAGTGGCGTAATCCTGAAGCACCTTCTGACCGACGCCACCCTGAGCCCAGTTGACAAGGTTATTGATACCACCTTGCAAGTTGCGGTCAGTGACGGTAGCGGTAAAGTCGATCAAAGCGTTCGCGCCTGGCATGTAATGACCAATGTTAATACCGGTCGTTACGAGAGTATCTTGATTGATACTGAGGACGTAAGCCGCGTTGGTCAGCTTAGTAGAGCCCGGAACGTAGGTGAGATTCTTCGGCAAAACGTTGCGAATCATCACGCTATTTTGAGTCTTGTCGCTAGTATTCTTGTACAGAATGCGGAACTCAAGTTTGTCGCCAACGTTAGCTTCGACATTGGTTTTCCATTCGGTAGTACCGGCTTTGCGGACACGCTGCTCGATACGGTAATCAGTATCAAAGACAGCTTTGACGCGAATGGTAATGTAGCTAGCGTAGCCATAGCAGCCCGGAATCTTGCCATCACCTTCCTGATCGAAACCGATCCGGACGCCCTTCTCAGAAGCGGCTTTGGTGACAATCTCGTCGCCAAGCTTCTTCGGGCCACCATTCTCAGTGGAAGCATAGCCACGGTTCTCGATTAAGGCAGAACCATAGACATACTCCAGGTGGAAGGCTTGGTCACTATTGAAGTTGACGTAATCCCAGTACTCGCTCGGGACAGCGTTATCAGAATAAATGTAACCATTTACCTGAACTTGCTTAGCCGAGATAGTAGGAATATTGAAGGCTACGCGGGTGTTCTCAGACACAGCAGCGCGGTCTTTCGGGCTGTTGTTGTGAACGTAAAGACGGATCAAGTATTCTTGACCATCTTTGACGGTAATGTCGTTACCGTTCCAGACGTTTTTGGCGCCAGCGTTCACGCCAGTGTTCTCACGGGCACCGACGAAGTTCTTCTCGTTGCCAATGACACTGTTGCTAATGGTGTTGAAGACGATACGATCGCCGAGGACACCATTATTAATCTCCTCGATGGTATAGGACGGACGCCCGCCACTATTATCGCCCCAGGCCAAACTTGGTGAGGGAGTCATCGCGACGCCCGCTACCATAGCCGCACTTGCAGCAACGGCCAGGGTACCCTTAAATACTTTACGCATTTTATATTCTCCTTATTCAATTAACTCACTAGTTTGACACGAGGTCAGCTAGTTATCTATCGTTCGCCCCTATTTGGAGCATTAAAACGATACATATACCTTGGTTTCTTCAAGGTTATGCTTCCATTGTAGCACAGATTATGAAAAAAGTCAAGCTTATTTTATAAAAAATAAGCTTGCTGACTTCGTACCCCTGATAGAATGCTGCCGCATTCTCTAAATTAAGCCATAATTCGCTAATTTTCTAAAGAGAACCTTTGAAAATTAGGAATTAGGCTTAATTTAACGAGAAAAACTGAAGTTTTTCTCTCCCACCGGTACTCACGCAGTTCAATACCTTTTATGCATATTTTACAATTTGGCAAGTTTTATATCTGATTATTGTGTAGTTAATCAACATATGATATGCGTTAAAATAGGCCGCCCCGAAGGGCGGCCAGAGATGGGTTTGGGTTGAAATTAAGCCGGGTTGAGCGCTCCGGGCGCAGAGCCACTCAGGCCGAAGCCCAGCTGGTGTTTTGGAATCTTTGACCAGCCTAGTATAATACTGATGCCTCCTTTCGGCACGGATTGACGAGCTCTAGACGGCAGGGTTTAATCTGGGCATCCAGTAAACTGTGCGTTTGCGACCGGACTTTCTGGGAGGAAATACCAAAGTGTGTTGGGTACAATTGTAGCCGAGTTTGGCCCTGTGGGTCACTTTGGCTAACTAAGTACAGTGCGGCCACCTAGGGGTCGTCGGTGCTTTACTTCACCTGCCTTTTCTCAGTTCGCGCGAAATTGAGGTATTACTTAGTGTACGTACCCCTCAGTGCTACACCTTGCTCTACCAAGCTTCAACGCATTATTAAGTTTTACCCATTTGCTAGCTTAATTTCAACCATTTGTGTACAAGAGCCCGAATGAAGCAGCTCTAGTGCTATTTTAGCATAGAGCCAGCAGTTTAGCAATGCGATTGACTACTCTATCTATATGTGGTATGATAGCCCCAAGATATGCCTAGCATGTCTAGATACCTTAAAACATTGGTCAAATCTGAAGAAAGGGTGTTCACTATGAAAAAGTCTAGCAAACGCATCACTTCCCTGATCCTGGCCCTGCTGCTGGCTGTGAGCCTAGTTTCCGGCGCGCTGGCGTTTACCAAAAACACCGGCGTTCGCGCTACGGTGCAGGCCGAGCTACCACTGGGCGTCTTCCTGAACAATGACCTCGGCAACGTGTCCCTGGTAGCCAGTAGCTACTACTATGACCGCAACCTAGGGCGTTACGTCCAGAGCTATGCCCTGAGCGACGCGTCTAAGCTGGCGCTACTGCTCGATCAGTGCATGCCGCTCTACCGGATGCAAGCAGAAGTAGATTGGCTAAAAGCCAACAACAACATCGGCTCACTGAACAAGCTGATGAATGGTCAGCAGACCACCATCTGGAACAGCCTCTCGGCGAACACGCAGTACCGCATCAATAGTGGCAAGATGAACGCCATGGAAGCGCTCAACTACATCAAGGTTTCTACGGCTGAGTACAAATCGAACTCGACACTGCAATATTATGTCGACTACTACTTGAAGTATTACTTGAACGGAGATGAGCTGCGCGAGATGCTGAAAATCGCCGACCCCCAGAGCGGCCGCAATTACGACGAGTATAATGTTGCTTCGCTGATCTATTACGGCGAAACTGTACTCTCTTACCAGCGGACGCGCAACCTGCTGGCGGCAATGCGCCCCTTTTACAATGTGTCGACCAAGCCGTACGACCTCGAGAAGAGCTACACCGCTCAGCAATTGGCGAATTATTACGCTAACCTCGCGAACGCGGCCAGTTACTTCTACGGTAGTTATGTGACTATGCTGAACAATTACCGCTTCACGGTGGCGCAGTGAGCCGCTAAGTACCGCACTTAGACGTACAAGTTTAATCATGACCAATGTTTACTTTCGCCAAACGGCGACGCCTCCCCGAGATGGGGAGGCTTTTTATACTGAAAAAGTTGCGTTTTTGGCAAATAGGCTCGCTTTTTATAAAATAAGCTTGACTTTTTTCATAATCTGTGCTACAATAGGAGTATAGGGCAATCCTATAGCAACTTACGGAGCAAAAGTCTGAATTTTGAAGGGAGTTTGGTCTAATTATGAAGTCCAAAATCGAATCAATCTTGTTCGTTTCCTCCATCGCGCTGGGCGTCTTGGCCACCATTTTCGCTCTGGTTCTCAGCTGCCAGCCGCTCTGGAACATCTGCCTCGAGATTTACGGCAGAGCCCAGTATCCAGAGTTCGTTGAGGTCACCAAGCAAGGCTACATCGTTGAGGGACGGAATGTCCACGGCTATGGCCGGCACTATTATGGAGTTTTCCCCACGTATGAACCTTTTGACCCCGACCAGAGAACTACCGGCACCACCGAAGATGGTCAAGTTATCTGCCCGGCAGACCTGCCGCCCGTGGGCGGTAAAGTTGACCCTGGATGGGACGACGCCGACTAAGACTTTCGCACATAATCAAAACCACCCCTCTAAGGGGTGGTTTGCTCAGCCCTATAAGGGCATAATA
>CAYUDH010000036.1:0-9374 GCA_964443595.1 uncultured Candidatus Saccharibacteria bacterium
GGCCGAAGCCGAGAGATTTACAGTCTCTTGTCATTGCCACTAGACGATTCCAGCTCAACTTGTTAAGCAACACATCAATTATACCAAACTCCATCAACTTTGACAAGCAGTGAAAGGCCGCATTTTTCATGTTATAATAAGTAACCCGAGCGCAGAAAAATACTTGCCAAGATAACACCATTATTTCTAGAACGCAGTTCTATGATATAATATTGCTATGAGTACCTCCGCAGAATTTATGGATTTCGTCGCCGAAACGTTACAATATTTTCCCACCTTGCGCTATCGCAAAATGTTTGGCGAATACATGGTTTATATCAATGATAAGCCGGTTGCATTAGTTTGCGACGAGATTTTTTATATCAAAAAACTGCCAGAAATTGCCGACTTAATGGCAGATGCCAGCTGTGGCACACCTTATCAGGGCGCTAGAGAGCACTATATCCTAGATTTCGAGAACCGCGACCTAACCCAACAAGTCCTAGAAATCATCGAAGCCGTCACGCCACTACCCAAGCCCAAGAAACCTCGCACTAAAGCTAAAAGTACCAAGTCTAAAAGTGCTAAAACCTCTAAACCATAGAAAATCCCCGGCCACCAGGACCGGGGAAGTTTGCTAGGAAAGTTTGATTAGTTCTCGTCGCCAGTTACTGCTGACACAGAATCAGTTTTGCAACAGAGAATCCAAGAAAATCATCAGCCGACTCACGTCAGCATCATTCAGTCGGAAAGTCTGGGTCGAGCCATCCAGCAGGACGGCGTCCACCTCGCGCTGCTTGACGCGCAGATCTGCCAGTTGCACTTTCAGCCACTTCTGGTGCGCATCGTAGTATTTGCGTACCGCTACACGCAGGCGGTCTTGGCTCACCGTGCGACCCACGCGTTGGTTGTTCAGGCCGATAAATTCCTCCACCGTCTTGGCGTCGCAATAAATCAGCAATAGACGGCGATAGCCGTAAACCTTATAACCCGCGTCCAGCAACTCACGCACCGCATCGTCGGTCACCAGGCCGCCCTGTATCAGCTTATACTCACCAGTATAGGCCTCATCAGTGTGCTTCGGTAGCTCCCGCACTAAGAACGGGTCGCAGGGAACCAGCAAGAAAGCCGGCTCGCCCCGCTCCACCAGCGAAACCGCCACGTCCATGTCCACGATATAAGCGGTTTCCAATTCGCCCAAATCCGGCTGGTCCGCAATCACACTCCTCACCGGTTGCACCGGCACACCATCCAGGCCACACTCGGCCTCATCCGGCTGCAGCTGCAGGCTGCTCATCACCCCAGCGGGGTAGAAACGCGTCACTTCCAGGCGGCCATTCTTCGCCGTCCTCAGAATACGGATGTGTTGATCCATGCAATTTACGATCTCTGCCATTAGGATTCCTCCTCAAAATATAGTCCCTAGCTCCTAGGTACAAGGTCGCCATTATCGGACGACCTAGCTCTCCTATCATACAACTAAGCTCAAATCTCGTCAAGACTTAGCGGCAATTTTCGCTAAACTTCCCCTAATTTCCGCAATTCAATATTTACAATCATTACCTGTTGTGATAAAATATAAGATATTATGGCAAAGAAGAATAACACTAAGCGCAAACTCGTCGGTTTGGTTTCTGAAGAATCCGGCATTCGTCAGTATTACACCAAGAAAAATACGATGAACACGCCAGATAAGCTCAGCCTTAGGAAGTATGACCCCATCTTGCGAAAGCACGTCGTCTTCACTGAAACTAAAAAGAATCTCGGCCGCAACGAAGTCAAGGAAAAGAAGCGCTAAGCTTACTCACCCTATGGAATATCACCCCTTCACGAGGTGATATTTTCATATCAAACACATCATTGCCAGCTTCATCTTCCCGAAGCTCAACTCTACTCTATCACAATCTTTTTACGTTTCTTATGTACTTTCGGCTTTTCTTCCGGTTCCGGCTCTATTATCGGCTCTTCCATCATTTCTTCCTCAGCCACTTCCGTTTCCATCCAAATATCATCCGCCACCACTTCTGCCTCGGCCGCATCGTCATAATTATCCTGCTCCGCCTCTTGCGATTGTTTCAGGCGCTGCGCTAGCACTTGCAAAGCCGCCTCTGCATCATCCATCTCCGCCTCATTGTCCCACACTACGCCCTCTTCGCCCGAATTCGCCTCACGGTATAGCTGAATCAACGTTTCACGCCGCCGCCGCGACTCGCGCGCCTTGTGGTCAAACTTCACTTGCACCGCCGTGCTCGCCATCATTCCGCCCTCAGCACGCTTCTCCTGCACATCTTCATCCTGCAATAGTTTTAATAAACGCTTTTGCAAGTCCGCAATAATCTCCGTAAACTCTTTGCCACCCTTCGCATATTCCATCGCCGTCAGGCGCGCAAAGTCCACATACAAATCCCGATCTCGCACCGCCACAATATTCTTCCGCAAATTATACAAATCATGCGAATTTTTATCCTCGCTCGCCGTCCACCAGCTCGGCAATTGATAATCTTTTTCCGACACGTCACCGTCCAAAATCTTATCACCACCCGATACCGTCTTTTTCAGAGAAATCTCCGCAAATGGCTCAATCTCCAACAAATCCGTCGCGTCCACCAGCTGCATTCCTGGAGTTTCTGCCCATTTCTTAATCACTTCATCAAAAAACCCAATAATCCCCATATCACGCCACTTCGCAAAAATCTTACTATCAAAATACAGATTCACCAAATCCCCTCGCAGCAGCGCCAAATCCAACTGCTTTTGGAAAATCTTCGCCGCAAACATCGTCCGCTCTTTGCCCTCTTCTGTCACTCGTTCCATCACCAGCGGGCTCGCCTGCTCTACCATAGAAATCAGCTTTGCATCCTCCAGTAAAACTTTCAGCTTCTCACAGCCTTTCGCCTCATAGACATGATTTACCGAGCGCCAACCCAGCCCTCGTCTAGCATCGCCCGCCAAAATCGCCTGGAAATCTAACTTTTCCGCCCACTTCGCCAAACGGTTATGATAGCACAGCCTCGGCAAAGCCAGCACTTGACTTCTCACACTAAAAGTCTGCTCTAGTTTATCCTGCATCTGGGTTACTTGAGATTTCAGCTCATCCAAATCATAAAACGCCGCCATCGCATAATAATACGGCACCACCGCTAGACTCACCGTGCCTTTCTCCACCAATTTCCGAACCCGTTTAATCAGCTCAGCGTCCCAACGCTCCGCCTGCTCCAGCCACACTCCAGAAATCGCCAACGTCACGTGCATCTTCGGATAACGCTGGCTATTACGCTCTAGTAGCGCCAACAATGGCTGATACTCAGCCTGATCCGCCTCCCGGAAAGCCGCTTCGCCACCATAATAACTCTTTTCCGCCCATTTCGACGATTCATGCAATTCATATGGATGATGCAGCCAGAAACTCAGATGAAGTGCGCGCACTTGATACCTCTCTTTACAACCATTACTCTTATCATACCATATTTTATTCAATAATTTATAAGAATCTCGAGATATTTCCAAAACCAAACTCTAGTGCTATAATAAACTCATGCGAAGCTAAAAATATTTCTCAACTTATCAACAGTTAAACGAGGTATTTTTATGCTACAAATCTCTAATCTTAGTTTTAGTTATCGCGGGAAAGACATTTTCGACCATGTTCATCTTAGTATCGCCTATCCGCAAACCATCGCTATCATTGGCGACAACGGCTCCGGCAAAACTACTCTGCTCCGACTAATCGCCGGCGAGCTAAAGCCCGACGATGGCACTATTAGGGTCATCGGCAGCATCGGCTATCTCCGCCAAACCCACGAAGATGTCATTGACAAATCCGGCGGGGAACGTACCCGGCTCGCCCTGGAGCAACTTTTCGCGCAAAATCACGATATTCTGCTACTTGACGAACCGACTAATAATCTCGACCGCACCGCCAAAACTTGGCTCTTGCGAAAATTGCAAAACTTTCCCGGCCTAATTCTCATCGTTAGCCACGACCGCACTTTCATCGACCAAATCGCCGACCAAATTCTAGCAGTAGAAAACGGGGAATTGCAACTTTTCCCCGGCAACTACACTGATTATCATGAACGCAACCTACAGTTGCGCAGCCAACAACTCCAAGATTACACCAAAGCCCAGCGCGAAAAGCGCCAGCTCGAGCGCCGGATTTCTCAAGCTTACAATGACAATAATCGCGTCAGTAATTTACATTTCAATAAAATCCGCGACGAAAACAAAATGGCTTTCCACGGTCGCCGCAATCACGCACAAAATACCGCTAGCCACGTTATCAACACTTCGCAAACCAAACTCGCTCGCCTCAGCACTATCGAGAAACCCCTCAAGCGCAAAACTTATCAAGCCAAAATCTCCGCCGATTTTCTCCGCCACCGTAGATTGCTGCAAGTTTCTCGCCTTAGCAAAAGCTACAATACTAAAACTCTCTTCCAAAATTTAGACTTCGAGCTCTACACTGGCCAGCGCCTCCGCATCACCGGCCCAAATGGCTCCGGCAAAACCACCTTGTTCAAAATCATCCTTGGCCTCACCCCCGCCGACAACGGCGAAGTCAAGCTCGCGCCCAGCCTCAAGCTCGGCTACATTTCCCAAGACATTTACGGTCTAGACTTAGCGGAATCTTTCCTCACTCAGACCGAAGCGCCTATTACAGAAGTTTTCCAAGCTGCCACCACCATGGATCTCGGCAAAATAGAATTACAATCTCCGATTAGTCAGCTTTCGCGCGGACAAATTACCAAATTAGCTTTCCTCAAGATTATCCTCGCGCCAGTCGACTTGCTCATACTCGATGAACCTACTAATCATCTCGACATCCGCGCCCGCGAAAATATCGAGCAAGCTTTGCAGAACTATCCCGGCGCTATCCTTTTCGCCACCCATGACGAAACTTTCGCCAGCCATCTCCAGGCCGAAAGTATTACACTAAATAGTATGCTATAATTAAACTAATCATCACAAGGAGGCATCATCATGAATAAAACCGATTTCGACCAGGCTAATATCTTCGGGCAAGGCGCGCCCAACACTGCCTTCGCTCAATATTTTATCGGCCAGAGCTATCTTAATCCATTGGCGAAAACTGATAGCGGCGTCGGCTTTGCTAACGTCACCTTTGAGCCCGGCTGCCGGAATAACTGGCATATTCATCACGCCACGTCTGGCGGCGGGCAAGTTTTGCTTTGCACGGCTGGTTTTGGTTACTATCAAGAAGCCGGCAAGCCCGTACAAGAATTAAAACCCGGCGACGTCGTGGTTATTCCCGCGAACGTAAAACATTGGCACGGCGCCCAGCCCGATTCTTGGTTTAGCCATATCGCCGTAGAAATTCCTGGCGAAGGCACTTCTAATGAATGGCTCGAACCAGTCACCGGCGCAGAGTATCAAAAACTAACTGCAGAATAAGTATAAACCCCATGAACCTCACTAACGAAAGCCAAACTTTATTCATCCCCCTACTCGGCAAAGCCGAAATGAGCCAAGCCAACCTATTTCTGCACAATCCAAAAGCCGAAGAAATCATTATTTTTAATAACTTATATTGCAGCAAAATCTCACAATCAATTTATCAAATTTATGAGTTTAAGCTCAAAAGTAATCAACTCGCAAAAGGAAATCATCATGAAAAAATATAAAACCGCAGCCGCCCTCATGTTCACCCACGGAGCATTTATCGAAATCGGAGGATGCCTGTGCCTAATCCCACTACTTATCATGGGCAGCCAGTTTGACATCAATCAATATTTTTCTTTCATCGTTCCATATTTCCAAAAGCACATGGTTCTCATACTTGTCATGGGTATGATTTACGGTATCGTCCGCATCATCGGAGCTATTAGCCTCTGGAAAAACAAAATGTGGGGACTAGCGCTATCCATCATCAATTGTATCGTTACGATGGTTCTCATGATGTTTATGCTACCCGCCGGCATTATAGATGGAATCCTCACCTGCAGCGCGTTAATTCTAATCTTAATGCAATACTTCGGCGACCGCAAAATTATAGCATAATACAAACATCAACATTTCTAAATTAATCTGATATCATTAAAACAACAGAAGTCCCGCACGGTGCAGAAGGCGCTTCCCGCTGGAACTTCTTTTTATCTGGCAGGGCTTCAAGGACTTAATCCTCAGTCCTACTAAGTACAATATAGCATCTGATAAGTTTGATGTCGAGCACGCGAAATCAATACTGGAACAGGCGGAATTCCTAGTGAAGTGTTATAATGGAAGAATGAATGCAGACGAATATCGGATTTTTCAATTTGGCAGTAATTTCCAGTATGCGAAAGAGCGTATTATCTTAACCGGCAAGAGAACAAAGGTGCTGGTAGATGTAGATAAAAGTAAGGCCATCTTAAAGTATCCTCCCCTTAACTACAACACGAGCGAAATTGCTTCGGAAAAAATTGCCTATGAGATAGCTAAGGAGCTAGGTTTTGAATGCGCTAAGGTTGAGCTAGCCCAAGGTGAAGACGGAACTATGGGGATTCTAAATTTCTTATTTACTTCTCCTCCAAAAATAACACATACAGACGCAGGTGCATATTTAAGGGCGGCAGACTCCAGCGCCCGCAACTCATTTTACACGCTATCAAACATTAAAAACGTTCTTGATAGCATAGACAACCACCTATTTCCTGGCTTCATTCAGATTATGGTTTTTGATGCTCTAATTGGCGAACAAGATCGTCACGAAGATAACTGGGGAATTTTAAATGATAACGGTACGTTAAGAATTTCCCCCTTATATGATAATGGATGCAGCCTCGTGCGAGATTTTGCCGATGAAAATAAAATTGCCGAATACGAGAGTGGCAGGAAACGGTTTGACGATTACATCAATCGGAGCAAAACACTTCCCTACAAAGAACCAGAAAGACTGACGACAGGAGAAAGCGGACATTATAAGCATTTTGAGCTTATAGACAGGTTAATCGAGGATTATCCTGAATTAACTGAAGGCTCCTTATCTAGGATAGCGTCTTTAAGTGATGAAAAAATTAACAATATTGTCGTTCGCATACCAGCACAACTATTGACAGAACGACATAAAGCATATATAATAAAGTATATTATTACAAGAAAACAAAAATTAATCGAAAAAATGCACAAAATTACACATAAGGAGAGCAGATGACTAAACGCGAACTGTGGCTAATTTGGCGTGATCCGGTTAATAGATTGCGATATAAGGTTGGGCTACTTTCATACGATGGGGAATTATACCACTTTGAATATACCAATCCCGAACTTGACGATGCCGTCCTTGCCGGTTTTGAAAGTTATCCAGGCTTTACTAGAGGTGAGCAATACGAAAGCTCGTCGCTATTTCCTAATATCAAAAATAGGCTGCCTAATCCCAGTAGAGCAGATTATCTTGATATGATGAATGAATACAATTTGACGAGCGATGCTTCTGATTGGGAGATTCTAGCTGCCACGAAAGGAAGGCTTATCACAGACGATTACGAGTTTGTACACCCATTTACACTAGATAAAATTGAATTTGACGTTGCCGGCACTAGATATCGTGATGAATTTAGCGATTTTGAAAATGTTTTATCACCAAACAGTAAAGTTAATCTCGAGCTAGAGCCGACCAACAAATATGATAAAAATGCCATTAAGGTTTGCTTCAGAAATAGCAACAAGGTGTATCATCTTGGGTATGTACCACGGTTCTATTCTGAACAATTGGCCAAATTTCTTGCTAGCGGGCGACGATACTCGGCAATCATCAAGCGAATTCAGCTTGGGGGTGATACTCACGACAATGACATTACAGCTGAAGTCCAGCTAGTTTTTGAAAAGAGCGGAAGCTAATCCTCCCATCTCGATATAAACAAATCTGGAGCTACGGTTAGTTTGCTTTTCCGGCAAGCTCTAATGGAGGGCGCACGGAAATCGGAAAATACTACGTATTTTCCTCCCACGCTCAGAGCGCTTAGAGAAAATGCAAGCATTTTCTCTAGCTACAGCCCTTCGCGCGTTTCGAACCAAGATGGTTCTCCCCGGCACCCACAGCACAGATAAAAACAAATCCCCCAGAGGGGATTTCTTTTTATCTGGCAGGGGCGCACGGAATCGAACCATGATCTACGGTTTTGGAGACCGCTATACTAACCGTTGTACTACGCCCCTATACCTCTATTGTACCACATATTGCCACCGGAATGTTAAAAATCCTCTTTTTCTTACTCAAAATGCTCATAACAAATAGGGAACTAGCATTATTAGATCATAGATTTCAGAAAAAACTAGGCTTGCATAAGCATAGGTTAATTGATATAATGAAAGTGCACTCAATTCATAAGATGATACAGAAAATTTGTGCCGAACTCTGAAATGGCACCATGCAGGGGTCAATGAGCTTGGCAAAGCTTTCTGTAGCTACGTCTTGTGAATTGCAGTGCACCCTCGTGGTGCCATTTTTGTCACAAGCGCAATAATATATATTGTGTTGCGCTGTTTTTGTTGACAAAAACTTGGTCGCCTTTCGGGGATATGTATATACTTAAACAAACCAAAAGGAGAGCCAAATATGCGTCACAGGCTACAACGTAAGGTTTTTGATGGAGGAGAAAACAGGCCTTCTTCTCCCCAAAAATCTAGAACACCATCAACTTTTACCCATAGTTATAATGGTAAGAATCCTCATCTTACCAAACACAAGCTTCATAGTAAAAGTACTTATTTCTATCGATGGGGTTCTAGACTAAGTTCCAAACTTAATTATGTTGTACCCAGTGTCTGCATTTTGGCTCTCCTGATTGGTGGAATAGTAACTTTTAATCCAGCTCTAGATAATAGCAAAGCTTATGCCGAAGAATTAGATTTTGATGCTAGCAATACAGATAGCGCCAGCAATGATTCCGGCATCATGACGGCCAGCGACCCCGCTATCAACTTAACCATTGCGGCGGACAGTGGCAACACTAATGGTAATGTAGAAGTTGGTAAGGTAGCCTATTTTAGTAATACTATTACCGTAGGCGGTACGGGTATTAGTAAATATTACTTAACCCTAAGTACGCCTAGCGGTAGTACTGGCAACTTAGTCGGGCAAAAGAACCCAGCTTCTACCGTTGGCAAAGTAGCTTATAATACTGCACCAGCTAACTTTAACGATAATACTTGGGGCTATGCTGTAAGTGATAACACGAGTGCAGCCAATAGTAACTTAACTTACAATCCAGTTCCATCCGGTACTAGTGGCAGCAACTCAGCCTATCTAGCTGCCAAAAATAGTGCACCAACCACAACTGGTGATAAATATAAACTAGTTTTTGCTGCCAAGCTAGGTAGTAACATGCCAGGCGACCATTACCAATCAAGCGTCTACATTTCTGCCGTAGCAAATGCTGAGCAAACTATAAACAACT
>CAYUDH010000037.1:0-9360 GCA_964443595.1 uncultured Candidatus Saccharibacteria bacterium
AGCGATTCCTATTTTCGAGGTCTTTTCCAGGCTAAGCCGGGTGCGCATTGCGTGAAAGCTAAGCGATTCCTATTTTCGAGGTCTTTTCCAGGCTAAGCCGGGTGCGCATTGCGTGAGCGTCTTCATAGCCTTATACGGCCTGCTCGCAATAAGCAGAGGCTTACCAGACCGAGAAAATACGGAATAGCTTAGCTCACGTCAACTCTATCCAGCAAACAGTCCGCCATCAAATCAGCTGACCGCATTCACTCCCATCACATCGACCGAAAGCCACGAGAAAATACCCCACATGGGGGGTATTTTTCACCTCTCCGCCTCATTCTGCGCTATAATATAAATATATGGGAGAAGTACAAGCAATTCAGACACGGCTTAAACCCGTGTTCCAGAAATACAATATAGACCGGGCATTACTTTTTGGGTCCTACGCCAAAGGCCAAGCCACTAATAAGAGCGACATCGACTTATATGTAGATAGTAATCTGCGCGGCATGGAATTCGTGGGGCTGATGGAAGAAGTCCGGCAAGCTCTTGGCAATAAAGATATTGATCTGCTCAATACCTCCCACATCGAAAAAGACTCTCCCATCGCCCAAGAAATCCAAAAAACCGGAGTTATAATCTATGAAAGATGAGCATAATATCTCAAAAATGATTGATCTAATTCAGAAAATCCAAAATTATTGCCTCAATCTAACTTATGATGATTTTATTAACGACGAGATGCTAACCGAAGCCTGCGTCTTCAACCTAGCACAACTCGGAGAAACTTCTCACAAAATAAGCGACGATTTCGTGAAGCTACATCCCGAACTAACCTGGAACGAACTATACGGCCTCCGCAACCGCCTCATTCACGACTATCAAGGCGTCAATCTCAATCTAGTTTGGGAAATCATCACTGAAGATTTGCCCAGGCTCAAACAACAGCTAGAGGACCTCATATGAAAGATTTTGATTACTTATCCACCAAAACCATTTACCTCGACGCCGCCTGCCAGAGCCTGCGCCCCCGCCCAGTCGTCGATGCCATGCAGAGATATTATTTCGAGCACAATTCCTGCGGCGAACGCGTCAAATACCCTTGGGGAGAAAAGACCGATCAGCTCGTCGACGACACCCGCAAAAAAGTCCTCAAATTCCTCAAGCTCAAGGATAAGGATTACTTCGTTTCTTTCACCCTTAACACCACCTACGGCATCAACCTCCTTCTCAATGAGATTAGCCCCAAATACCTCAAAAAGGTTTTCACCTCCGACATCGAGCACAACTCACCTTTTCTTTCCACCATGGCCATCAGCGAACACTTGCAGATTCCACGCGTCGTCATCACTCGTAATGATGATGGTAGTTTGCCCCTAGAGGAAAATTTCGCCAATTCCGTCCTCGTCGTTAATTGCGCCGCCAATTTTGACGGTCGCCAGCTGCTTAATCTCAAAGACGTCGTCAAAAAAGTCCACCAAGACGGCGGCATCGTCATCATCGACGCCGCCCAAGCCATGGCTCATTACCACGATATTTTAGAGAAGACCACCGCCGACGCCATCTGTTTCTCCGCTCACAAAATGTACGCCGCCTCGCTCGGCGTCATGGTCGTCCGCCGCAACCTCATCCCCAAGCTCCAGCTCACCTTCATCGGTGGCGGCATGGTCGATGACGTCTTCGCGGATCACTACCTCCTTTCTTCCCAGAACAAAGACCACACCCACACCATCTTCGAGCCCGGCTTGCAAGCTTGGGCTGAGATTATCTCCCTCGGTGCCGCCCTTGACTGGCTCAGTCACCGCACCAAGGCCAACCGCGAAAACCTCATGTCTTGCACTCGCGAACTCTACGATTTCCTTAGCAGCAAGCCCAAAGTTCACCTCATCAATCGCGAGCCCAACCCCACCATGAGCTTTTACGTCGACAGCTTCGACTCGCATTTGCTCGGCGCCGCCCTTGGCAAAGAGGGAATCATGACCCGCACCGGCTATTTCTGCGCCCATTATTATCTTGATAAAGTCCGCCACCTGCCACCCCTCGTCCGCTGTTCGCTCAGTTACGCCACTCGCGCCGAGGACATCGACCGCGTCAAAGCCGCCCTTAAAAACCTCTAATCTCACCGCGTAAAACACCCCCGGCGAACCGGGGGTTGTTAAGTTGCAGGAAAGAGAATAATTGCCCTTAAATTTCCGCCAGAACTCTACTCATTCGTTTTAGCATCATTCTCTTTCGATACTCGTTCCAGCGCACGACAGAGCTGCGCCACCAAGAAATCCGCCAAGAAAATCAACCATCCCGCAAACATCAAGCAGAACAGCACCAGCCCATACCGCGATCGCGGCAAATCATACAGATAGTAATCAGAACTTTTCGCAAAGGCATAGGCCAGCAGCACCAGTAGCGACAATACACACAGCGCCACCGCTACAATCAGCCGCACATTCCATTCCTCTACCGGCGGTATCGGATAATGCCACTCTTTCAGCTCCTGATAGGGACGCAGGAAAGTTTCCGGGACATATTCATACCCATCCCACCTAATAATCGCTTGGCGATCCGCCAGCGGCAGGGAATTAAACTGCTCAACGCTCGCATTCACTTCCGCAACGCTCATGTTGTCAACCGCGTTGTTGATTACCATACTTACGCTGGCCACAATCGCCGCCGCCAAAATTACCCCCAGGGCAACTCCTACATACTGCAGCAGCTCCTTAAATGGTATGTCGTCGGAATAACTGCCACGCTTCGCGTTGGAAACTTTCACGACCATCATTTACATCACTCTCTTTCCAAATTTTTAATTTACTATGCCGAGTAACTCCATTGTTGCGCCAGCAAACGCCAGCTACCCCAACTTCAGCCACCCAGCATTAGATTGCTTAATTGTAACATACAGAGGCGAAGTTGTACAGCTTAACCAGAATTGTATATCTGACCACAATGGCAGTTCCACAAATATCTTTTTCGAAGAGCCTAAGACTTGGGCGAGCGCCCCGGAGCGGCTCAAGAAAAAATATATTTGTGGAACGGTCCTATTTTATTCAACTAAATACCTAATATCCAAATCCACATCCCCCACAATCCCCGGCACCTGCCCCGAGCTGCTCATTTGCCAGATTGTATAATCACCATCATAAGTTACGCGGTCATAATATTGCGCCAGCCAAACCGGGTATTTACCCGGCTGCCAGATCCGTTCCAGATAGACTTTACTCCCATACAATAGCCCCTTATACCCCGCAGCCGCCACCGTATCCAAGAAAGTTTCCGCCGCCCGGTTAATAGTATAGAAGCTCATCCCCGCCTGGTTAAAATTCCCCCAATCTTCCCAGTCAAAGGCTACACCCAGCTCCGCTGGTCGCCCGTCCAGCGTATCGCGCACCCACTCCGCTTGGCGTCTTGCCTCCTCTATCGAGTCAGCATAGGAATAGAAATAAACTCCCGCCGGCAGTCCAACCGCCTTCGCTCCCGCTAGATTCGCCTCAAAATACGGATCCAATATATATTCACCACCATACCCCGCCTGATAGCCCACGCGGACTATCGCAAACTCCACTCCAGCCGCCTTTACCTTTTCCCAATCAATCTCGCCCTGCCATTGTGACACATCAATCCCTATCTCCGTCTGGTCTGTCTTGTGTTGGCGAATCACCTCCCCGATCGGCAATTTCGGTACATCCACCGGGTCATGCCTTACATTGGTCGGCTCCACCACTCTCAGGGTAAAAGGCTGCTTCGTCTGATTACCACTCGCATCCGTAATCACATATTCCAGCGCATAGTCGCCCACCGCATTAGTATCATAATCACCAGTAATCTCCCGCCGCGGGGAATCATCCAAATCATCACCGCTCATCATCAAGCCCGTCAAATCCCCCTGATACCCGCGGTTCACCACATACAGATTACCGCCATATATTTTCGGCGCCGTCTGGTCGACGATATTCAGCTGGAAAGACCTAGTCCGCTGCTTCTTTTTTACATTAGTGTAATTAAAACTCACCTCCACCTGCCCCAGTCGCTCCGTATCAATCGTATAATCTTCCAGCACCGTCCCTTCATTCGGCTGCGCGAAGTCCGATACCTTCGCCTCCGCCCCAAAAGCCACCGTCGGATTCTCCACCCAACTAATCGCCGCCGCATCAATCCGCTGATTCTCTAGCGTATCATGAACAATCCACACCACCACCGAGACAATTATCAGCACCCCCGTGGCCGCCACCGCCGCCCAAAAAGTCTTCTGCTTCGCCAAATCCCGCCAAAAACTCGCCATTCTCTCCATTACTATCATTATAATATATGCTATAATTAAAACAAGATGGAGGAGGTAGCATGTCGGATTTTGTGAATCTGAACACACAAGACACTAAGAGGGAACCAAATCAGGCTTTTAGCCCAGCAGATACGGATATGGTGGTCGACCCGCCTCAAGATGCCCCTACACCACCGCCCACCACACCTACCAAAACCATCTCCTCACCCCAAAAGCGTTACCTCGTCCAGAAAATCCTCCTCAGTTTGTTAGTCATACTCATCTGTATCGGCGGCGGTATCTTCGCTGGCATACAGCTCAGCGAACATTTTGCCAACCAATCCAACCACCCCAGTGACGGCACCGCCCAGACTCCCGCCGGAGCAGTACAGACTTTAGCTCAAATCTCCGCCGTCGCACCCAAGACCGCACCCATCCCCACCGACGACAAACTCGCCCTCGCCTTCCTCAAACTGCACAATACCACCTCCAACTCTTGCTATAGCCCACTCTCAGTCCGCTATGCCCTAGAAATGCTCCGCGCCGGCGCCAAAGGTACCACTCGTTCACAAATCGACCAGCTCCTCGGCAAAACCGCCGCCAAACACTACGACAATATCGCCGATCACCTCGCCACCGCCAATTCACTCTGGGTCAAATCCGGCCTCGAGCGCGCCATCAAGCCCAGCTATACCTCCTATCTCAAGAATAATTATGGCGCCGTAGTCAAGTCCGACAGTTTCGATACCGCCGCCAATCTCAACACTTGGATCAAAGACAACACCCTTGGCTTACTCGATAATGTCCTGACCGACGAAGACGTCCGCGGCCTCACCGCCGCCCTCGTCAATGTCCTCGCCATTGATATGGATTGGCAAAATCAATTTGAGCAAGACATGACCGATGGTCAATATTTCGGCGATGTTACCGACGCAGAGCTTAACTCGGGCTCCGACGAGTATCTCTACACTACCCTACAGGGCCACATCAATACCAATGCTAATTCCACAGTCAGCTATTATTACAATTTCGCCGACCAAGCCACGGTTTTCGCCAACGACCTCAAAGATTACAACGGCACCAAGCTACAATTCGTCGCCATCATGCCCGATAACCTATCCGCTTTCATCGAGAATGCTAATATCAACGACATCAATACTTTACTTGCCGGTCTTAACCTCGCCAAACCTAAAAACAACAACTTCCTCTTTGACTTTCGCGTCTATATCCCCAAATTTTCCATCGACGGCGGCACCGACACCTTCGTGCAAGACCTCAAAGACCTAGGCGTCACAGATGCCTTTAGCGAGGAAAAAGCCGACTTTTCCGAGCTCACCGACGATCCATTCTTCATCGATGGCGGCGTCCACAAGACCAAGTTCGACTTCTCCGAAGAGGGCATCAAAGCTGCCGCCATCACCGCCTTCCTCGGCAAAGGCTCCGCCGGTGGCGGTGGCCCCATCCCCAGTTACGTCGACATTACCGTATCCATCAATCGCCCCTTCATGTACCTCGTCCGCGATGTCGAGAGCGGCGACATCTGGTTCGCCGGCACCGTTTACGAACCCAACCGCTGGTCCGACGACAAACCCGCCTACCGGCCCGAGCAGTAGCACTCAGTCAAAACTACCCCACAGACATCTATGGGGTAATTTTACTAATCAACAACCTTAACTTTGCGTTTCTTTCGGCTCGTAATTCGCGATACCTTCCGCAATCACCGCCGGAGCAATGTTCAGCGCCGTCGCAATC
Source organism: uncultured Candidatus Saccharibacteria bacterium (assembly GCA_964443595.1). Taxonomy (GTDB): domain Bacteria; phylum Patescibacteriota; class Saccharimonadia; order Saccharimonadales; family Saccharimonadaceae; genus Nanosyncoccus. The sequence goes on from CAYUDH010000037.1 coordinate 5,990, forward strand.
GTCGCCGCACACGCCATATAGGATACAATCGGCTCGCCCGTTAGGAAGCTCGCCACCGTGAAATTCTTATTACCAAAACTCAAGCTCGCCTCCGCCCCCTTGCGATACAGCTTAGAAAAATCAATCCGCACATCCGAGTCCGAAGACGCCCCATAAGTCAGCGTTTCCACCTTTCCCCGGAAGCTTGCAAACTCTGGATAGTGTGCATCATCCCGGTTTAGTACCACTACCTCCGGATTCAGCTGGAACAGTTTTTCCTTCGCCTCCAGATAAAGTTTCTCCTCATCCGCCGTAATATTACCCGGCAAGAAATCCGTCAACGCCGCCGCATAAATCGGCAGATTATAAAAGACTTCCTTATCCAAAGATTCCGCCGGAGCCGTAATCACTGCGTAGGTCACCTTTGCCTTCCAGGCATCGTTCAGGAACTTATGCAGCATCGAAGCCTTAATCTTCGTATCCGACGCCAAAATCGCCGCCGGCTGGCTCGCCGCCCGCAAAATCTCGTGCACAAAATGCGCCACTGCCACCTTTCCAGTCGTACCAGTAATACAGATCAACCTCAGGTCACGCGCCGGATGACCATAATAAGAAGCTAATAATTTGACTTTTGCCCGCTCCAGGCGAAGCCGCGCCTGACCTCCAGAAAGTTTCGCAGTATTTTTCATACCCCTATTGTACCACAAAAACTCCTCTTGCAACCGATTTTCTTCATAAAACACCCCACCTCAAGGATCTTTAAAACAATTTCCATAATAAGTCTATACGAAAACGATAAAATGTGCTATAATGAACTTGTTGCGAGCAATCGCAATGCTCATTTTCATTGTCAAGTGAGTATTCGCGCGAAATTCTTTGAACTTCTCAAAAATACTCACACAAAGGAAATGAATTAATCACATCGTGTGTGCCCGTAGCTCAGCTGGATAGAGCGTTTGCTTGCGGAGCAAAAGGTCGTAGGTTCGAATCCTGTCGGGCATACCATAAAAAGAAACTCCTTCCGGAGTTTATTTTTATAATAATTATTTACGAATCTTTTCTATTGCATTCCAAAAAAGTATGATATAATGAAAATGTATAAAATCCTACACAATAAATGAATAATTAGATTTAATCTATTAGATTAAAACCCTTAAATGGTGCCATTAGGTGCAACGTTTGGTTTTAATCTAAATCATTTGTTGTGTAGGAGCCTGTGGCACCATTTTTGTTTGCATCAGTGACGCAGTGCAGATGGATAATGGGCCCGGGCATTATACTCAACTATATAACCAAAAGGAGAGCCAAGATGCTACACAAAGGCAAACCTAGAATTTTTGATGCTTCAAAAAGTGCATCAAACTCTAGAACTTCATCAACTTTTACAACTAATTCTAGCGGAAATCCTCATTCCACTAGAAAAACGCTTCATAGTAAAAGTACTTATTTCTACCGATGGAGTAATCATGCACCTGTCTTGCCCGCATTTGCTATCTCGGCTCTCCTGATTGGCATCAACATTATTACAATTGTTAGACCGCAAAAAGCTTACGCCGATAATTTAGCGATCACAATGAGCCCTGATAATCCAACCGACGATACGACTACCGAATCGAATACCGGACTAAACTATCGCAAATATAATTTCACAGTAAATTATAACGTAAGCGGCAGCACCGAATATCGTATATATGTCAACGTCGAAGATGGGCACAACGGACAACTCGTAAATGACACTAATCCGTCCTTCAGAATTACAGGCGTAGGTAATGACGTAGCAATCAGCAATTTCGCAGATAATACTTGGGGATATAACTTATCCGAAGGCAACAAATCAAATTCTGAGTTAGCTTCCTTATCATATAATACCGTAGAAGAAGCAAGTGCATCTACACAGCCCTCAATAAACCATCCCGTCAGCAAGAATGGTGCTCCTATCACGCACACACTAACTTTTGCAGCCAAATTTGGCAAAGATGCACCAAACGGGCACTATCAAACAAAAGCCTATATTTCTATCATATTGGACCCAGTCACACTATCCACTATCACAAATATGCAAGAAATGACCAACGAAGTTTGTGCTAATACTAAAATTGGAACATCTAAAACACTTACCGATGTAAGAGATGGTGCTGCTTATACAGTCGCAAAACTAAAAGATGGTTCTACTACTGATACTCAAGGCCGTTGTTGGATGACACAAAATTTACGTATAGTAAACAAAACCATTAGCTCAGCTGATTCTAATTTAGAAGAAGGCACTAGCTTCAGCATACCAGCAAGTGTCCAACCAGGAAACACTAATGACTTTTCTAATAGTGATCAATATACCGCCAAAGTATGTTACACCGGCAACACCACCTACGGCGCATACTATAATCACTTCACAGCTACAGCTGGCACTAGTAATAATACTGTAAACGAATTTCCTACAACATTCACCAATAGCATTTGCCCTAAAGGCTGGACCCTACCGCCAAACGGAACTGCAGATGTCTCAGGCTCTTACAGCGCGCTAGCTGCTGCCTACAATATCACCGACAATAACACTTCCGTTTTACGACAAACTCCACTTAATTTTTCATATTCCGGAGTCATTATAACAGGTAATGTTGGCATTACTAACACCGACGGCCGCTACTGGTCTGCCACAATCAACGACCCCGATCACGCATATAGCCTAGCGTTTGGCGCTAAATATATCAACCCATCCAACCACCTAAATCGCTCTTACGGCTTTCCCGTCCGTTGCGTCAACGACCCCAACGCTTAATAATTCCATGAATCACTAATTGCATAGCAGCCCCCAAACTACCCAATAGCTCCAATAGCAGCACAAGCCTAAAATCACCCTCCCTGGGGTGATTTTAGCAAATAACCCTCCTTCCTTCACCATTCTACCCCTATCATTTTCACTGCGAACTTGTACAGCCTATACAAGTTCATTTTCTCATCAGATTAAAGTTTACACCAGGGAACATCTCTGCTACTATAGTATCAGAGCGAACTGCTAGTAGAAAGTAAATAGATCGATATTCACAAAGGTCGAAATACTAATAGTTAAAATGTAGGAAGGTGAAGTATGACGAAGACTACCATTGCTTTTTCATACATCGTCGAAGACGATGGCGTAAAAACAAAAGTTACCCTCAGTCAAACGACTAAGGATAACTAATCTTTTCAATACTTCCATCTTATCACTTTTAATCAAATAATACAAGCTTTTCGCTCCATTTTATTGCGGAATCACTGACAGCCTATCCAACCATCTGCCAACACCGCCGACGCACCGCCTACTCATAACCCCTCCGACCTGCCCACAGCACATCTGCCTAGGCTTAGTTAAACAATTTAGAAATAAGTTCTCATAAAAAAGAACTCTTCTGTAT
>CAYUDH010000038.1:0-9022 GCA_964443595.1 uncultured Candidatus Saccharibacteria bacterium
ATTTGTTTTTCTGGTAATTCAGACATAACCTCGCATCCCGTCCGTAATTAACTTTTGTTCTTACTATCATAATATCGCGCCCGGGGTCAAATGTCAACCTAGTTTTTTGCTGGTTTTCCACCAAAAATACGCTAATCGTGCAAGAATGTTGTAAAAAACACAATGATTTTGAGCTTGAAAAATTTGCGGAATAAGCTTATAGGAAACTTAATATTTTTGACAAAAGATGTGGTTTTGTGCTGGTAACTTGATTTTCTGGCGAAAAAGCATAAAGAGTATTGACTTTTTTGATGATGTGTGCTATAATGAAAGTATAAGCATTTCTAATGGCTTAAGTAACTTAACTGATTTATGAAAGGGGTAACCAGAAATGCTGAAGGAGACTTATATGCGTGTTTACGATACGGAGGTTGAAGAATGTTTTCAGATTAGGGGGAAATCTTGCGCGGCGATTATTGATATCCGGATTTGCGGAGTAGACGTGAGCGCGGCAACGCTGAAGGAATATTTTTGTATCGATGCCGTAGAATGTAGCAACAGTGGTGAGCTCTATGAAGAGATGAGTAAGCTACTGCGTGGTGAACCGTCGGAGTGGGGCTTTACTTCGATCCGGCTTGAGCCGAGAGGAATTATCATCGAGCTGCATGGCGTAGGTTTTGAACAAAGAGCAAGAAACCTGTACGATGCTTTGACTGCGTGCGGAATTGATCCGTGTGATCCTGAGGTTTGTGGTGCGCAAGTGTGTGAGGCTGCGAATCGTGATGAGTGGGCGTTAGTTTATAATGATAAGGAGCTGAGATTAAAGATAACCGTGAGAGAGTCGGATGGCATAGAAAGCTATTACATGGTTGCCGTATATGATCATGTGGGCCTGAGCGAATACCAAGTATCTACGGTTAGCGAGCGTGACGCTGCGGGGTTTGACCCGTTTGCATGTTCTCGTTTACGGCGAGAGTATGACCTGCAGTGGCTTGAGGATTGGGGGTTTGAACTCGGCAACAAGGAAAAACGGTTCATGGCAGCGGAGATTACGGAGTGTCACTAGCCTCGAGTACTACTAACCTTTCATGCATTAGAGAGCCCTGGTCTACGGACCGGGGCTTTTGCCGTGTCTTAGACTTTGAACCAAAAATGAACCCCGCGGGGAGGTCCATTTTCGTAACATTTACTAGCCCAAGTGAAAGATTAGGCCAACTCGACAGTTGCGCCAGCTTCTTCCAAGCTCTTCTTCATAGCTTCAGCTTCGTCTTTCTTGACTTTTTCTTTGACGGTAGCTGGAGCGCCATCGACGATAGCCTTAGCTTCGCCAAGACCGAGGCCGGTGATTTCCTTGACGGCCTTGATGACGGCGATCTTCTGAGCGCCGGCTTCTTTCAGGACGACGTCGAATTCGGATTTGCCTTCATCGGCAGCAGCAGCGCCTTCAGCAGGAGCAGCGGCAACAGCGACAGCTGCAGCAGCTGGCTCGATGCCATATTCATCTTTGAGAACGTTTTTGAGTTCGTTGACCTCGAGAATAGTCATGTTGACTAACTGTTCGGCCAATGCTTTGATATCTGTAGCCATAAAAAATTACCTTTCTGTTAATAATGATATTGGGTTTGATTGCTAATTTAGTTAGCCTTTGCTTCAAGACCAGAGATAATTCCGGACAAACCATTGCTGGTAGCGGAAATAGTATCGTTGATCGGCGAAAGCAATTGTGCGACGACCTGAGCGATAAGCTCGTCTTTGGATGGCATCTTGGCGAGAGTATTAATCTCGTCTTGTGCCAGAGCGCTACCGCTGTCGTTGAAGCCGCCAATCAGCTCGAGAGCTGGGTGAGTCTTGGCGAATTCGGCCAAAACTTTGGCTGGGGCAACTTCGTCATTGTCGGAAATCGCGTAGACCAACTGGCCAGTAAGACCGGTGGTATCGGTGTCTTTGTAGACGGCGATTTCTTGCATGGCGACGCGTACCAAGCGGTTCTTGACAACTTTGATCTTGACGCCAGCAGCGCGGGCGGCCTTGCGAAGCTCTTGGAGTTCGGCAACGGTCAGACCCTGGTAGCGGGCGTAAGCGGTCAGTTTCGCATCGTTTAGAAGAGCGGTTAAATCAGCAACCAAAGTATCTTTTTTTGCTTTTGAAATTGCCATAAAAAATGAAAATCCTTTGGTTAGTTAAGCTAATTTGAAGGGCTAGTAAGTTGTTAAGTTTCGTTACCCTTTAGACCCTAAGAAGATTAAGATTCCTCGGTGGCATAATTAAGAGTAATTACTCCGCCACTGTCTTTAGAATAACTAGGTTTATTATAGCAAAGTTTATGGAGTTTGACAAGGGGTAAAAAATGACGCAAGAGCTTAGTTATACGGATAGGGTAAACGGGCTTGGTTTTGGGTAGGCTGGCGTGCTATTTGGTGCTATTTGCGGCGGCTTGGTTCTGGCGGTAAGCGGTAAAATAGCTGCGCACTAGAGGTTCGAGCTTGTCATAAAAACTACTGTCGCCGGGCTCGAGTTTCTCTTTGGAACGATTGTAGGCTTCGTTGGCCTTAAAAATTCGCGCGCCATCGTAAACTCGGGTGGTGACTAGTCGAGAATTTCCTTTAAGCCGAAAGGTGATGTTAATGAAACTACAGTTCCCCGGGTTGCTATAGAAACTTTCTGGCGAGTCGTGATTGGCGATGCTGCGGACTCGATTCGGTACGTCATGTATTTCGGCATGGAAATGGTCGAATTGCGGGAAAACGTCGGGGCCGGGCAACTGTTTCTCGGTGGCGACGTTGATAGTTTCGGTGGCGGTTTGTAAGGTATCGGCAATGAAGTCTAAGCGTTTTTGCTGCTCTATTTTGGCGATTTCTAGGCATTTTCTGTCCAGTGGCGTAGAGCCACGGTCAAGCTGCGGTATATCATACACGCGCCCGATGGCTTCGAGTGGACGAAAAGTATTCTTAAACTCTGATAAACTGGTTAGTTCGGCTAACTTTTGGTTCAGCTCGGGATAGGTATCGTTTTCGCTGATTGAATCCATGATTTCTAGGCCGCGCTGGTGAGCTTTTTCTCGGTAAGCGGCGCGATCAATGTTGACAATCGGGATGCGAAAGAACTTGGCATGCTTGAGTACTGTATCGGTGATTTTGCCGTCTTCGGTGATGATGTAATCGGGGAGTTTGGGCTGGCCAGTTTCTGAGTAGCGCCGTAGGAGGATTTCGGTGTAATAGTTGGTGCCCTGGGCGCCTTCAAAAGTTTTGATGATATCTAGATCGTTTTTGCCGAGCTGAGTTTCGGCTTTGCCGGCTACGTTATTAGTCGCGCCATCGCCGTTGTGGGCGGAGATGACGGAGTTGGCGGCGACTTTCTCAAAACCGTAGATTAAGCTGCCATGGACGTGGCTATCGAGATTATGCTCGGAATTGCTATAGGAAGTAGAAATTGTATCGCCGCGGGCGTCGGCCTTTCGGGTGCCGAAACCGCTGGCTCGCTCGGCTTGGTCGCGTCGTTCTGCCCAGACTGCGGGGTCTGCCATGATGGTTTTGTAGGTTTCGGTACCAATTTCGCCAGGGTTGTTATCTTTGCGGTAATCAATCGCAGTGGAAAGCGTAGAAAAAGGCAGGCCTTGTAAGTCGTAAACGGGAATTTCGGTATCCTCAAAAGTAATTGAGCGCTTTTGAATGCCCGGTTCTTCGGCGAGTGCACTGAGGTCGAGATCGTCGACTTTTAGCAGTCGCGAATTTAAATCTCGTTCGATGATTTCTTGGGCGCGCTGCTTCTCAAATGATTCATGCCTGTGACGGTCGGACTGGCTATGCAGTTCTGCCATTTCGTGCAGTAGTTCTTCTTGTTCGCGGCGGGCTTGCTCAGCTTGATATTCGGCGGCTTTGCGCTCGAGTTCTAGTTTCCTGCGTTCTTCTTCCTCGGCTGCAGCTTGTGCTTTGGCTTGCTCTTCTTGTTGATATTCGGTGAGCGCAGTGTGCATAGCTTCGCGTTCGCGCTGCTGTTCGCTGCGTTTGGTCTTAATACCTAACTTGTCGGCAAACAGGCGTGTGGCTTTTTGTAGGGGAGTCGGCTCAGTGGTAATGGCCTGTGCGTCGTATTGGTAAGATAGCGACCAAGGGTCGGCTGCGAGTTTGGACTTGAGGCGGTCCACGCGCTGACGTTCACCGGTGGCGTATCTAGCGGCAATTTTCTGGGCGAAGGAAGGTTTGGCGGGTGAGGCTGGGCGATTGGAAGGTGTGGTAGCGGGTGAGGCTGGATGGTCTAGAGATATAGTGGTAGCTGCTGCGTCTAGCGATTCATCGGCAGTGGGCGGTGTTTCGTGCTGATAGGATGCGTGTACTTTGGTAGCGGCTTGGGCAATTTGGTCTTGTTTCTGGCTGGGTGTTTCTGCAGTAGCTTTATTCGCGTTGGTTTCTTGCTCAGTGAAGCCTGCCTTACTTAGCTCAGCTAAATCATCCCAGGGGCTTTCTGAAGATGCTTCGGTAGTGTTTAGAGATGATTCGTGATTCCGTGCCATGATATAAAACTTTCTTTAGGTTGATTAGTTTTATTATAGCATATGCTTGATGAATGTTAGGGAGTAAATGTGTCAAAAGTGATGTGGTTATGGTAAAATAGAGATATGAGTAGGAATGGCAATAAGGCTGTAAAAATAGTGGCTATGGTAGGGTATTGGTTATTAACGATCTTTTTGTTTGTGCTAATACCGCTGTCAGCGTTGTGGGAGCTTATAATGTCCTCTAAATTGGGGGACTTTGCTGGGCTGGTACTTTTTGCGCATACGTTTGTGATTGGCATTTTTGGAGGTATCCCGGCATTGGTGGCGGCTGTAATGTGCGTAGTAGCTTTAATAAAAGCAAGGACCTTGCCGGAGAGAGAAGCTCAACTAGTACGATGCCTGTGCGGGCGGGCATTGGTAAATCTGGCAATTGGTGCTGTGGTCGTATTAGTGTCTTTTACATTGGTAGGGTTGCGGCTGGCGTTGGTGCTAATGTTGGCATACAGTATTGTACCGCTCTTGCCATGGATTATAGCAAAACGGCGAAGATTAATATAAAAAGCCCCAGCGGAGAGCTGGGGCGGTGGTCGGCCTTGGCGAGCGTCGCGGTTTTGCGGTTTGGGAATGCTGGTCTTGGTTGATGCCGCGGTTTTTCGATTTGGGAACTGCTGTGGGTCACATTATTTTGACGAGGTGGCAGCGATTTGCTGGTCATCGGGTAGACTGGCCAGAGGGATGTTGATACGGATAGTGCCGCAACCGTGCAGAGCGTTGTAGATGGCCGTAAAGGGATAGATTTCGTAGCTTTTGGCGCCGGTTAAGCAGGCATTGATCTTGCCGCTGAGCTTGAGCTGATACGGTCCATTGGCGTGGTGCTGGACGCCGGAAACTTGGGCGTCGACGTAGTTCCTGACGAACGGGGAGTTCTCGATCAAGAATTTGCTACGATAGCAGCTGCCGCTGGTGCCGTCGAGGCAGAATTCGGACTCGTGATAGATTTCGCTGCGTTTGGGGCCGAGAAGGATGTTGAGAGTGATCGACGTGGTTTTGGTGGCGGGCCGGGGCTTGGTGGTATGCTCGCGCGGTCTGGGCTTAGGGCGGTTGCTAGGGCAATTACTGGCTGGAATCATAAATATTCCCCCTCCATAAGGTACTCTACAAGTGTAGGCTCTCTTATTGTAACATGATTTGGTGGTTTTAGAAGGCCTGTAAGGGTATTTTGGGAAAAAGTTGAGTATGAGCAAGGTTTGCCGAAAAAAACGCTGAAAACGCCTAAAAATAGGCTTAAACGGCAAAATTGAGCTATGAAGTGGTTAATTTTTGGGAGTTTGCGTCAAAAATACCACCCGGAAGGTGGTATTTTGGAGCTAACAGGCTAATTATTGGTAAAGATTCTCGACTTCGATAGAAGGGCCCTGAGAGGTAGTAACGTAGATCGATTTGACGTAGCTACCCTTGAGCGAAGCTGGGCGGTGTGCCTTTAATGAGTCGAAGAAAGTATTAGCATTCTCGAGCAACTTAGCTTGGTCGAAGCTGGTCTTGCCGAGGCCGATGTGAATGATAGCTTGCTTGTCGACGCGATACTCAACTTTGCCGGCTTTGGATTCTTTGACAGCCTTCTCGAGGTCGGCGGTAACGGTGCCAGCCTTAGGATTAGGCATCAAACCTTTCGGGCCAAGCAAACGAGCGAATTTACCGAGCTTGGGCATGTAAGCCGGAGTAGAAATGAGGACGTCGAAATCGATTTCGCCCTTCTCGAGGCGCTTCAAGAATTCTTCGTCCTCGGCGATGTCGGCACCGGCGGCAGCAGCTTTTTTGGCTTCGTCGAGCGGAGCAAAGACGGCGACGCGGACGGTCTTGCCATTACCATGTGGCAAAACGACGGTAGCGCGGATGTTTTGGTCGGCCTGGCGCGGATCGACACCTAAGCGGACGTGGGCTTCGATGGTGGCGTCGAATTTGCTAGGATTGGTCTGGGCGGCGAGTTCCAGCGCATCTTTTAGACTGTAAACTTTGCCTTTTTCGATCAATTTAGCTTTGGCTTGGTAATTCTTGCCGCGGCGCTCGATTTTGGGACGAGTGACTGGTTTGGCGCCTTTTGGCTTTTCGCCGGCTTCTTCGAGGGCTTTGTTTTCGGCTTTGCGAGCTTGGCGCTCTTCCTCGGCCTTGACTTCCTCAATATGCTTTTTGGATTTTTTGCCAGACTTGGCGAATTGCTCCTCTGCAACGGCGGGAGCTTGATCTAGAGTTTCTTTGACTTCTTCAGCCATGATAATTGATTCCTTTCTGTGGTGTTAGCGAGATTAAGTGTAATCTCTCCCAGCATGGTTAATTGATAGTCGTATTATAGCAAGAGTTGGGGATTTTGGCAAGTGGAAGTTGGGCGGCATTGAATGGATGCGGTGTCGTATTTGACTTATCTGCTAACATGTGCTATGATGGGGGAATAAGGGGGTGAGTTTGAATAAAATTCAAGTACATTTTTGAGATTTGTGGAGGTGAAATGATGAAGGGGTCTTGTATTTCCAAAGATTGTGCTACTGTGGTGGCGAGGAGTTCTAACGATGCCTATGAACGGATGCGTCGAGAAGCGGAGATGATGTGCCAACGCCAACGCTCGGTAGGTTGGCTAGACACGACGCCAGCGTGGCGCGGATTCGGTAAATTGGTTACTAAGTAAAATAGTTCATTATTTCAAAAAACGGTCGCCTTTGCAGGCGGCCGCCTTTTATAGATAGTCATATTTAGTCTTCGACGACGACACCCATGGAGCGGGCGGTACCGGCGATGACCTTGACGGCGCCATCCATGTCGATGGCGTTAAGTTGGCCCATCTTGACCTTAGCGATTTCCTCAAGGTCGGCGCGAGAGATTTTACCAACTTTCTCGAGGTTAGGCTTGCCACTGCCTTTTTCGATTTTGATTTTTTCGCGAATCAAATCGTCGACAGGCTGACCGAGGCAGACCCAGTCAAAGGTGCGATCGTCGTAAACTTTGATATGTACGATTACATTCTTGCCCATGAATTCTTTGGTGGCTTCGTTGAACGGATTGATGAAATCCATCATATTGAGGCCCCATTGACCGAGGGTGGAGCCGACTGGAGGCCCAGCCGTGGCTTTGCCGCCAGGAATGCGAAGTTTGAGATTCCCAATTACTTGTTTTGCCATAATTTATCCTTGACTCCAGAGAAGCTTCGAGTCGATTAAATAATATTGGTGCGTAACTTTCCCTATTATACCGCGATAGATTGGTTTTGACAAGAGGGTGGTGGGGCTGGAGCGCTGTTAGCTATTGACTTTTTTGATAGTGTGTGGTATAATGAGAAAAGATAGGCACTTTTTGGTGGCTTATTGCATTTTTTGGAGTAAGGAGAGTGTTAATGAGATGTATTTCGCGCAGGTCCAAGCGATACTTGAACGGAAACGGGAACATGATGACACGGATTATATCGGAACGGAATATACTTCGCCGGGGTCGAGAAGGCTATTTGAGCTGAGCGAGCTTGTACTGCTCGATCAGCAGCATGAGGTCTGTAGCGGCCAGACGGTCGGCAAGGCGTATCTGCGGGAGGGGCGCAGCCAGCGCGTGCTGGCAAACCTGGATGAGGCGCTGGCGGGCGGTCGCCAGAAGTGGCTGCTAGCTGGGTACTATATTAGTAGTGAAGGGCTGACGATTAGGTTTTTGCCGAAGATGAACACGCGTTTGCAACGCGAAGCCGAGCGGTTGGAATCGGAATTGCAAGAGATGGATGAAACGTCGCGCCGTGAGTGGTCGAATGCTTATGCGGAACGGATTTATTCTGAGTATGCGGTGAAGTTGGTGCTAACTGGCCAGTTCCAATTTTGGTTTAACACTGGCCTGTACAGCAGCGACATCGTGTCTTGCAACGACCGGAGGGTGCTAATGTTGAGCATCGACGATGGCCGGAAGGAGATGCGAGTAAGATTTCCTTTCGTGAAAGGCGAGAAACCGCGTCAGTGGCTCTACTTCTGACTCCCCATGCACCCGTTTCGGCGGGTGCATTTTCCATGAAGTGCTATATAAAATAGACTCCCAGAATATTGGGAGTCTACAGGGCAACGATGAACTTATTGCAATTTCTGAACTTGCAAAGCGTCAAGCTCGACCGGGGTTTCGCGACCAAACATGGAAACCATGACTTTGAGCTTGCCTTTGGTGGTGTCGATTTCGGAAACAGTGCCCTCGAAGCCTTTGAATGGGCCATCAATGATGGAAATGACTTCGTCGATTTCGTAGTTGACATTGTATTTCGGATCTTCGACACCCATGCGCTTTTTGATTTTATTAATTTCGGCTTCGGAAACTGGGGTAGGCTGAGTGCCATTACCGATGAAACCGGTGACGCCAGGGGTGTTGCGGACGATATACCAAGTTTCATCAGAGAGGCACATTTCGATTAAAACGTAGCCTTGGAAAATTTTGCGGTCGACGACTTTGCGCTTGCCGTTTTTGATCTCAATTTGTTTTTCTTTCGGGACGATGGCGTCGAAAATTTTGCCTTCGACTTCGCCGCTATCGACGTGCTCT
>CAYUDH010000039.1:0-8991 GCA_964443595.1 uncultured Candidatus Saccharibacteria bacterium
ATGAAGCGGCGCGTCAGATTCGGGATGATAAGGTAAGGGCGGATTCGCTATTATATCTCATCAATAGTATTGACGAAATGTCCCTATAAAAATAAGGCCCTGAGGGGCCTTATTTTTATAGGGCTCATTTGTTCAAGTCGTAGCTCTTACGGATAGCACCCTACTACGGCGTCAGGAATTCCAGTACTCATTCACCGTATTTAAATACGGCTCATTCCGTGCTTCGTTCCTTCCTTGTATTAGGGTGCTCTACGTAAGGGGTTCGTTAATCTTTTTTGTTGCCTCGTACTTCATCCCAACTAGCTTCGTTAAAGTGCAATATGGTTTTTATTGCCCTGCGTTTTATTCTGGCTAGCTGTGCTAGAAGCGTTGGATTGAGCTGGTGCATAAAAGACGTACATTGAATACGTCCTTTATGTGTGTTGAGTGATTATGTTTTAGTTTTCGTGAGATTGATTAACTTCTTTTTTCAGAATCATATGTTGTACGCCTTCTGAGCTGTCGGGATAGTTGCCAAATTTAGCACCGTCTGGTTTGAAACCTAAATCGCCATAAGATTTGCGTGCCCAGGGGTGGCTATCGAGGACATCAAGGTGTAGTTCCGTGTACTCTGGTTTATCGGCTAGAGTTCGAATGAGTTGTTTACCAATACCTTGCGAGCGATAATCATCGCGTACGCCAACGAATTCGATTTCGGCAGTGCCTGGAGCCATTTCGCCTGTGATTTTTGACATATAGATATTGTTGACCCGGTCAAAGTTTTCTGGCATTTCTATACCAGTTGCTAAAAATCTGGCTTTGGCTGCTTCGGCGTCCCATGGTTTGCAATTGGAATCGCGGTAGACTAGGATGCCTGCAATATTATTATCTTCATCTTTGGCAACTAGGGTTTTCTGGTAGGAGAACATTACGTTGGGGTCTTCTGAATATAGGGCGCTAATAAACTTACCGGCTCTTTCCTCATCACCAAATAAGTCTGGGCAGATGTATTGATCGGTTAAATAGATTGCTTCGGCGGCCTGTTCGAGATTATCTTCGGGCGTGAGGTTTTGAATTTCTATATTTTTAGCTGTTTCATGATTCTGGGCATTTTCGGTTGCGGTTGATTCTGAAGTGGTTAAATCTTGCCTGTCTTCGTGAAATTAGACTTCGCTGGTTAAAGCATCCCAAGGATTTTCTTCTTTTGACGAAGCGTTTGGGTTACTATTGATGAGCTCGCTCATGAGATTTCTCCTGATTATGTTATTTTTATTATAGTATATATTGCGGGTTCGTTGGTGAAAATTAGGTAACACAACATCTATTATTGCGCTTTTGTGACAAAAATGGCGCTGTGAACGGCACTCTAAGACGAACCAACTTCCGAAGAAGTCTACTCCGCATTAGCGTTCACAACGCCATTTCCCTGCGGAATAAATAAACATATAGTTTACTGATTCGTCTATGAGTGCAATTCTATTATAGCATAGCTTTTATGCTTGTTGGTGAAAATTGGGCATAAATAAAGGGCCGGCGAGATGCCGACCCTGTGGCGACCTTTGCTTCGCCACCGATGCGCGAGGTGAGGAGTTATGGCGATAGCGTGGGCGCCATCAGGAAACTCCCCTAGCTTGTCGCATAGGTGCGGTATATAAAGGTTACCACTTGGCCCCGAGTGACGGTATCAAACGGGGAGAAGGAGGTCGTGGACGTGCCACTCGTAATGGACCTAGACAACGCCCATTTAATGGCGCTGGCGTAGGTGGCATCGTTGGGCACGTCCTCGAAGTGTTTAATGGACGTGCTAGTCCGGGGTTTGCCGGCTAGCTGCCAGAGGCAGTTGACCAGGTAGGCCCTGGTGCATGGGGTACTAAGTGGGTTAGTCGTATCGCCGCTGATTAAGCCCTTGCCGTTGGCCCAGCGCATGGCATCGTAGGCCCAGCTACCAACTGGAATGTTGGTGAAAGGACAGGCGTCCTTCTTGCTGGGGGTCGGGGTGCCGTTCACCCTATATAAGAGTGTCAACACCTGCGCTACGGAGCATGTATCGTCGGGGGAAAAGGTGGTGGGACTGGTGCCGGCGACGATGCCGTAACCTACTGCCCAGTCTACGGCCATATAGTAATAGGCATTGGGGGAAACGTCCTCGAATTTTCCGGTGGTGTTGGTCGGGTTGCTGGGAATACTGGGAGTGACCGGGGTATTGTTGTTGGTGGTGTTGATGAGCTTGACCAGCTCGGGCTCACAGTCCAACATGCCCGTGATATACGCGGCGGCATCACCGCGGGTAATCGCAGCAGCGGGATCGCCGCCGCTCCAGGTGACCGTGTGCCCCAGGCTGGAGCTGTAATGGAATAAGATGTTGGTCGCTCCCTTCTGGGAAATCACGTTGGATGTGGTGTATTCGGAGGGGACGGGGACGGTGGGGTACATGTTCCTGAGGAATTGCGTAAAGACGACGACTGTACAGGGGTCATTGGGGTAGAATTTGCCGTCCTGGTCGACGATGCCGGCAAGAGCGCCGTAGGCGTCGAGGACGAGAATGCTATCCCGGTGGGGGTTGTCGGCGATGTCGACAATGTTACTGGCGGCAAACGCCGAGGGGGTCAGTACGCAGGCCAAGATGGCCATGGATAGGAGCAATGCGAGCGCAGACTTAGTGAAACGTTTCATACAGTGAAACCTCCTTCAAAAAATATAATGTTCGCTTAGGCTACGGTAGGTAGCTCTAGGTATCCTTATTGTAGCATAGATTGGGTGAAAAGTCAATATTTTTTATGGTAATAAAAGAGATTGCTAGCTTATTGTATTGCGAAATGAGGCTGATGAGAGGTTGAACTTGTATAGGCTGTACAAGTTCGGGGTGAAAATAACTGGGGTGGGGAGGTGTAAGGGTGTGGGTTATTTACCCAAAATCACCCCCGCGGGGAGGTGATTTTTAGAAAGCTGGAATGCTTAACTAGCGGCTGGAGGAGTGGGGGTAGCTGGAGTGCTGGGGGCGGAAGGAGCGGCTGGTTTGGTGTCTGGAGTAGGGGTGGAATTAGCAGCGGGAGCGGCGGAAGTTGGCTGAGGGGCGGGAGCTGCTGATGGCGGCGTGGCTAAAGGCTTAGCTGTGGGTGTGGGGCTTTCTGCTGGAGTGCTGGCTTTGAAATCGGGAGCTTTGGGGATGACAGGAGGAGTGGTGGGCGCAGCTGCAGGAGCTGGACTAGCAGGGTTGGCAGGAGGAGTGGAAGGCGTAGCGGGGGCATTGGGCGTGGCCGCAGGCGCTGAAGCGGCGGAAGGCGTGGCAGCAGAGGCTGGAGCTGCAGGAGTGGCAGGAGTGGGCTGGTCTGGGGTGGTAGCGGGCTGTTTGGGCTGAGGGAGCTTGATGCCGGCAAGAGTGTCGATGGATTCGACTTGGTAGCCTTTGGCGGCAAGGCCGGCGTCGCCCTGCATGAGAAGGATGATTCCCTCGATGAACCCCCAGATGATATCGCCAATAACGATGACATAAGACATAATAATCAGGCAATAAAAGAGCATGTTGAACACGGGGATGTCTTTAGAAAGATTGGTAAGAATGACGCCGATGATGAGTAGAATGAGTCCGCCGACTAGTAGTGAAACGTGGGTGATGGCTTTTTTGGTGCTGCCGAGGTACCAGTCGTGGGCGCCGCACCCTCCCAAGAATACTCCGAGTACACCAGCGACTGCTGATGACTTTGCATTTTTTTGCATAAACCTCCTTTATTTGCTAGATCTAATTATAACTATTGTAACTAAAATTGGTATAAAAAACAAGGAGTAACGGGTATTCCACAAATACGCTTTTTCCTCAGGCCGCGTCCCTCGTGCCCGTCGTTACGGGACTCGGGCGCTTGTCCTCGGCCGTTGCCTCCGGATTCCTTCGGAAAAAGATATTTGTGGAATGCTGCTCTGTTGTACAAAGTTAGGGAAGTTATTAAATAGTGCCAAGTTGGTAATTATAGGTAAATATGGTATAATTGCACTATGAAAATCTTAGCGATTGAGAGTTCTTGCGACGAAACGGCGGCGGCTGTGGTTGGTGATGGGGCGGAGATTTTGAGCAATGTGGTGGTGTCGCAGATTGATATTTTTGCGGCGTATGGCGGGGTGATACCGGAGGTGGCGGCGCGGTCGCATCTAGAGGTAATCTTGCCGGTGATGCACAAGGCGCTGGCGGATGCCGGTTGTACACGGGATGAGATTGATTATATTGCGGTGACTTATGCGCCGGGGCTGCTGGGGTCGCTCCTAATAGGTACGCTGACGGCGCGGACGCTAGCGATTTTGTGGCAGAAGCCGTTGTATGCGGTGCATCATTTAAAATCGCATATATATTCTAACTGGTTGTTAGACTCGTCCTCTTTGCGAACTACTTCGTTAGAGCCTGTGAGTACTCCCTCACCGTATCCAAAATACGGCGATGCATCAGGAGATGCTATCAGCCGGTCGTCATCTCGGAAAGATAAGCAAGCTTCTCTTTCGCTCGATTCCTCTGGCTGGACGGTCCGTTCCTCGGCTCTGCCTCGTATTTCATCAAAGATGACTTCGTCTAAGGATGCGGAAGGTAGCTCGAAACTAATTGTGTCTGATGAGGAAGCGCCGGAGTTCCCGCTATTGGCGTTGGTGATTTCTGGGGGGCATACGCAAATTATCTATATGTCGCAGCATAATCATTTTGAGATTATTGGGACGACGCGGGATGATGCGGTGGGGGAGTGTTTTGATAAGGTGGCGAAGATTTTGGGGCTGCCGTATCCGGGTGGGCCGTCGATTGCGAAGTGCGCTGAGCAGGGGGATGCTGAGAAATATCAGCTACCGCACCCGAAGGTGGATGGGCTGGACTTTTCTTTCTCGGGGCTGAAGACGGCGGTACTCCGGGCAGTGCAGGCGGACTGCGGGCTGCCGATTACTACGCCGTCGTACGAGCTGGCGGGCCATTTGAGCGAGCAGCAGAAGGCGGATTTTGCGGCATCCTTCCAACGGGCGGCGTGTGAGATACTTCTCGAAAAAGTCAGGTTGGCTTTGGTGAGGCACCCAGAGGTGAAGTCGGTAGTGCTGGCGGGCGGGGTGAGCGCGAACCAAGTTTTGCGAGAAAAAACGATGGAGGGCTTCCGGGATGAATCAGTAAAAGTGTACTTCCCTGACCCGAAATATACTGGCGATAATGCAGCAATGGTAGGAGCGGCGGCGTATTATGAAATTATGGCTGGAGTGGAGCCGACGGATCCGTACCAGCTGAATATCTTGCCAAGGACGCCAATTAAGTAAACTTTAGGCTCTGCGAAAAGATATTTATGGAATAAAGTTCCGGTTATTTAGGATAAAGATTTGCGCTAGAAAAATCCTTGACAGTGAGGCGCACTTGTATTAAGATAAATGTATGCTTCTCGTTTTGGAGAGGTAATGCCCGTTGGCACCTTACGCTTCTGCATCGTAGTACATGGATATAGGGCAATAGCCTGGGTCCAGGCGAGCAGATTCGATAAAAACCGTGAGTAGTGGCGAGTGAAAGCGGGTAAAGGTGGTGCAGACCACTGCGCAAAGCCCAACGGAGTACCTTAGAGGAAGGAGGAAGTTTTGTTGCTGCTTGGCTGAACGATGGACGAGTCGGTAACTAAAAGCTGATCTATTTGTTTCTTTTTGTTTTCCGTTTTTCTTTCTGGCAATTTCCCTTTCGCCCTGAGCCGACGAAGTCAGTTGATTAGCTGGAAGCAACAAGAGCGATTCGCTCGGCGGTTGCCGAGCGAGCGGTTCGTGTACGAACGCAATTATAGCTCGAAGCGATTGGAACATGCCTCCAACTATTTCCAAGCGTGGCCCCCTCCTAGTGAGGGGGCTTTCTAAAGTTTGATTTATGCTATAATGATAGTAGATGAAAACACATATTTTGCAATCTCGTGAGTGGGAAAAATATTCGCAAACTGAAGGTCATGAAACCTTTTGGCTGGAGGGAAAAGATTTCCAGCTGCTAGCGATAAAGTATCATACGGTACTGGGTGATTATCTGTATTGCCCCTACGGTCCATCTCTGGATGAGGAGGATCCGATTACGGCGTTAGAACATTCGATTATGGCGCTAAAAAAGCTGGCGGCGAAAGAAAAGGCGATGTTTGTACGGATGGAGCCGACGGTGTATATAGAGCCGGCGTCGATGCAGAGTCATGGGCTAGTAAAGACGCACAATCTAGACCCGGAGCATACTTGGGTGATAGATTTGACGGGGACGAAGGATGATTTGCTGGCGGGGATTGAAAAAGACAAGGTGCGGAAATGGCGAAACCATGAGAAGAAGGGTTTGAAACTGCGCACAACGAAAGACCCGGAAGAGATTACGATTTTGACGGGGTTTCTAAACGGGCTGGGTGCGAAGAAACATTTCACACCGCAAGATGAAAAACATCTGAAAAATCAGCTGAAGGCGGGGTTTGCGACGCTATATGTGGCGGAGTTTGAGGGCGAGCCGATTGCGGCGGCGTTGGTATATGACTATGATGGAGTGCGGTACTCGACGCACGCGGCGACGAGTGGTGAGCATCAGAATTTGGCGGCGGGGCCGATTATTGCGATACAGTCGATGGTGGATGCGCAAGAGGCGGGTGAGAAGTTGTTTGATTTCTGGGGGATGACGACTTCGACGGATCCGAAACACCCGTGGTATGGGTTTACGAAGTACAAGCAGAGCTTTGGCGGGAGGCAAGTGGATTACACGGGGACGTGGGATTTGCCGATTCACCGGGTGAAATATCGTTTGTACACGATGATGCGACAAGCGAACCGATTGGGCAGGAAGGCGAAGAAGCTATAACGGAGTGATGACATTGAGGTGGGCGGGTGTTTTTGCTAGTTTGGTAAGTGCTGGACAGGTGGGTGGATGTTTGGTATAATAAGCTTATGTTAGGGAAGTTAAAGAGTGGGAACTCCAAGGATGGGCGTCAGGATCGGGTGCAGTCGATGAATGAAACGTCTGCGGACGTGCCGGTGAATGAGCAGCAACAAAATCGGATTATCCTATATTTTGATAATAATCAGAAGATTGCGGCGGTACCGGATGGTGAGGTGACAGTGACGCCGGCGCAGCGTGAGAAGATTATCGCGCGGATGAAGTCAGGCGAGATTTCTTGGGAGGACTTGGAAAACTTCCTGCGGAATGTGGCAATGCCGCTGACGGATGAGAAAGAAGCGGTGGACAAAGTGTTCACGCAGATTGTGCAAGATTTGCGACAGAAGCAGATTCTAGCGGTGCTGACTGGGCATAATGCGACGGATTGGCAGGCGGTGAGCCGTGAGGATTTGAAAAACTTGCGGGGGAAACCGCTGAAGGGGCAGCCGAACTACCGAACGCCGGTGGGATTTGCGATGTTCCGGCAAAAGTTCTTGAATGGAATTGCAGATAAAGCGGATGCGGAGCAGATGCGTGAGTACGAGCAGGCGATGGATGACATCGAGCGGAAGATTTATGGGCGGAGATTTGATTATTATCAGCAGATTAGGCTGATGAAGAATGGTGATGAGGCAGTAACGGAAAAGGCGACGGCAGAGGCGATTGTGCCAGGGTCGCAAGAAACAATACAGACGAAGACAGCAGAAGCGGTGGCAGAGTCACCGGTGGCGCCGCGAGATGAGGCGATGAAAATAACGGGCAACGGAATCTTGTCGCAAGATCAGAGTTTGGCGATTCTAGACCGAGCGGTGATTGCGGGGGACCCGTGGAAGCAAGATGGTAGAGAGTTTGTGCTGGCGCCAGCGAATTTGATGGGTAATGGCTTGATCCCAGCAGTGGGAGTACAGGTAGCGGACCAGATGATAGCTTTGTCGCAGCCGTTCCAGCTGAGTGATGGTCAGGGCGCAGCGCTAGGGTTCGTGCCGTCGGCGGAAGGTGATAAGGTGCGGGGATTCTATCTAGACCAGAAGACGGGTTTGTGGCATTTTGCACCGGATATTATCCGAGGGCCGCGTGGCGAAGGTATGGCGCAGGTGACGGAAGGATATGGGCTAGAATCGACGATGCTGCCACTAGCATTGCAGCAGAAATTGACAGATTTGGTGAAGAATTATGGTTTCCGCGAGGTGACGACGGTGAACCCAGATTTCCTCTTTGCGGGAACGGCGATAGCGTATAATACGATACAGGATTACCGAGAAGAGCTGGCGCGGGGGCAGATGCGGAGCGATTTTTACAAAGAAATAGATAAGCAGCCAGTGGTAATTAACGCGCAGAGTGGTGATAAAAGTAAAACGATGCCGCAATTATTATCGGTGAATGCGAGTGTGGCGCCGGATTTCCAGCAGTTTGTGGGGCAGTTTATGACGTATTCGATTTTGGCGGGTCAGGTGCAGGTGAGTAGCTTCCGTTCGCACGATGGTTCGGCGGTTTGGCTGTTTTGCAGTGATGAATATGCACGGACGTGGATTGGCGGGATAGAGATTAGTTCCCCGCTGACTTCGACGGGTTGTCATAAAAACTGGGCGACGGCGGGTGATTTGCTAACGCCGCTGTATGAAACGAGCACGCAGGCGGGGGCGCATGGTGATCCGAATGATATTCGGAAAGGTATGGTGGGGATGTGGAACCGATATCTGAGCAATGTGCCGGTGATACGGGAGTTTTTGGACTGGAAAAATCAGTCGAAGATGTAGGGGGGATTTAATGCGAGTGATTCCCCGTGTGATTCTTGATGGGTGGGGATTTTAACAGATTCAATACCAAGTTTTTAAGGATTTTGATACCAGGATTTTAACGGATTTAGTACCAGTTTTTTAATAAAATCCAAGAATATTATGATTTTTTGGGATTTGATTCCAAAAATCTTATAAGAAATTTGGAATTGAGAGTGAGTGGGGTGTGCGGATATGTGGAAGGGGCTGTGGTGTGTAGGTCTGGTGGAATGCAAGGAGTGGGAGTGGTGATGCGGTGGTGGGGATTTTTGTAAGAGTTGGCGAAAATATGGTACAATAGGTGTGGAAGCGTGGCCGAGTGGTTGAAGGCGCACGACTCGAAATCGTGTG
>CAYUDH010000040.1:0-7283 GCA_964443595.1 uncultured Candidatus Saccharibacteria bacterium
AGTGACGACGTAATCTTTGTCGCGTTTGAAGACGACTTGGGCGCGCAAAGCTTGCTCCATGTGATAAACTAGGCGAGTATGCTTAGTGGAATATAAGTTTCTGACGCCGAGAATGGCTTGGACTTTTTCGACGCCTTTATCGGTGAGGGCGACGCTGCGGCGCTTTTCGTCAAAAACGTAATCTTCGGCGACGAGCTGAGCGGCGATTTTGGCGAATTGATAGTAAGAATCTGGATTATCGCCAGCTGGAGCGGAGATAATCAGTGGCGTACGGGCTTCATCGATCAAGATGGAGTCGACTTCATCAACGATGGCGTAATTGAGCTGACGCTGGCGTAGATATTGTGGCTCGCTAACCATGTTGTCGCGGAGATAGTCGAAGCCGAATTCATTATTGGTACCATAAGTGACATCGGCGGCGTAGGCTTCTTTGCGGGTGGCGGGCTTGAGATGGCGCATGCGTTCATCGTCGTGATCTTCGTTGGTGTAGTCTGGGTCGTAGATGTAGGAAGCTTGATTGACAATGACGCCGACACTAAGGCCGAGGAAGTGATAGGCCGGAGCATTCCAGCCGGCATCACGCTGAGCTAGATAATCATTGACGGTGACGATATGGACGCCACGGCCGGTTAAAGCATTAAGGTAGGCTGGGGCAAGGGCTACCAAAGTCTTGCCTTCGCCGGTTTTCATCTCGGCGACGTTGCCTTCGTGGAGGGCAATACCACCAATGAGCTGGACGTCGAATGGGCGCATACCAAGGACGCGCTTAGCAACTTCGCGCTCGACGGCGAAAGCGTCGGCTAGAATTTCGTTAAGCTCTTTCTCCGAGCCGTCTTTGAGATGCTCTTTCAAAATACGTGTCTGATCGCGGAGCTCGTCGTCGCTCATGGCAGAGTATTTAGGCTCGAGCTTGCCAATCTCCATGACTTTTTTGTACATGCGGTGGAGAGTCTTTTTCTGAGCATCACCAAAAATTCCCTGCAAAATCCGAGTAAGTAAAGTTTTATCAGCTAACTTATCGGTTGGCTTCTTTTCTTTTTTAGCCTTGGTTGGTTTCTTTGATGCTTTGGCTGGCTCAGCTTTGACTTGCTTTGCAATCTCCGAGTCAGCTTTTTCTGGTGTGCTGGTAGCCATTTCTTTTCTCCACAATTTTATCCCCCTATTATATCATAGAATAGACCTCTTTTGGGAAAGAAGTCTATTCTTTTAAGTTATGATTTTTTAGTAAATAAACTTTTAAGACCCTTTTTGCTGAGGTGCGGCGTAGCTTCGAGTTTGAAGCGGCGAACCTGACCTTTGAGCTTGGCCTCGAGGATGTCGATGCCGGCAAAAACGTTTGAACATTCGTCTTTGGCGGTGATAACTTTGCCACCAGGGATTTCCATAGCGGCGGAGATGTCGTATTTATTGCCATGTGCGCGATCGACTTCGGTCACGACGATTTTCATGATGACATCTTTTTTGTTGCCTCTCGGCAAGTAGCGGTCGAGTTTGCCGAGGCGCTTGGTGGCGTATTTCCGAAAACTATCGGAAACTTTATAGTTGTTACCGCTGATTTCGATATTGTCTATCAAGATAGCTCCTTTTTAGAGGCCAAGACTTCCTAGTCCGCCCATTAATGGTTTCATTTTGTCGGTAGCGATTTCTTGTGCCTTGGCATAGCCATCGCGCATACAATCTTCAATCCAATGTTCTAGCTCGCTGATGTCGTCTAGGTCGACCTTTTTCGGGTCGATTTTGACGCTCTTAATCTTGAGCTCGCCAGTGATTTGCACGGTGACCGCGCCATCGCCAGCTTCGACTTCTACAATCTCGTTCTTGAGCGCCTTTTGCGCTTTGCGAATTTGATTAAGCATTTTCATTTGATCCATCGTCGCACCCATTTTTACTCCTTTTCTTCTGAATTTAACCCCACCTCTAGTGCTTGATTACTAGTATACATATATATTCTATCAGAATTATCGTATTTTGACGAGGTTATAATGGTATTTAATTGACCAGAAATGTTTGTGGAGCCTAAAGTAGCGTAGGTTTCAGGGAGTTTTTCGGTGGCGGGGATTTGATTTTCGATGATGTAGTGACCCTCATCGTCTTGTAAAATTTTGAAAAAGTTGTAAGCGACTTCGTCGTCGACGATGTAGAGAGTGTCGCCTTCTTGTAAGTTTTCGCGGACGAGGGTGATGTCGTCGTTGAATTCATCGGCCACCATCGGTACATAGCGGTAGCCATAGAGGAAGTGGGTGATGCCGCCGAAGATCATAATGCCCATGAAGGCGCCAATTGGGAAGACGCCGCTGATCTTGGCATAAGGGTTATCGGGAAAGAGGTTGTACCATTTGTCGAGGATATAGCGTAGGCCGTGGGCAATGAGAATGGCGAGCGGCAAGAGGATGAGGATGGCGGACTCGGGATTAAGCCCGGCGAGGAAGATGGTAAAGATGATAAGACAAGTAGCGATGGAATTGCGCGAGGCAAAGAAACCCTTGGTAGTGGAAAGCAGGCCGATGACGGCAAGAGCGATGGAAGCCAGCCCGACGAACGGGGATAAGAATTGGCTCTCGAGTGTGGTATTCCAGGAGAAAAGTGGCAAGAAGGCGACTTTGATATTCTCGATGAAACCACTAAGAGTGAGGCCGGGCGCCCAGAGTAGCTCAGGAATGATGGCGGGATTAACAAAAGCGGCTACAACTAGGGCGGCGAGGCCCATCAAAATAATAAATAAGGTGAGGATAAGCGGCACGGTAGGCAAAGTCTTGATGGTGAAGCGTAAATGTGGGTGCAAAAGGGCGAACAAGACGATGAAAGCGGCCAGATAAATGAGGTGTGGCGTAAAGATGGCGGCGAGCAGGGCGAAGGCGAAGACGAAGCAATACATAGGTTTGGGCTTGGTGACGCCTTGAATCTTAGAGCCGAGCCATAATAATAATGTAGGCCAGAAAACCACCATAATGAGTGGTGTGCCGGAGCCGGCTAAGAATAGGAATGAAGCAGAAAGTACAGCGAGGATAGAGGCGAGCAGGGCGACGTTGCTCTTGAACCAACGATTGAGTAAGAGAATAAGGAGCAAGCCGAGGACTAGGCCGATGACGATGCTGGGCAGCTTGACTGAATAAACTGTAAGGCCGAACAGACTAATAGAAAGCTTCTGCAGGGCGCGGTAAGGTAGATTGACGATATCGCCCTTCAAAATGGATTCTGGCTGCAAAGCATAGGAATGTGCGGCGGAAACCATTTCGGCTTCGGATAGGCCGTTGGGTGCCAAAAGTGGTAAGCCAAAAAGCAGCGCAGCATAAGCGACGGCCAGCACAAAAAATCCAATATGAAACCGATAGCGGTATAGGAATAAACTCGATAGAGCATGTTTCTTCACAATACTATTATAGCATAACTGTGAAAATGTGCCGAGTTTTGTGAAAAGTTTGTTAGATAGGCTATGAATAATTCTGTATTTTCTCGGTCCGGTAAGCCTCTGCTTATTGCGAGCAGGCCACATAGGGCTATGAGGATACTCGCGCAATGCGCACCCGGCTTAGCCTGGAAAAGACCTCGAAAAACAAGAATTATTCACAACTTTTGGCAAAAACAGCTATGAAACCTTGTAGAATTGAAAGTTGTTGTGGTATAATAGAAGTGCACTCGACAACAAATGATCAAAGAAGATATTTGGCGCTGGAATGGCGTTGTGAACGCTGATGCCAAATAATCTTCATGGTTGTTTGTTGTCAGAGTGCCGTTCACGGCGCCATTTTTGTAACAAAGCGCAATAATATATATTGTGTTGCGCTATTTTTGTTGCATTAAATTTGGCATCAAGAAGTTTAGTAACTAATATAGGAGGCATGATGCTAAAAAGTAATAACTTTAAAAATAGGATAGGGCGCTCCAGCTATAATTTCGCTAACAGGGTGTCAGCGCTTTGCGCTTCTCTGCGGGCGTCAATTTGGAAGATAAAGCGAGCTTTATCTTCGCTCGTTTCCTATGCATTTCGGTGCGCCTCTGCTCATTGCGAGCAAGCTGTGCTTCATAAGACACTTACTTTCGCAAATCGCACCCGGCGCAGCCTAGATAAGAGCCTTTATCGCAAAATCACTGGCTGGAGCTTGGCAATGCTTGTAGTGCTTGAAGCGTTTAGTTACTTAACGTTTATTCCGGACCAAGCTTTTGCTGCTTACGACTGGGAAACGCGTAAGTTATCGGATATTCATACTATGCAGCAGATGAATGCGAAGATTTGCGAGAATACTACAGAAATAGATACTCAATATCAGCTAGAAGATACCCGAGATGGTAAAAAATATTATGTTGCCAAACTCCAAGATGGCAACTGCTGGATGACACAGAACCTAGCTTATGATGGTGCAAAGAAAGACGGTAGCACAGAAGATATTGGAACTTCGTGTACGCTTAGCCGCACTGGAGATAGCGATGCACAAAACGGTGCTACTTGTTCTTCTGGTAGTTGGACTAATAGTAATACTGATAAATACTTTGCCATGGGTAAACATACGGAAGATAATGAAGCTGCTGCTCACGCATCGCAGGGTAACTACTATAACTGGCCAGCAGCAACACAGGGCGATTCCGGTGATGAAGTCCAAGGTGTCTGTCCGCCTAATTGGCAGCTCCCAACTAGCGGCAATGCTGACAAAACTCGTAAATCACTCGGCGGCCTAACTGCCGCCTATGGCATCAGTGATAGCGCAGACGGCAGCACGAAGCTTCGTAATAAGCCACTATACTTCCAATACAGCGGGAGCGTTGTTTCCGGTATTCTGAGCAATGTCGACTCTAACGGATACTATTGGTCCTCCATTCCTTACAATAGTGATGGCGCTTACATCCTGTACTTCTACGGTGGACCCGTCAACCCATCCTACGGTAATAATCGCTACTACGGCAGCTCCATCCGCTGTGTCGCTGCTGACATCTATCCAGAAAAACCATCTATCACCGATAATGATACCGCCAATGTTGCCATTACTGTATCCCCAGTAATTAGCATAGATGTCACCAAAGATGCTAATGATATGACCGTAGATTTTACTAAAGTAGCTACTAGTACTATTATTGCTAGGGTCGGTTCTAATCAACCATATCAAGTACTACTTAGTACCGATAAATCTAACTTAACTAATCCTGATACTGATAAAACCATCCCCATGATTCCATCAGAGCAAACCATAGTAAAAGGAACTAATAGTTGGGGTATTAAGAAACTATCCTCACCCACTGATACTGAAGTAAATGAGAGCACCACTTACAGTCCAGTCGGGGTTGGTGGTCAGAAAGAATTATTCTACACTTCTGCCAGTGCTGTTTCGGAAGACCTTACTTTCCCGGTAGCCATTGCCGTAGATTCTAGCTTGCCTACTGGTCAATACTCCACGCAAGTTACGCTGACCGCCGTAGCAATGTAATGCAAGGTTAAAAACACAAAAACCTTAAACTTCGGTTTAAGGCTTTGTGTTTTCCTACCTCTGTTAGCATTTCTCTAATCTCTAAACCTAGGTTTAGAGATTAGGGCTCGGTGTGTTCTTTGTCGAGGGTCATGAAGCGCAGCAATTCTGGATGGAAGTAGAGCTCAACTTTCCCTACCGGGCCATGGCGGTGCTTAGCGAGGATGAGCTCGGTGATGTTGGTGGGGACGAAATCGTCGTTATTCTGTTTGTAGTAGTCAGGGCGGTGTAGGAACATGACGAGGTCGGCGTCCTGCTCGATGGAGCCGGATTCGCGGAGGTCGGATAGGACTGGGCGAGGATCGTCGCGGCCGGTGACGCCACGGGAGAGCTGAGCGAGGGCGATGACGGGAATCTCGAGCTCGCGAGCGAGAGTTTTGAGGCCACGGGAGATTTCGGTGACCTCTTGGACGCGGTTGCCGGCGTAGCGGTCGGAACCTTGGAGGAGCTGCAAATAGTCGACGATAACCATGGTAATGCTGTGGTCGTGGACGGCGCGGCGGGCTTTGTTGCGCAGCTCCAGGATGGTCATGGAGCTGGTGTCGTCGATGTAGAGCGGGACTTCGTTCATTTCGCCGAGGGCGTCGCCGATGCGGGCAAAATCTTCGTCGGAAACGTTGCCGGTGCGGATTTTCCAGCTGTCGACGCCAGAAATATCGGAAACCATGCGGTCGACGATTTCGGATTTGGCCATCTCCATGGAGAAAAAGAGCACACCCTTGCCCTCGCCGTTGCGGGTGGCGACGTTGTAGGCGAGGTTTTGGGCGAAAGTGGTTTTGCCCATGGCGGGGCGAGCGCCGATGATGATGAGGTCGCCTTTTTGGAAGCCGGCGGTTTTGGCGTCAAGGTCGCGAAAGCCGGTTTTGAGGCCGCGGAGGGCGCCTTTGTTTTTGTGAAGCTCCTCGATGCGGTCGTAGGCGTCGATTAGGAGGTCCTCGAGGGCAGTGTAGTCGGATTTGACGGTTTTGTCAGATACGGCGAAAAGGTCTTGCTCGGCCTTGCCAACTAATTCTTCGATCTTAGTATTGCCATCATAAGCGGCGGTGGCAATGTCGGTGCCGGCCTGAATCAGGCGACGGCGCAAAGCGGCTTGGGCGACAAGATCGGCGTAAGCGTCGGCGTGGGAAGCGGTAGGCACGAAATTGGTAAGTTCGGTGAGATAGGGTGCGCCGCCGATGCTTTTGAGGGTTTTCTCGGTTTTGAGCTCAGAAGTGAGGGTCATCAGGTCAATCGGGCGGTGATGGGCGTAGAGTGCGGTCATGCCTTTGAAAATGCTGACGTGACGCGGGTCGTAGAAATCTTCGGCTTTGACAATTTCTAGAATGTTGGGAAAGACGGTGTCGGATAATAATAAAGCACCCAACAAAGATTTTTCCGCTTCCAAATCTTGAGGCGGGATGCGGCCATCACGACTCGCTTCTGCGTTTGCTTCCATGTTACCTCCCAGAGAAACCGTTCCCCACCAACTTGGAACGTCCTAGATCCGTCTAGAACGGTAAATCTCCTTTTATTTCTCGTACATCTCCCATTATAGCAGAAATTTGGGAAAGTGTTGCGTCTTTGGGGGCGGGTTTGTCGCTGAAATTGTGAACTTCGAGGGCGAGGCCGTTTAGCGATTTGAGCATGATTTGACTGTGGGCGGGCTTTTGTAAGATTCCCTGTGTGAATTTAGTCGAGGGATAGAGATGTAGGGTGTCGCCGCTAAGCTCGTAGTCGACTTTTTGGAGCTGCTGATAGAGGCCGTCGCTATCAGCGTGGACGGCGGCAAGGAAGCTATCCCAGTTAAAAGCGGCAGGGTCTGTAGGAGCTTGAGGGGCTTCTGTTCGG
>CAYUDH010000040.1:7383-8855 GCA_964443595.1 uncultured Candidatus Saccharibacteria bacterium
GTAGTAGGGATATTGCTAAGCAGGGCGAGGAGGAGCTTGGCCTCTGGGAAGGGCGGCTGGACGGCGGGGAGCTGAGCGAGTAGTGGTAGCCAAGCGGACTTGGGCTGGCCGATGATGCGGTTGATGAGCTCGCTAGCGATGATTTCGGGCTTGATGCCGGTGTTGAGGAGGTCTTTCAGTAGGCGTTGGATTTCGGCTTTGTCGCCGCGGGTGTAGCTATTTAATAAATCGGTGAGGACTTGGTCCTGCGGCAGGCCGAAGGCATGACTGAGGAGCTCGGCGGTGATTTCTCCATCGATGAGGTTGGTAACTTGGTCGAGTAGGCTCATGGAGTCGCGGAAAGACCCGCCACCGCGGCGGACGACGAGCTGGAGGGCGTCGTCGGTGATTTTGATTTTCTCTTTCTTGGCGACTTTTTGGAGGTATCGGAACATGGTGTCGGCATCGGCGAGCTTGAAAGTGAAGACTTGAGTGCGGGAAGAAATGGTGATGGGGACTTTGTGGGCGTCGGTGGTGGCCATGATGAAAATGACATGCTCAGGTGGCTCCTCTAGAGTCTTTAGCAAAGCATTAGAGGCACTTTTGGTGAGCATGTGGACTTCGTCGATGATGTAGACCTTATATTGGCCGCTAGTGGGGGCGATGACAGCTTTTTCGCGAAGCTCGCGGATGTTGTCAACACCAGTATTAGAGGCGGCGTCAATCTCAATGATGTCGAGGTAATTATCTTCGACTTGGTAGTCAAAATTATTAACGGCGTGAGCGAAAATGCGGGCCACAGAGGTCTTGCCAGTACCGCGTGGCCCGATGAAGAGGTAGGCGTGGCCGAGTTTGTGATGTTTCAGGGCATTCTGAAGGGCAGTGGTGACCTGCTCCTGCCCAACTACATCGGTGAGTTTGGTGGGGCGGTATTTGCGGTAAAGGACTTTACCGCTCATCGCTACAGTGCGGCCTCGACGGCGGCCCAAGCGGCTTGATCATTATTAGCGGGGACGATAGCAGAAACTTGGCTGCCTTCGCGTAGGTGGAAATAAGTTACCGAGGCATATAAAACTTCGTATTCGCGGCCGGAAACCTCGATATAATATTTGTCGTCGTGATGGGTAAGTGTGCCGATGACGGTGCGGCGCTCGACCGGGCCGATCTGCTTGTAGAGGAATTTACCCTCGGGGGTGATAGTGAGTTTCAAAATGTCGCCTTCGACGAGTTTGGATTTAGAGGCGTAGTTGGCTGGGACAGGGTAATTCTTGCCATCAGGACCAATCATGATCTGACCATCAAAGACGCCTTCGATGATTTTACCATCGGGGCTGCTAACTACGGTTTCGCGGGGAGCGGTGATGGTGTCGCCATCGCCCAATACTGATATGAGTAATTCTTTGGCAGCAGCAAGATTTGTCTCGGCCTCTTGAATCAGACCGCGCAGTCGCTTGATTTGTTTTTCTGGTAATTCAGACATAACCTCGCATCCC
>CAYUDH010000041.1:0-8831 GCA_964443595.1 uncultured Candidatus Saccharibacteria bacterium
GGGTCTCTTTCTCTTCGACGAGATATTGCTTACCGCCGATGAGTACAACTGCTTTCTTCATAATTTTCCCTTAAATTATTAACTGTATCTAATCTTATCACACTTTGCCGAATTTTTCAAGGTTAAAATCACAGTTTTGCGCTGCGCCCCGGAGCGGCCCAAGAAAAAGCGTTTTTACGCAGCAAGAATACACTAGCCCTACTTCTTGCCTTTTATCTTCCTCGTAGTCCGTTTAACAGCTTTATGAGTTTTGTTCCAGTATACCACCACTGCCACGATTAACCCCACCACTACAATCGCCAGGATAATCTCCACTGGACCAGTTTTTGGCAACTCATCTGGCACCGCCGGTTCCACCGGCTTCGGCTCATCCGGCGTTGGCTCTACTGGCACAGTCTTCGCCACTGCCTGCAGCGTATATACTACCTGCCCAGAATACTCCTCGCAGCCCAGAATTACACCATTCAGCTGGTCCAGCCCTAAGAACACGCCCTTCTCTGTAAACAAGTCCATCGACAACACCGACCCATTCACCTTATATTTATTATAAATCCGCGCCGAGCCCGACACATAATGCAACGTCAAATCTTCCTTTGCCGTAATATAAGCTTCATCCCACACTTCCTTCGGATTGGTATTGCTCGCCATGATAATGCCATCAATCTCGCCCCTCTGCCCCTTCGTCAGTTCTAGCGGGAAAGAACTTGCTAGCCGTACATCGCGCGCCACACCAGCATACTTGTGCGCCTTATCGTTAAAAGTCGCCGAAGCGTCGTTATGGTAATAAATATACACTTCATACTGTTTACCCGGCTCTATCTCAATCTCACTCGAATATTCGCGGCCAGAATCTTTCTCTTCCACCCGCACAAAATCTCGCTCATCCCCCACCGCTGCATTATTCGTAATCGAATTAAATACTGCGTGGTCAGCCGGCGCCTCGTTCGTGTAAGTTGGACGTTCCGGCCCCCAAGCGAAAGTTGCCGACGACAGCATCAACGGAGCAACTAGCGCCACCGCTAGTGCTCCTATTGCCTTGCCTTTAATTTTTATTTTCATGGAATCCTCCTTTTTATTTTATTTGGTTAAATTACGCCCCAATGTCACGATCACCTAACTGATTAAGTATTGATTCAATATAATCTTCATAGGCGTCATCATCCAATCCCTCATTGGTACCATTCTCACTCACCGGAATCTTGTTCTCCTCGGCTCCTTGCTGCAGCTGCTCGCCTTCTTCATCACCTACACGGTTCTGGACAGCCTGATTAGAATCTTGGGTTTCATTCTGCTGATCATTCTGGTTCTGATTTTGATTCGCATCACTCCCACCAGTATCCGCTTCCGTTTCAGGCGAACCACCAAAGTTTTCGTTAATATTTGGACGCTCCGTCGGAGCTACACCTGGCGTTTCTACTTCGTCAACATTCGGCGTCTGACCAACCGGATTCGTCTGTCCGCCTTGCTCAACTACTTGCTGCTGGTTCTCCTCATCCTTCGGCTTTATCTCCTCCGGTTCCGGCTCGGGCTCTGGTTCAGGCTCGGGTTCCGGTTCGGGCTCTGGTTCTGGTTCCGGTTCCGGCTCGGGCTCTGGTTCAGGCTCGGGTTCCGGTTCTGGTTCAGGTTCCGGCTCCGGTTCAGGTTCCGGCTCAGGCTCGGGTTCTGGTTCAGGCTCCGGCTCTGGTTCAGGTGGAACTTCTACCGGTGGAGTTTCCACGGGAGGCGTTTCCACTGGTGGCACTTCTGCTGGTGGTGTTTCTACAGGAGGAGTTTCTACTGGCGGGACTTCTGCTGGTGGCGTTTCTACCACGGGCGGTGTTTCCACCGGTGGAACTTCTGCTGGCGGTGTTTCTACCGGTGGAGTTTCTACAGGAGGGGTTTCTACTGGCGGGACTTCTGCTGGTGGCGTCCCTACTGGTGGCGGCGTTTCCGTTTTCACCGCTGGCGTGCCCGTACGCACTTCCACATCAATCTGGCGACAATCCGCTCGTTCGCTCACCGTATTATATCCCGTGATGTTTCCTGCTGCATCACGCACTGGGAAACCAAATTCCATAATTGTATCGTCATTATCACGCGTCCGGATTGTCCTATCAATACCATAGTGAATCCTTAGCCCCGCTTCACCATTCTGATCAAGTACCGGTTTTCCTCCCACATCCAGGTACATCGTAGCCCAGCCGTAGCTCGTCTTTACCCGCTCACCATGGCCAGCCCGTACGCTTACCTTTAGGTCCTGATCCTGGAATTTCGCCGTTACACCCGCTAGCAACGCCTGCTGAATCCTGCCACCCTCGCCGTCCGTACGCATATAAATCGCTTCTAGGACTTGTTCTGGCGTAGAATCCGCTGGCAACCCTGCCTGCTCTAGCACATCCGGGAACTGGCAAGCATAACCTGCTAGGTACGCCGGGTTCTTCGTCGCATACTCAATCACCAATTTTGGCGCCACACTTGCATCCGCTCGCACTGCCTCCGCAATACTTGTACCCATGTAGTTTGCCGCCTCACGACTCTTATACGGGCTCAAGAAATCGCTCAAATCTTGGCTCATACCACTATATTCAAAATACGACATCCCCTCCGCCAGCGCCTCCGGGCTACCTGTCGCATCCAAATCCTTAAGGTCATCTAGATCTACCGGCTGGCCATCCACTTCCACCCCCGCCAGGATCTCTTTCGCATCCGGCACTTCGCCCAACGCGTCTTTAATCTCATTCTCTAGCATCACCTGCGCCTCAGGCGTTTCCGCTCCAGTCGGCGTCTTATCATTCGCCGAGCAAGCAGCCAGCGTCAAACTCGATAATAATACGCCTACGCCCGCCTTCACCCGACGCATGAACCTATGGAATCCAGCATGCCCCGGCAAGATATTCGCCAACTTCTCACGAATCTTCTCAATTGTACTCGCTTCTGCTTCCGGTTTAACCGTTGTGTCCTCTAGGCCATCTAGTACATCTTTACCGGCTACCATTTCCTTATCTGCTACCGCATACGAAGCCTCGTTAATCGCCGCCTCTTCAAACATCTTCTGGTCACGCACATCATACGCTTCCTGTAGTTGCGCCGACAGCCCCGCCAATTCCTTGCGAATCTGCTCCGCCCGCTGCAAATCTTCCGGGCTATCCGTTAATTCATCCAGCTCGCTCTGTAGAGCCGTCATCCGGTCAGAAGTTTCTTTAATTACACTTTCTGCCTTCCAAGCCGCATCGCCAGCTTCCTCTTCACTTCGTCGCGCCGCATCTTGGTCGCTTAGCTCCGCCGTCCGCTGTGCTGCCTCTTGGCTACTGCGCAACAACTTCTCACCCCGCTCGATGTAATATTTCTCATCATCCGCATCTTCTACGTCTTCATTAAAATGCTTCATCTCATCAACGGTCAAGCCCCGGTTCTCCATCAACCAGCCATTCGCTTCCGCTAATCCCATTCCACGGCTCATCAGCTCGCCACGTTCCTTCAGGTACAGCCCCTTCATAATACTACCGTTATCAAAGTTCAGTGCCGCGCGGTCTTTCAGATCCTCAGTCAAACGTTTCGCTTCCGTCCAGTCCACCAAGCGCCTTGCCCCTGCTTCCGTTTCAGTATTCAAGCTATCTAAATCGCTCAAATCTACTTCCGTCCGGATCGACAAGTCCCCCAAATCCCCTCCCGCTGCTTGTTGTGTCACATCAGCCTTAATTTCCTGCTCCCGCGCCGCATCCGGTTGGCGTTCAAACACCATCTCATCCCAAGTCTTACCCTCAATCGCTTGGCTTGCCGCCTCAAATACGTCTTGCCGTCTTGCCTCTTCTCTTTCCTCAGCTCTAACTTGCTCACTAATCGCCTGGTTCGCTTCATCAAAAGCACTTTGCTGCCTAGCTTCCTCAGCCAGCTTCTTCTCCATCCCCGCCAGCACCGCCGCTCCCAGCGCCGCATTACGCCGCGCTATCGCCGCTAGCTCTTGCTCCTCGCTCGGCGCTCCAGCTTCTTCAGTTTCTGTCTTACCAGTTTCTATTGCTTCTTCGTGTTTCAGGCGCGCCAGTTCTCTTTCTAGCGCCGCAATTCGCGCCTTCCGGCTCAGCTCCCCGCCCTCCGCCTCCACCGATGGCGTTATCTCCGCCGCACCCACAGATGCTATATCTTTCGCTTCTTTGCGCTTCTGCAAGAACCCCATCAGCTCCGGCGCCACCGACACCGTCGCTCCATCATCTGTCTTTCCCAGCTCCACCATCGCATTCATCGTGGTGTTACCCATTTGGCGCTCCAACTCACGCCGCGCCTCCGGCGTCATCTCCTGCTCAAAATCCGGCGCCAGCACATTTGCATTCCTAGGCATTTACTCCTCCTTCCGACATACTCGCCACCATCCGTGCGATACCCTCTACATTTGACATACCCGGCGCTTCCGAAGTCGTACCCTGCAAAGGCGCCCCTGCCGGCGCAGCTGCCGCCGCGTTATTCTGCACTGTATTCTGAGTCATATCATGAGAAAGTTCCGCTGGCGTCGCCGCAGCTGGTGCCTCCACCTCTGCCGCCACCGCTTCCGTGGTCACCGCACCTTCCTTCACCTGCGGCACATCCCGCAGCTGATCCTTCCGGAACTGCAATGCCGTCTGTAACGCCACCTTATTAAAATCAATCCCCGCGTTCGCAAAGAACTCCTCTATCTCCTGCTCCGAAGCATTACCGTCAATCTTCTGATTCAGCTCCAACACCTTATCATCTGGCAACGCCGCAATCACCGCCGCGTTAATCTTGTCATCCAGCTCCCCAAACAGCTCCTGGCGCAAACTCAGCCGTTCATTCTTGCTTAAGTTCTCCCCCTTTGCGGCGATTATCTGATCCAAGAAACTCGAGATCACTCCTTCCGTATTGATTTTATTTTCTGGCATTAGTATTACCTTTCTACATGACTCTTTCCTCCAGTTTACCACGAGCCAGATAAAAATGCAAATCTTTTATGCTTTCGCCGCCCCGCTCCATCACTCCATATAGCAGCTAACCTACAGCCAATTAGCACCAAATTCCAACCAGCGACTCTCAAACCCTACAGAAAAACCGAACTTACGTTCGGTTTTTCCAATCTATCTTATATCTTTTTCTCCATTTACTATTTACTGTTTATTTCTGCTTTTCTCTTGAGCCGCATTGGCTCACTCTAACTTATATCTTCTCCTTTTGGTTAGTTAATAATCTAGTTCACAAAATGCCTTATATCTATCGAAGCGCGAAGTTGTAGACTGCCTTGACTTTGCCACCAAGCCTTCGGATTCGTTCATTTACGAACCGCTCACGGCGTTTATCCGATTGAACTGTATCCTTATAATCTTTTGGCAATTCCGCAATGTGATCCATTTCTTCCTGGTTAGTGTCACCCACCAGTTGAAAGGCATCCCATTTGCTTTCGTCACGAATCACGTCCGCCTTCGCCGAATCGAAAATCTTTTCTCCGTTCAGCTCGGAGTTTTCACTCGATTTTACATTGGTAGTTCCTTTCGTATTTATAGTTTCTATGTTACGCATTTGTATGGTTTCCTTTTTGGTTTTTATTTTAGTTAGAAACTGTACACTTTAGCAATTTCTTCGCGTTGTATAGTCATAGTTAGTTTTCTATACTTCGCTTTGACTTATTTTTTGTTAGATGTTTTTGTTTCTGATCTAACTGTCTTTATGATAGCACACATGGTGCAAAAAGTCAATACTTTTTATGCTTAATTTTTGCAAAAAGTGCAATTTTCTGCTTCCCTACCTCAGTTTTCTCATTCAAAAATTTCCCCATCAATTCACCATTTAGAAACCGTTTAGAATCGTCCCTTTAAAAATGGCCCGCCGCAGCAGGCCATTTCCGAATTATTTACATGTCTTTGTCAAAATCCCGCCCAGCAGTGCTTTAGCTCAAATCCACCTTGAACCATATTTCATCCAGCCAGCGCAGCACCGCATTGCGGCACATCTTATAGCAGCTTCGAATCACCGGCAGCACCTTATCGACGCCTACATCATCAGATTCGTAGTCGATATGGCATAGCCCAGTGCCCTTGCGTTCGTTATAGAGCCAAACCTTATCCGTGCCAATCACAATCAGCATCGGCGACCGGAATCGAATCTCCTCACGACAGGTAATCGCCTGGTCCGTCCATAGGTCCCTTACTTTCACAGGGAACCGGGTTGCCGCTTCCATCACTGCTTGCCGCGTATTCATCTTGCGCTGGTAAGTAGCTACCTCTTGTTCCGTTTGCTCTACTATTTGCTGTAGTTGACTTACGTCTTCATCGGAATACTCCATCGTCATCTTACCAAACTGGAAATTATACAAACCGGCCGTCAGCCCCACCAACTGACCCGGCAGTACATTTTCCAGTCCGTTAGACTCTAACTTCCTAAACCGTTCCGCCAGGCCTTCCACCTCTTGCAGCCACTGCACGTGCTTCGTCACCGCTGCACTCATCGCTTTCCGAGCATTCAGCTCCTTCTGCCACTTCAGCTGTTTCTTTGCATGATGCGCCGCCGCATAAGTATCGGCCCGGGCTGTCCGTACAGCTTCCACCGAATGCTCGCCGTCAATCTCCGGCCGGTACTCCAGTTTGGCGTACCCCACCGGGATCAGCATCAGAACACCCTTTGCAAACGGCCGCTGATAGATGCCCGCCCCTTCTACCAGAGTCGCGCCCTTCTGCAGGGAAACCATCGTATAATCCGCCTCTTGCGGATCATCACACAGCTTCAGCAGCCACGGCTTCGGCAGACCCGCGCCCTCCAATCGGAGTGCCTTCACCCACCAGAATCCCGGCACTTGCTTCTCCTGAAAACAATCCAAGTTCGTACTCCTCAGCATTTCCTCGTCACGCTCCGGCTCCAGCGGATTCACGATACCGGCTTCCACGCTCAGCTTCGCGGTTTTCGGCAAAAACAGCTCCGCCGCATCGCCCAAGCGCAAGCCAAAAGCTTCCGGCGTTTCAAAGCAATCTCTGTACGGGTCTATCAGATCCGGATCATCTCGATTGTAAGCACGCCTCGTCACTCCGCAGAAACACTGATCTACATCGCTTACCAGGCGCCGCATGTGCGCCAAAGTCAGCAGCTGCTGCTTCGTGCCAGAGATCAGTTTCTCCGCCACCGCAGCCTCTTCGGTCGTCCTCACGGTCAAAAGCTCCTGCTCCAGTCGACCTTCCAGGCAAGCCGCCAGCAAACGCTTATACAGCTTGTCCACAGGGTGCTCATCCGGCACCAGTCGCAGATACTGCTCCGCCTCTCTCGGTTGAGCCATCTGCTGCTCTTGCGCCTCTTGCCCTTCCAGCATTCTCTGAGCTTCTTGCCCTTCTGTCGTTTTCGGAGCACTCTGCCCCTCGACTTCTTGCCTTCCAGGCATTTTCGGAACACTCTGTTTCTGAACTTCTTGCCCTTTCGGCTTTTCTTGAGTCCTCTGAATTTCTTGAGTCAAATCTGCCATTTTTACCCCTCCTCAAATTTTGACTTTTACATGCTAAAGTTCCAAAGGCACCAAAAATCCGCACCTCTATTCCTCCATTATAGCACACATTGCTATAATTGTCAAGCTAAAGAAGCTTAGACCCACCCAATTGTCGGATAAATATCTTTTTCGCAGGGCCTAAGACTTGGGCGAGCGCCCCGGAGCGGCCCAAGAAAAAGCATATTTATACGACAATCTTGTTGCTGTCAAAAACATATTTAGGCAGGCACTCCACATCTTTACACCTTTTCCAGCGAAATCGTCACATTCTCCCCATTCACCTTCACAATCTCATCATAAGTGTAATTCTGATCGTGGGTTAATTCGGTCGCCAAGACCTCATTTTGCAGCAACTCGCGCCACTCTTCCGGCACTTCCGCACTCACGTTCAGCTTAATTCTGTCGTCCACCTGCAAGCCCGCCTTCTTGCGCGCGCTCTGCACCGTCCGAATTAGCTCCCGCACAAAGCCCTCCTGCTGCAACTCTTCGCTAATCTCCTTGTCCAGCCAAATTTCCTCGCCGTGCTCCACCGCCTTCACGTTCATTTCGTCCTTAATGATTTCTTCCGCCCAGCCCGGCAATTTCTCCCCCGCATAGACAAACTTTGCCAGCGGCTGCCGCACCTTCACCTGTGCCTCCGTATCGCTCTTGTACATCCGGAGCGCCAAACCATCCGCAATCGCCGCTCGCGTCGCCGCCATCTCTTGCAGCGCTTTTTCGTCAATCTCGCCCGCTTCCGGCCAATCCAGCAAATGCACCGACTCCCCCTCTGCTCCATCCGTCATATTCTGATACAGCTCCTCCGCCAAGAACGGCGTAAACGGCGCCAAAATCTTGCTCAGATACGTCAGCACATACCACAAGGTCGCATACGCTTCCTTCTTATCACCGTCGTCCTCCGACTTCCAGAACCGCCGCCGACTTCGCCGCACAAACCAGTTCGACAAATCATCTACCAGCGGCAGCACATTCGCCAGCGCCTTCGGAATATTATATTCCTCCATTCCCTCGGTAATATCATTCCTCAGCTCCCATACCCGCGAAATAATCCATCGGTCCAGCGGATTCTGCAGATTAACCACCCCAGACCCGAGAGAAGCGAAAAAGCTTGTAGCATCCGTAGAATCCCAACCATCGACAGCAGCGTATGTCGTGAAGAAGTCGTACACGTTCCAAATCATGGTCAACTTCCTCGCCACATCTGACACATCCTTATCCGTCAAGGCGAAATCTTCTCCAGAAAGCACCGGCGACGACAGCAGCAAGAACCTTAGCGCATCCGCCGAATATTGATTCATTAGCACATTCGGATCGGTATAATTCCCTAGCGACTTCGACATTTTCCGCCCATCATTCCCCGCCAGCGTCCCCGTCGTAATCA
>CAYUDH010000042.1:0-8689 GCA_964443595.1 uncultured Candidatus Saccharibacteria bacterium
CGGATAGTAGGAAGTTACCGATATAGTGATCAGCCGGAGAGTTACTACTAATCTTTGCTGCAAAAGCTAGTAGGTAGTTATCTACTAGGTTCTCTTCATTACCACTTAGGTTCTTCGTTACCATTGCTTCTTCCGAACCATAGGCTGGCATGGAATTATACCTCAGTCCTGCGGCAATCGTCTGTAGGTCACCACTTGGGTTTTCTTTGTAACTATATCCCCAAGTATCGTCCGTAAACTCTGCAATGGTTTTATTAGTGCCTACGCCCTTGATGGTAGCAAAGGCATTATCTTTACCTCTGAGTTCTGTACCAGAACCATTCATAGCATTAAGCTTTATGGTATAGTTAGCATACTTATTTACATTAACAGTAAAGGTATTAGTAATATAGGCTACTTCATTAGCTGTAGCTGGAGCAGTAAAGCTCGCATCATCATTAAAGCGAAGAGATATAGCCGAATCTGCCGCTAATGGCATTATCCCGGCATCTACATTACCGTCGCCATCAACACTACTGGTGCCATTACCCTCCTCAGCATAAGCTCGGTTAGGTTGCGGATTAATTGCTACTATACCACCAATCAGGAGAGCCAAAGTGCAGACACTGGGCGCAAGATAGCTAAATGAACAAGCTAACCCCTTCCGCCCAGTCATTCCGCTATAAAGGCTCTTATCCAGGCTGCGCCGGGTGCAATTTGCACAGGCAGATTTCCAGCGACCAGCAATTCCACTATAAGAGTTCGTATCCCGGCGAGCGCGGGTCGAAATCACGGCCCCGAAGGGGATTCGATTTCGGGAGCGCTCTCGGAACTCGTTAGTGGAATTGTGGTCGCCAACGCTAGACGTACTAGCCCTAGAACCCCATCGGTAGAAATAAGTACTTTTACTATGAAGCATTTTACCTGGTTCTAAGATGCTACTATTAGAACTAGGTCTATTTTTAATAAAAGTTGATGAGATTCTAGCGAAGAGCTTTTTCCTCCTAGCTCTTGCGTGTCCTTTGCATTGTGGCATTGGCCCTCCTTTTTGGTTGTTTTTAGAGTATAAAAACCCAGGCACCAAGTCCATCTACACTGCGTCACCGATGCAAACAAAAATGGTGCCATGAGCTCCGATACATTAGTCCAACAAGTTATGCTAGAGCTGATGCACTCATGACACCATTTATACGCTCTAAACATAATACAAAACATATAAGTTGAACTAATTGTATCGGATTTATACACTTCCATTATATACCACCTGCCGCATTTACGCAATGCCAAAATCCAAAAATCTCCCCAAAATCCAAAGAACCTCTCAAAGCCTAATACACCGACCTAATCCTTCCTGCAGCATTACCAAAATCCCCTCTGTCAAACACCCATCAAAATCCCCTCTTTACTTTTCCAGGAAAATCAGGTATAATGATCCAAAGAATTATCAATTTAAATTAATTAACCTCGAGGAAAATTGAATGCCGATTATCAAATCTGCCAAAAAAGCTGCTCGCCAAGCAGTCAAACGCACTGCTAAGAACCAACAAATCAAAAGTGACATCAAGTCCACTCTGAGAGCGTTCAAAGCTAACCCTACCCCAGAGAACATGTCCAAGGCTCAGTCTGAGTACGACAAAGCTGTCAAGAAAGGTTTGCTCAAGAAGAACACCGCTTCCCGCCGCAAAGCTGCCCTAGCCAAGATCGCCAAAGCCGCTGCTTAATTCCCCAGAGCGCCAAAGACCAGCCCACAAGCTGGTCTTTTCGACGGCTCCTTTATCCTAGACGAAGCTATTTTTGATGAGATACGAGGAAGATTTGAAGCCCGCAAAGGAGCCGTACTCCAGGTACGGTGACTGCGGACTGGAAAATCTGACAAAGTAGCTCGCAAAAATAACGGGTCTACACCCTGA
Organism: uncultured Candidatus Saccharibacteria bacterium; assembly: GCA_964443595.1. GTDB lineage: Bacteria > Patescibacteriota > Saccharimonadia > Saccharimonadales > Saccharimonadaceae > Nanosyncoccus. The sequence goes on from CAYUDH010000042.1 coordinate 1,890, forward strand.
GCAAGAAACTTTTTACTAACACCCACGGCTCAATATTGCTACTAGACTTCATCTGCACATCCAGCTCCGCCAGCATCTTTATTAGCATCTGCTCCCTCGCCCCGCCCCGAGTCGCCTCAAACTTCTTCAACGCCTGCGTCACCATTAGACCAAAAAACATATACGGGTCCTGCGTCAGCTCAATCTGCTCCACCATCTTCACCGCCCGCGGCCCATCCACCAGCGCCGTATCGAGAATATTAAAAACCAGCCGCTCCTCCGGCTTCTTCAGCTCCGGGAACTCTTGCATCGCCACGCCCGCATCCTTCAGCCGCTTATACCCCGCCGAGCGCTTATCCAGCTTCAGCTCCCAAGCAATCACTTCATGCGCCGTATCCGCATAGTCCACCAATTTCTCCCAAACCGCCGCATTCTCCCCCGCATCTTTTAGCAAAATCCGCCGCTTTTCCGTTTCAAACAGCGACGCCCCCCGAAAGATACTCGGCAAATCCGTCAGCTCCAGCGTTTCCCCCTCAAATACTTCATAGCCCTCCCCCAAGGTGTTTTTTATCGCCTTCTCCGCCGCCAGCCGATTTGGCCCATAAAAAATCCTCAGCATCCTCTATTTTCCCAAACCATCGGACGAATCCCCTAGTTTTTGACAGTGAGGACAATAATGCGTCCCCCGTCCTGCTACTCTTGTCTTCAAAATAGTCTCCCCACAGCGCAAGCAAGGCTTCCCTTCCCGCCGAAACACTTGCGCAAAACTCTCCAGATAGCTCCCCGTCGAACCATCCGGCTTCACATAGGTCGCCATTGTTGATCCGCCCGAATCTATCGAAGCCAGCATCACGCTCCGCGCCCCCTCTAGAATCATCCCCACCTGCTCCTCAGTCAAGCTCCCCGCCTTCGTCGCCGGGTGCACGCTCGCATAGAATAGCGACTCGTCCGCATAAATATTCCCCAGCCCCGCAATCGCTTTTTGGTCCAACAGCACTGCCTTAATCGGCGACTTATCATGCCGCTGGCACTGGCTGAACAATTCTTTTACACTCATCTCCCACGGTTCTTTCGCCAGTTCCGCGATAAACTTTTCCTGCTCCACTTCGGCAGTCGGTAGCACTTTCACGAAACCAAACTTCCGCTGATCATTAAAATACAACGTCCCCTCCTCGAACACAAAAGTTACTCGGGTCTGACTATTCGGCAGCTCCGCTGTAAAATTTTTGCTCGGATGCCCCGCCGCGAAGTTAACCTGAGCCGCGTCCTCCTGGTCATCCAAGTCTAGCGACGAAGTAATTCGCTCAGAGAGCGAGTCGGCTTCCGCACCGCGCCAAATCAATTGTCCCGTCATCCGTAGATGTATCATCATAGTATACCCATTCGACAAGTCAATCAGCAGCGCCTTCCCCCTCCGCCTGATCCCCGTCACCGTCGCCCCCACTACATTCGCTTCATCCCCCTGAAAAGCCTTCTGTGTAGTCGGGTCCACATCCACTTCAATAATTTTCTTCTTCACAATCAACGGTTCCAACCCCCGCTTAATCGTTTCCACCTCTGGTAATTCCGGCATGCTCCTCCTCTGTTTCAATTATCTAATCTATTATGGCTCGGGCCCTTCGCGAAGAATAGCCTAATACAAGGAAAGGCCGAAGCACGCAAGCGAAACGTACTAAGACGTACGCGTACTGGAGGCCTTGACGAAGTAGTAGACTATTCTTCGCGGAGGCTACATCTGTAATCACTACAAATTCCCCCAGTTTCTCCCCACCGTCACATCTACTTTTAGCCTCACCGCTAGCTCCGGCGCCACATTTTCCATCTCTCGCTTCAGCAACGCTCCAACCTCTTCTTCCATCCCTTGTTCGCATTCAATAATCAGCGAATCGTGCACCTGCATCACCATCTGTGCCCCCTCTGGCAAAACCTTCTCTACATTAATCATCGCCCTCTTCATCAAATCCGCTTCCGTTCCCTGGATCGGCATATTCTGCGCCGCGCGCTCCGCCCCCGTCCGCACCAAAAAATTGCTCGATAGTACATCTGGCGTCGGCCTCCGCCGCCCAAAAATCGTTTCCACGAACCCGCGCTCCCGTGCCTGCACCAGCAAGCCCTCCAGATATTCTTTAATTGGTTTCCTCAGCTCAAAATAATGATCTATAAACTGCTTCGCCGTATTATAATCCATATCTGCCGCCGCCGCCAGTCCCCGCACGCTCATCCCGTAGAGGATACCAAAGTTAATTACTTTTGCCGCTCGACGCTGCGCCTTAGTTACCTCACCCATCGGCACGCCAAAGGCCTCCGCCGCCGTCTTCGTATGGATATCCACATCATTATTAAAATCCTCAATCAGCGCCTGATCCCCCGCCAGTGCCGCCGCCAAGCGCAACTCGAACTGCGAATAATCCGCACTCACCAGCACCTTCCCTGGCGCCGCTACAAATCCCGTCCGGATTCGCCTGCCCTCCTCCGTCCGCACCGGAATATTCTGCAAATTTGGATTAGTCGACGACAGCCGCCCCGTCGCCGTCACATTCTGGTTAAAAGTCGTATGCACCCGCCCTTCGGCGTCCGCCAGTTCTGGCAGTGGCACAATATAAGTCGATAATAATTTCGCCACTTCTCGGTACTCTTTAATCGCCCCAATGATCTCGTGTTGCCCCTCCAGCTTATCCAGCTCCTTCACCCCCGTCGAGTACCCCCGCTGCGTTTTCTTAATTCCCTTCGTCGGCAATCCCAATTTACTAAACAATACTTCCGATAATTGCACTGGCGAGTTAATATTAAAAGTTGTTCCCGCCAGTGTATAAATTTTTTGTTCAACTTTCGCCACCTCTGCCGAGAACTCTTCCTTCATCTCCCGGAAATACTCCCGGTCAATCAGCATCCCCGCCTTCTCCATCCTATACAACACCGGTATCAGCGGCAGATCAAACTGTACAAAAATATTGTTCAGTCGCGGCAACTGCTCAAATTCTTGTTTTTGCGCCAAATATTCCGCCTCTTCATCCCCATACTCCACATTCCGCGCCAGCGGATCCAGCAAGAATCGCCCTTGCCCCAGATCCCAAAACTTCCCTCCGGCTAAAACTTTCTCTGCCACGTCCGCATTCTTGTGCATCAAGTCTTTCACATTCCAAGATACCAGAGTTCCATCCGCCAGATACCGCGGCACTTCTAGCATCGGCTGACTGAAATCAAAACCCGCCTGCTGCTTATCTGCCGCCTTACTTTCAGGCACCGGCATCCGCTCCTTCAGGAACTTCCCCACCAACGTCCGAAATTCCAACTTCTTCAGGGCTTCCACTATCCTCTCTTTATTCACTTCTAGATCCGGCAGTTCATCCAGCTTCACCGGCGCATCCGTCATTATTTTCGCCAGAGTATACGACATTTCCGCACTATCCCGGCCTTCCTCTAACTTTTTCCGCGTACTACCTTTTATCTCATCCAAATGTTCATACACCCCATTCAGCGTCCCATATTGGTTCAGCAGTTTCGCTGCCGTCTTCTCGCCAATCCCCGGCACCCCCGGAATATTATCCGAAGCATCACCCTTCAGCGCCTTCAAGTCCAAGAACTGCGCCTTTTTAATCCCATATTTCGCCTCCACCCCCGCCACGTCAATCTCTTCCAGCTTCGAGAACCCTTTCAAGATCCGGAACATGTGCGTATTCTCATCCACCACTTGCAGCATATCCAAATCCGACGACACGATATAAGTTTCGTAGTCCCCTGCCTCATCGGCTTGCAAAGATAATGTACCTATTATATCATCCGCCTCATACTCCGGCACCTCCACAAAGCTCCACCCTAGCGCCAGCACCAACTCCTTCAGCAACGGAATCTGCGCATAAAAATCCTCACCCGGCTTCACCCGCCCGGCCTTATAATCCTTAAATATCGCCTTACGCTTCGCCGTAGAAGTTTTTGAATCCCAAGCCACCACCACTTTAGTCGGATTCAGCTGCTTCACAATCTCCATCGCAATCGCCGCAAAACCATAAATCCCCCCGGTCGGCGTCCCGTCACTTGTCGAAAGCGCCCCCATCGCATAATACCCCCGATAAAACACTGACTTACCATCAATAATCACCAACCGTTTCATATCTCTATCATATCATACAATAGTTTACTTTTCCACCTCAGCATGATAGACTTATACTAGAGCGAAGCAAAAGCCAGCTTGTAGAAAGTTAAATCGGTCGATATAAAGGTCGAATAACTAATGTTAATAAGAGGAGATGTGTGCCTATGACACAGCGTAAAACCCTTACTTTGGACATTCGCCATCATGGCGATGAAGAAGTAAAAGTGACTCTCAGCATTAAGCCAAAGAGTCACTAAGCAAGTTATAGGACTATCTTATCACTTAATCAACAATAATACAAGCCCTTTTCTTCGCTCTTAAGGAAAACTATGTTAGACTCTCGCAATGTAAAAATCATCGCCATCGTCGGTATGAGCGGCAGCGGCAAATCCGTCGCCGTCGATTACCTTACCGCCCGTGGCATTCCCAAAGTCTACTTTGGCGGCATGATTATCAAAGAAATGCAAAAGCGCAATCTCGAAATCACTCCAGACAATGAGCGCAGCTTCCGCGAAAAAATCCGCCGCGAAGAGGGCCAAGATTGGGTAGTTCGCCAAGCCATCGCCGAAACCAAAGACCTTATTAATGCCGGCCAGAAACGCATCGTCCTCGACGGTGTCTATTCCTGGACCGAATACAAGCTCCTCAAGCATGAATTCCCCGGCGATCTCACTTTCATCGCCATTGTTACAGCTAAGCCCATCCGCTACGAACGCGTCGCCAAGCGCCCCGAGCGCCCCTTTGACGCCACCAAAATCCGCGAACGTGACACCAGCGAAATCGAAAACCTCGAAAAAGGCGGTCCCATTGCCGCCGCCGACTACTACATTCTCAATGACAGCACCGTCGAGAACTTACAATCCCAGCTCAAGCAAATCCTCCACCAAATCGATTTTTAGCTTAATTACCCTCATTGAACACAAATTTTATAGAGGTAAAGCCGCCGTGAACTTGTATAGCCTGTACAAGTTCACTTTATTATCCCAAGCTTCATTAAACCTGCTTCCCTCTATCCGCCATCACCACTTTTAGCCGCACTCCCGACTTCCGCACCACTATCTCCTGCACATCCGACATCTGCTGATATTCTCCCTCCGCATGCAGTTCCACTGCACTCGACTCCGCAAAAGTCAGCACATCCTCCTCCCGAATCTCACTCGGCACTTGTTCCCGCATGCTAGTTAGCATAAACTTCACCAGCCGGAAAAAACTCCCCAGTTCCTGCATCGAGCTTAAATAATTATGCTCATCCAGATACCAATCCCCACCACGCATCAAATGCGCCATCGTCGGGCTATTCAGAGCAATATAATCCGTCGTTTTGCTAGACCAAGTTTCTCCATTGCATGACCCCGCCGGCAAGCGATTTTTCTTCCCGGTCCGAAAATACCATTTCGCCAACTGCCACAGCGAAAAAATTAGCCCCTTCTTTCCCTTTTGCAATTTCTTTCGCACCTTTGGAGTGTCAAAAATCTCCGTCGACCGCGCAAACATCCCCACCGTGCAATAACTCGTTGCATACCGCCACAGCTTCCCATTTACCGAAATCTCCAGCGGAAACACCGTTTTCACCACGCCTTTCTGGAAACTCTCCACCATCTCCAAAAACTGGTCCTGGCGAAAACCAAACATCCGCGCAATATCGTTAAAATTCCCAAACCCCAGCGCCCCAAACGTCACTTTCTTCCCCGACCTAATAATCGCGTTAATCACCATCGACGCCGTACCGTCACCACCTGCTGCCACTGCCAAATCCCCATCTTCAAACAGCTTCACCAGATTCCGCACATTATCCTCAAAATCCGTCGGCCGAATCGCATACTTCCCCACCATCCAGCCCCTCAAGCTACGCACCGGAGCCAGCACCTTTTCCTCCACCTCACCATAATGTGAAGATTTAGGGTTATATACTAAAATCAATTTCCGCATTTATCTTCCCTGCCTGCCGTCATCGTCACCATCCATGCACTAAAATCAATTCCGCATCTATTGCCTCAGACCACCCGCCAGCTACACTACAGGTTAAATCCCGGTATCAGCCACTTCAGCACCACATACATCAGTGCCCAAGCAACCAACCCAATCACCACCTCTATCAAACGCGTCTTCGCCTTCGCCACTTGCGCCTCACTGTCCCGCGCCGTCAGATACATAATACCTGCAATCACCGTACCCAGCACCGCTGCCGCCCCCAAACCATACACCACAATATTCAAAACGAGATCCAGAATCTCCTTCACCCCCCAAGTGTTCGGCAAAATCGTCGTTTCTGGCGGAGTAGACCCTCCCCCATTCTGTCCTTCATCGGCCCACGCCAAACCACTTATTGCCACCGGCGCAAAAGCCACCAACACCAAAGCTCCCATCACTACAGCGCCCCAGACTTTTTTTACTATTTTCCGCATCGCTCCTCCTATTTCAAATAACCATGCAGCTTTTTCGTCTGCTTATGCTTACGCAACTTCGACAACGCCTTCGCCTCAATCTGGCGAATCCGCTCGCGCGTCACCGAAAACTCATTTCCTACTTCTTCCAAAGTATGCGGTCTTCCCCCACCAATTCCAAACCTCAGCCGAATAATCTTCTGCTCCCGCTCGCTCAGCGTCGTCAAAATCTGCGCAATCTGCTCTTTCAGGATCTGATTCGCCGTCGCATCCTCTGGCGAATCCCGTTCCGCATCCTCCACAAAATCCCCCAGCACCGACTCTTCATCATCACCGTCCCGCCC
>CAYUDH010000043.1:0-7988 GCA_964443595.1 uncultured Candidatus Saccharibacteria bacterium
GAGTTTATGCGGGGTGCGGCGTTTGCTGAGACGGCCGTTTTTGTCGAGGAGGAAGTATTTGTGTAGGTAGTAGTTGGTAGTGAATCGCTGGTAGATGGTGGAGGAAAGTTGCCCGATGATATTGCAAAAGGGTGTCGGTAGGAAAGAGCTGAGAAGACGGAAGACGCGGGCAACAAATTTGTTGGCGGCGGTTTTGCTAGATGACCAGTGAAGCTGGAGATAGGGGGTGTTGAGGTATTCGGCGGGAGTTAAGAGGAAGTCGGTGATTTCTAATCCGAAGAAGATGAGGGTAATGGTGAGGTCGAGCTCGTAGAAGCGATAGAGGCAAAAGAACATGATGGCCGAAGAAGTGAGGAGGATGCCTAAGAGTTTGTAGGAGTTGCGGAGGGACTTTTTGTAATTGAAACGATGTTGGCTGATATCGATCTTGGCGAGGGTTTTGATGGATTCGAGGATGTCCCACTGGGTATCGGTGATGAGCTGGACGAAGGTGATGGCGAGGCCATAGGCGGCGCCGAAGTCTAGGGCATTGCTGAGCCCAAAGAGATAGATGAAGAAAGAAGTGGCGTAGCTGATGAAAGATGAGGAGTCATATTTGAAACAGCGAGCGAGATTAAGATGGAAATGGAACTTTTCGCAATTGGTAGCGATGATGAAAGCTGCATATAGAATCATAACGATGCTAGTGACGCCGACGATGACGAACTGGTTTTTGGAAATGATAGCCATGCCGATGACGGTGAAGAAATTGAGGAGATTGAAGGTGATGGAATAGCGATTGGCGGTGGAATTGCGGTCTTCGTAGTAGAGCTTGTTGAGGATGAAAGTAAAAATAGTCTGTACGATGAGGATGATGATGGAATAAAAAGTGAAAGTGCGATAGATATTGGGGTCCATGTGCAGGAAGGTGATGTAATCGTCGAGCCGGAAAAGGACTGCGCCGTAAGCTAGCAGAGTGAGGGTGAGGCCGACAACGAAGCCAGACATGACGGCGTTTTTGTCTTTATCTTTGGTTTTGCAAATGTTGGCGCCGACTGAAAATGGGCAAAGAATGATATTGTAAAGACATGATAGTGGATAAGTGATGGTAAAGACGTTGATGAGGTTTTTGTCGACGAGGATGCTGAGCAGAAACCATGACAAAATAGGTGTCAAGGACAGGAGGGCTTGGTCGAAACTGATTTTGAGAAGGCGCTTCATAAATATATCAAATATGAGATATGATAAATTGAGAATATATCACCAGATGAATATTAGTTTTGGTAATTGATTTGCTCGGTGGCAACGAAGGGATAGTGGATGAGCTGGTCGCCGTCGAGAGGGGCTTTTTGGAGGCTGACGGAAGAGATTTGATGATTGTCGTAGCTGGTGTAGTAGAAGATGCCGTCTTTGAGGTTGTAGCAGTCGGAATAGATAGTGATTTCGTACTGGTTGTTGCCGAGGTCGGCGCAGCCACGCTGCTGGTCGACGGAATGCAGAATATGGAAGAATTGGCTGACATTGCTGAGCTCGTCGTCGGGAGATAGGGAATTGAGTTTGGTGAAGGCGGCTTTGGCGAAGCGGGATTCGGAAGAAAGGTCGCCGGGGAGGCCGATACCGCCCATGCCGCGACTGTACAGCGGGAAGTCGATGCTGGGAGCTAAAGTGTTGACGGGATTTTTGGCGGAAAGATGCTGATAATTGCTGAGCTGTAAGAGCTGTTTGTCGAAAGGTGGGTTGTTGGTGAGGACGCCGACGGGGTTGTCGTAAATCTTGAGGCCGTCGCGGACGGATTCGACGACGATGCAATCCTTACCGTCGCTGATGATCCAGTGGAGCTCGGAAACGGGGAGCTGGTCGCTAAAATTGAGATTGCGAAGGTTGATTTTGGCGAGTAAAGTTTTGGCTTCGGCGACGGTGGCGCATTGACCAAGAACCCAGGGTAAGAACTCGAACTGAGAAATATTGTCTTTGCCGTCGACGTGGTCATTATAAACGGCGTTGCCGACGAAGTTGAGGCCGGCCATGCCAAGACCCTTTTCGTTCACGCCGTCGTAAAGTAGCGGGTAACCATCGGCGACATAAGCGACGCCGACGATGGCGTAATGGTTTTTGGGGTTGGTGGCCTCGCGGAAGTTAAAATTGAAATCGCGCGGAATGATTACAATTTCTTCGCCGTAAGAAAATTCGTAATCGAGGTTGCGGCCGAAATAACGATCTTTATAAGTAGCTGCTGTGCACATGATGTTTTCTTTGTTTATGTTTATATTAATTTATTCTATTATACTACTTTTCTTGGTGATATTGGTATTTTTGTAAATCAATTTTGTGATTGATAACTTTGATGCCGTCGGCTTCGAGGCGACGTTGCTGCTCATCGGCGCCACCAAAGGCAAAACTGCCGGAGAGCTCGCCCTTGCTATTCACGATTTTGTAACAGGGATTTTTGTCGCCGTCGGGATTGCGATGCAGGATATTACCGACAATACGAGCTAACTTGGGGTTGCCAAGATATTCGGCGACTTGTTTGTAGGTGGCGACTTGGCCTTTGGGAATCATATGTAAGAATTCGTAAACGCCGTCTTCGTATGAGTTTGCTGACATGGGTTTATTCGGTATAAGGTTTGAACTCAAAATCGAAACCGACGTATTTGGGCTGCTTAGTGTCGAGGTAGTCCTGGACGGCGGTGCGGACTTTTTTGTCGAGGTCGGTGATGCGTTTGCTGGGTTTGTCCTCTTGGTCGGATTTGACAAGCGGCACGATATAGCGGATTTTGGATTTGACGCTGGTGCAATAGCAGTTTTTCTTGGCGATGCCGCTAGCAAAGGCGTCGGTGGTGCGCTGGAAGTTGCGGAAGGCTTCGGCGAGGGATTTGTCGCCGCAGCTGAGAATCCAGTCGATGATTTCGCGCTCACTCATGACATAGAGGTCGTCGACGGTGAGATAGCCGCCATTGATCATGGATTGAATCATATCGGCGAGGAACTGGAAGGTGGCGCGGGCGCGTTCGTCGTGATAATGGGCGGCGAGGCTGAGATTCTCGGTGGTGAATTCGGCGGCGAGTTCGGGAGTCTGGAAGGCGAGTTCGTCGATGCCGCGTTCGTTTTTGATGATGGTGATGTCGTCGTAGAAGCGTTTGACTTGATCGAAATTCCAAACGTTGTAATTGAAATAGCCGTGCATGAGGGTGTATTCGAGGCGATCAGCGGAAAGATTAGGCAAGTCATTATCGGCGATGGGGTAGAGATGATAGTCGGAAACTTCGCTGGGCAGAATATTGTCGCGTTTGAGCAACTTGGTGATGGTGCGGGAATCGCGGATAATCTGGGCGGTGCGATCCTCGGTGGATTCTTGGGTTTCGGCATCGCCATTCATATAGTCGATACTGTGCTTGAAAGCGGGCGAGGCGATGTCGTGGAAAAGGCCGGCGAGAGTCTGCTTTTTATCGTGGGTGAAATGCCAGATGACAAGGGCGACGCCAATACTGTGGTCAAGAGTGGAAACGTCGTATTTGTAATTATAAATGGAGGTGTGGATGAGGCCACAAGTGGGGTTGACGCCGATTAGACGTTGCATCTCGGGGGCGGCGATGTATTTGAGGAGCCAAGCCGGGAACTCGGGAGATAGCATTTTGAAATATTCGCGGACTTCGGGGATGACGGTGCTGAGGCAGCGTTTGCTGCAAGTGGTGATGTCAATCATGCGGTCGCCGCGGTTGAAGAGTCCGGTCTTGACGGGAGGATTCTCGACAACTTCGCCTTCGGTGAGCTGCTTAGTGACGGGCTGCTCGGTGATGGTTTGGACTTCGGTGGGCTTTTCGCCGCTGGCTAGGGCAGCGATGGGCTGAGGAGCGGCTTCTTCGGATACGGGAGCGGCGGCTTTTTTGCCGGTGGGTCGGCGATAGATATGGAGTAAATCTTGATCGAGCCAGAATTTGATTTCTTCGTAACAGTTTAGCTCTTTGGCGGGCATTTTGAGGAGATTAATCTCGATCTTGTGGCCGCGGTTGAGAATGTTGACGACAGAGTAGGCAATCTCGGCAAAAGTATTGGCGCCGATGTAGCCTTCGATACCGTTTTTGTCTTCGTTCATGACGAAGAGGGCGTCGGTTTGGTCGAGGTGCTTGTAGAATTGGCGGTAGAATTTGAGCATGCCATCGGGGTAGGCGGCATCACCGGGCTTGATGAGGCGACCGAGTGGTAGGCCAGGAGCGGGCTGGACGTCAGAGGTTAAATCTTCATCTTCAAAAAGTGGTCGGGGCCAATCAATAACTTCATAGCCACGCCCCTCGAAATATCCCCGCCAGTACAAACCCCGTTCATAAAGTTTACTACTTCCAGAAATAACTAGTTTTTTCATGATTTAATTCTCGAGCTTGAGGATGATTTCCTTGCGGTTAGTTGGTTTGAATTGGCGGTACTTAATACCGCATTGCTTGAACATACGAATGGATGCCTCGACTTCGACATCTTTGCTAGTATGATCAAAATCGTGGAGATAAATGACTTCTTTGATGCCGGCCTGGATGATGGCCTGGGAACATTTGACGCAAGGGAAGTAGTGGACGTAAATGCGCGCGGTTTGCAGTTCGCGCATGTTGCCACGAAAGTTGAGAATGGCATTTAATTCTGAATGACAGACGTAGGGATATTTAGTGTCGATGGGGTCGCCTTCACGATCCCAAGGGAACTCGTCGTCATCAAAGCCATTGGGTGCGCCGTTGTAGCCGACGGAAAGCACGCGGTTATCAGCGCTGGCGATGCAGGCTCCGACCTGAGTGTTGGGGTCTTTGCTGCGCATAGCGGTAAGGGCAGCGATGCTAATAAAATATTCATCCCAGCTGAGGTAATCTTGGCGTTTGCTCGTTGGTTTACCCATTTATCTCCTCTTAACTTGTAGCCATTATACATCAAAAGTCTAGGCTTGGCTAGAGCTTTATAGAGGTAGAGGTTAGATTTGGTTACTATTTAGCTATTCGGAAAGTATCATTACTTTTCCCAAAGGGAGCATCTCATGTCTGATTGTTATTCTTTGGTTTTCCTTACAGGGCGTAAAAGTTCCCCGAACCTTCGGGCTGACTTTTACTAAAACCAAAGAATAAAATCCGATTCGATGCTTTTATATTTGGAAAAAGTAACGATACTTCCTGGCAGGTTGTGGTGAATAGCGGCAAATTTTGAAGTTATTTAACATAGGGTTTAGAAAAATATGCTATAATAAACATAATAATTATGGTAAAAAAGACAACTTCCAAAGCAAAAAATTCTACAGCCAAGAAAACTAGTGGGCGTGCGGCGAAAACTTTGAACACGCGCAAAGTGGAAGAGATTAGGTTGGGGAAGTTTAACGATTGTGAGCCGATGCGTTTGCCGGAAGTGCCGCCGCGGCGGATTTGGCAGATTATTGGCGGAGTGGCGCTGCTTTTGATGGGGATTTTTTGTGTGGCGACGATGGTGGCGAATTTTCCGTTTGTATATTTGTGGCAGGACGAGATAGAAGTTTGGCGACCAGATCAGAGCGCGCTGACGATTTCTTGGATTGTGAATAATGTGGCTTTGGTGATATTTACGGTGCTGTGTGTGATGTCGAGTATTTTGCTGTTTGCGCGGCGGAAAGTGCCAGTGGGGATTTGGTATTTGCTGATTGTGACGCTGGCGGTAGGGTTTATTAGCCAGAGCGTGGGGATTTATACGAACTATACCCGGAGAGATTGCGAAATAGAGCCTTGCTCGCTGGTGGTGGGGGAATTGAGTACGATATTGCTGTGTGATTTGACGATTTTGATGCTGAGTTTGGCGCTATTATGGATGGTGTACAAGACGAATTTGCACTATGGGCATCCGAAACCGAAGCGCCAGAAGCGGTGAACTTGCGAGAGTGAAGGATTTGGGGTATAATCAGGAAGATGACGAAAAAGGTAAAAGAAGTAAATCCAGATAGCTTGATGTCAATTTGGCGTGAAGTATATCGCAAGCAAAAGGGGCTGATGGTGGCGATGGTGGTTCTCGCGGTGATGAGTGCGGCTTTGCTGATATTTTCGCTGACGACACTGCGGCCGCAGAGTACGGTAGTGATTGTGGGGTACGGCGATGTTTATGGTGAGATTGCGGGGATTAGCGGCGGTTATCGCCGGGATAGCTGGCTGAATATGTTGGCTTTTCCGACGCTGGCTCTGCTGTACGGGATTGTGCATAATTTGCTGGTTCTGCGGGCGTATCGTAAGTACGGCAAAGATGCGGCGCTGGTGCTGGCGGTGGCGACGATGTTGCTGATTGTGGGGACGGTGGTAGTGATATTTAGGCTCCTGGGGGAATGGTGATGTGCTTATTATTTGGGCGAGCTACTTCGTTAAAAGCCATGGCGTGTATGAGGTGTTGTCATGCCTAGAGCAGACCATGAGATTCCGCTGGGCAAGCGGAAACCTTTGTATCGGTTTTTGGAGATTTTGCCGGGGGCGGTGAGCTATGTGGCGGTGATTTTGCTGTTTGTCTTATCTTGGATTAGCCCGTTCCTGGGGGCAATCTTTGTGCTGATTATCATTGCAACGACTCTGGTGAAGGCGGTGGGGGTGGCTTTCCGGACGATTCAGGGATATAAAGTGATGCAGCGAGCGGAGCGAGTGGATTGGGCGGAACGTTTGACGGATCTAGAAAATCCGCACGATGCGTATGAGCGTTTGCGTGATCGAAGGAGCGAAAGTTATGAGTTTGCGGAGCATGTACAGAATCTCAGGATGCTATCGGCGGTGGAGGGGAAAAGCGAGCCGAAGCCACATGAAGTGTATCATGCGGTGATTATGACGGCGTACAATGAAGGATTGGAAGTGTTGGTGCCGTCGGTGGAGGCGGTGCGGAATACGAACTTTCCGAACGAGCGGATTATCTTTATTTTAGCTTACGAGGAACGGGGCGGGGAAGCGATGGAAGAAAATGCGCAAGAATTGAAACGAAGATATCGGGGGGTGTTTGGGAAGTTTTTGCTAGTGAAGCATCCGGATAATTTGAAACATGAGATTGTAGGGAAAGGGCCGAATTTGACTTATGCGGGGGAATTTTTGGCGGAATATGTGGCTAAGCAGCGGATTCCGAAAGAAAATGTAGTGGTGACCTCGCTAGACTCGGACAACCGCATGAGCGAAAAATATTTGGATTATGTGACATACGAGTTTTGCGTGCGGCCAGATCGACAACATTATAGTTACCAGCCAGTTTCTTTGTTTATGAATAACATTTGGGATGCGCCGGCGCCGATGCGAGTGATTGCGCTGTCGAATTCGTTTTTTAACGTGATTTCGACAATGCGGCCGCATCTACTGAGGAACTTTGCTTCGCATTCTCAGCCGCTGGCGGCGCTAGAAGGGATGAACTTCTGGAGTAAGCGGACGATTGTGGAGGATGGACATCAGTATTGGCGGTCGCTATTCTATTTTGAGGGGAAATATTCGGTGGTGCCGATCCGGGTGCCGATTTATCAGGATGCGGTAATCTCGGAAACTTTGGTGGCGACTCTGAAGGCGCAGTTTATACAGCTGAGGCGGTGGGATTATGGTGCAAGTGACGTGGCTTTTGTGGGCTCTTATCTCTTTTCTAAAGAATGCAAAGTGCCATTCTGGAATCTATTTCCAAAGTTCGTGCGGTTGCTAGATGGGCATGTGACGTTAGCGATTATGGCGCCGATTGTGGCGTTTGGTGGCTGGGTGCCAATGCTAATGAACTTGAGTTCGCGCGGGGCGATGGCGTTTAACTTGCCGAATGTGGTAGGGTTGATTCAGATGATTGCCATGATTGGTACGGTTATTACAGTGATTATTTCGATGCAAATGTTGCCGAAGCGTCCGGAGAAGTACAACAAGAATAAAAGTTTCCTGATGGTATTGCAGTGGGTATTGATGCCGGTGATAGCGATTGTCTACCAGAGTGCGGCGGCGTTTTATGCGCAGACGCGCCTGATGCTAGGTAGGTATATGGAAAAGTTTGACGTCACAAAAAAGGTAGTGAAAAGCTAGGGT
>CAYUDH010000044.1:0-7624 GCA_964443595.1 uncultured Candidatus Saccharibacteria bacterium
CCGGCTTTTCTAAAGAAAAGCCTTGACCGCAGTCGTAGCAGACTGGGGGATAACGCGATTTCTACGAAATCGCTACTCGTCGGGCGTCGCTGCGAAAAAGTGAGTAAACTCACTTTTTGCTCATCTCCTACGACGAACGAACCCCTAACGGGGTTCTAGTCCCCCTCAAACTTAATCCAATATATAAAAAAGACCCTCTGGGTCATTTTTATATATTGGTGAGTCGGGAGGGACTCGAACCCTCGACACCAGGCTTAAGAGGCCCGTGCTCTAACCAGCTGAGCTACCGACCCAATTGTTAACTTCTTTGATTATACCACGATTGCCCAGAAAAATAAATACCTAAATTAGCACAATATTGGCATAATAGCCAATAAAGCAACCACCCAAAGGATTACTATTACTAAGCATTTTATTTATAGTTAATTATGACGATTTTGTAAGCTATTTTAGATATTTTTTATTCTATAATGATCATAGAATTATGGATAATTATATTGAGGCTATCAAAATCGCGTTACTCTTCTTCCCTCTGATTGCTTTTGCAATTAGCTTGCCGTTCATTATGGTGCAATATCATCGTTACGGTTCAATCTCGGTATGGAAGGCATTTTTGATTTATAGTTTCGTGCTGTATTTAACTTGCGCGTATTTTCTAGTGATTCTGCCCTTGCCCGAAATTAACGAGGTTGCCGCGATGACTACGCCGCGCACACAGCTACTGCCATTCAAGTTTGTTTATGACTTTTTCGCGCACACTTCGCTAAATATTTTGGATCCGCAGACTTTTTGGCCAGCAATGACTGAATCATATTTCTTTGTGCCAATTTATAATATTTTGCTCACGCTGCCCTTTGGGATGTTCTTGCATTATTATCATAAATGGAGTTTGAAGAAAGTGGTAATCGCCACCTTTAGTCTAAGTTTATTCTTCGAACTAACTCAGCTGAGTGGATTATATTTTATCTATCCGCGAGGCTATCGGTTGTTTGATGTGGATGATCTGCTGCTAAATACTCTGGGCGGAGTGGCAGGATACTTCGCGGTGATTCCGCTGCTAAAAGTTTTGCCAGATATTAACCAAGTGAATCTCGATACCAAGCGCAAAGGACAAGAAGTTTCTGGGCTAAGGCGTTTCACGGCGGCAATGATGGACTTGTGCTTGTGCTTATTTATAATATCAATAGTACAAGGTTTGCTACCGAGCGAGTTGGATGATAACCTAACTACTGTGATAGGTTTTGTGATTTATTATTTCGTAATACCGAGCGCAATGCAAGGTAGTACGTTAGTAGAAAAGTTTTTGCGGCTGCGCATAGAAGATAACGAGAATAACGTTAATATCTGGCGAATCTGGTTGCGGCGTGGGCTATTTGTGCTATTTTATATAGCGGCGCCGATGTTGCTATCTTTCCTGGCGAGGAATTTGACTAATGATGCAGCAGGGCATGGGCTATTGCTAATTATAGTAGGCGGAATAATTATAATATATGATGTAGTATCGGTATTTAAGTATATTTTCACGACTCATTCGCTGCTTTACGAGAAACTAAGTCATACACATATAGCTAGTACCATTACACCAAATTTGCCGAACCAAGATAGAATGTAGTATAATATAAGAATGGTAATTCGTGAAAACGTACCAATTTCTGAGCTTACAACTATGCGGCTAGGGGGATTAGCGCGCTATGTGGTTGAGATAGAGCAGCTTGACGATGTTCGCAAGGCGTATGATTTTGCGCGTGAGCAGAATTTGCCAACTTGGATTATGGGTGGTGGGGCGAATACGATCGGGCATGATGAAGGTTTTGATGGAGTGATTGTCCTGAACCGGATGAAAGGGATTAAAGTAATCTTGCAAAATGATCAGGAGATGGTAATAGAGGCGATGGGCGGAGAAGCGTGGGATGATTTAGTAGCCTTTGCCTGCGAACGCGGATACTCTGGGATTGAGGCTCTAAGTTTGATTCCTGGCACGGTGGGCGCAGCGCCAGTGCAGAATATTGGGGCTTATGGACAGGACATTGCGCAGACAATCAAAATAGCGACGGCTTTTGATACCGCGGCGGAGGATTTCGTAACGCTAGCGAAAGCGGAAATGCAGCTAGGCTACCGCCAGACAAGATTTAATACTGGAGTAGATAAAGGTAGGTTCTTGATAGTTTCGGTGGTTTTGAGGTTGAAAAAAGAAAAACTGAAACCGCCGTTTTATAATTCCCTGCAGAGCTATCTAGATGAACATGGTATCACAGAATATTCGCCGATGAATATTCGGCAGGCAGTTTGTGCGATTCGCGATGCGAAGTTGCCCGATCCAGAAAAAATAGCAAGCGCAGGAAGCTTCTTTAAAAATACTTACATTAGCGCTGAAGAAATCTCGGCGGCGGAGGCAAAAGGAATCCCAGTGCGCGTGGAACCAGATAGCCGGGGTAAGATTAATTCGGGTTGGCTGATTGAGCAGGCGGGATTGAGGGGCAAAGAGCTGTTTGGCTTTAGGGTAAGCGACAAAGCAGCTCTGGTGCTAATTAACGAGAGCGCCAAAAGTTATGCTAACCTAGCCAAGGCGCGCCAAGTAATTATTGATACCGTGTTCGATAAGTTTGGGTATACGCTCGAGCAGGAACCGGTGGAGATTCCAGTGATTTAGTCAAAAATATCATTTTTGGTAAACCTTAAGATAAGCTTAAGAATTTTCGGTTTTGAAGAAATTTTAAGGTTGTTTTAAGGTTTAGGAAACTAAGTTGTAATGGATAATGGAGAAGTAATGAAGAGTTTAAATGGAGCAGAACTAGCCGGCTATATCAAGGAAAAGCAAGCGCATATCGTGAGGAGTTTGCAAGCGCAGAGGGTCAAGCCAAAACTGGTGATTATCCGGAATAATAAAAGCCCGGTGATTGAAAAGTATGTTTCCCTAAAACAGCGCTACGGTGATGATATTGGCGTAATTGTGGAGGATAGACTGCGCGAGGATTTAGTGCAAGCGATTACAGAAGCGAATGCGGAAAAAGATGTCCAGGCGATAATCGTGCAGCTACCGCTGAGCGGAGAGCAAAATATTGATGAAATCGTGAATCGAATTGCGCTGGAAAAGGACGTGGACGGTTTGGGAAGCAAGGCAAAGTTTGACTCAGCGACTGCAACCGCTATTAACTGGTTGCTGGCGGGCTATAATATTGATCTAGCGCAAGAAAAAATCGCGCTGGTGGGGCATGGGCGCTTGATTGGCACACCGCTAGAAAGAATGTGGCAGAACTCCGGCTACGATGTGACGGTTTTTGACAAAGGTAGCGATTTGAATGAGCTAATTAACTACAATTTAATTGTAAGTGCGACTGGTGTGCCACATTTAATTAAACCAGAAATGGTGAGAACTGGCGCGATTTTGATTGATGCTGGCACAGCAAGTGAAGGTGGCATGCTAGTGGGCGATGTGGACGATGCAGTGCGCGAGCGTAAAGATTTGGCGGCAATTACGCCTAAAATCGGTGGCGTGGGGCCGCTAACGGTGGCGGCGCTGTTTGAGCATGTTTTAATCGCCGCGCAACAAAAATAAAACGTCAGCTCGGAAGAAAATTATTCCCTACCGCAAAAATCTCCGCCGCTAACCGCAACGGAGATTTTTTGACTTTATTGGTTCTGGGCTAGATTAATGATAGTCTGAACAACTTTTTCTTTGCCCAACTTAGCATCAATGCAAAGATCGTAATTGCGAGGATCGCCCCATTTTTGGCCAGCGATCATTTCGTAATAGCTAGAACGGTTCTTGTCAGCACGTTCGATATTCTTGCGAGCGGATTTCTCATCATCGTCGTACATTTCCATAACGTTCTGGACGCGAAACTCTTTGTCGGCATAGATGAAGACACGGAGGAGTGGCTGATAATTACGGAGAACATAATCTGCCGCACGACCGACAATTACGCAAGAACCGCGTTTGGCGATTGCTTTGAGCACAGCATCTTGAGCTTCGATGGCATATTTAGCCGGAGAAGTAGTAAGATAAAGTTCTTGCGCAATCTCTTCGCCATCGTTACTATTAACTTTCTTGATGTAC
This sequence comes from uncultured Candidatus Saccharibacteria bacterium, assembly GCA_964443595.1. Classification (GTDB taxonomy): domain Bacteria; phylum Patescibacteriota; class Saccharimonadia; order Saccharimonadales; family Saccharimonadaceae; genus Nanosyncoccus. The sequence continues at coordinate 4,058 of CAYUDH010000044.1, forward strand.
TTTTTATCAAGGCCACTCTCTTGGGCGGCAAGAGCAGTCAGCTCCTTGTAATAGTACGGGATATTAAGCTCTTTGGCAACCAGCTCACCAATCTTCTTGCCCTGCGAACCATGCTCACGGGCAATGGTAATGATAACGCCGGGCTTATAAGGTTTGATGACAGCAGCAGCCTGAGATTCTGGCTTAGTATCACGACTAAGTTTGCGGAAGAAGCTGATACTAAGCGTTGCCGCCACGATGATACCGATAAGATCAGCAACGGGAGCTGCCCATAAAATCCCCTCGATGCCAAAAATGCTAGGCATGATTAGGACGAGTGGGACGAAACAGACAATGTCGCGCGTCAAAGCGATAACGGTGGCTTTGAGCGGCTCGCCAACGGCTTGGAAAAAGATAGAAATAACTTTGATAAGACAAGTCAACATGACGGCGGCAAGGAAAATGCGGAAGGTCAGACGCGCGAACTCAAGATAGAGATCGGATTCAACGCCAAAGAGATTAATTACAACATCCGGGCAAAGCTCAAAAATAAGGGTGGCAATAAGACCAACTACGGCAGTACTAAAAAGGCAGAGTTTGAAAGTATCACGAACGCGCTGATTCTGGCCTGCGCCAATGTTGTAACCCAAGATAGGTTGGGCGCCGACGATAATGCCCACGACGATATTGATAACAATGGAAAAAACTTTCATACAAATGCCCATAGTTGCGATTGGAATATCGGCACCATATTTGGAATTAAGACCATATTTAACTAGCATGAGATTGCAGACGAGAGAAATGACAACAATTGCCATTTGGGTGATAAAAGTTGAAACTCCAAGTTTGATGACGCTTCCAAGAACTTCAAAATTAAGTCGGAAGCTTTCGAGTTTGAGTTTGAAAGTGCGAGTACGGGTGAGGTAGAAAAGTGCCAAAACCAAAGATAAAATTTGGCCAAGAATAGTGGCCCAAGCGACACCTTCGATGCCCCAATCAAAAGCATAGATAAAGATTGGATCGAGAATGATATTGGTGATAGCGCCGGTCAACATAGCAACCATAGCAAAACCCGGCGCGCCGTCGGCACGGATTACAGAATTAAGCATAGCGCCAAGCATATAGGCCGGCATGAAGCTTAAAATAATCGTGAAGTAGGCACGAGCTAAACCAATTGAAGTTTCAGAAGCGCCGAACAGATAGAGGAGATTATCCTTAAAAATTAAACCAGCGATGACGAAGATGACACTAATAATCAAACAGACAAGACTGCTGTTCCCGACGGCTCGATGAGAGTTTTTGGTGTCTTTGCGACCTTGGCAAATTGACAAGAAGGCGGCCGAACCATCGCCAAGCGCAAAGGCAAAAGCCATCGCAATAATAGTGATCGGATAGACAACTGAAGTAGCAGCGTTGCCAAGATAGCCGAGTTTGCTATTGCCGATGAAAATTTGATCGACAATATTGTAGAGCGCACTAATGAGAAGTGACAAAACACACGGAATGGCGAATTTTAATAATAACTTGGGAGTTTTTTCTTGACCGAGATACTTGTTAGCCTTGTTCTCCATCAAAAATCCCTCCTTTCTTGAAGTTAAATAAATGTTTTTGTCCGCCCTCAGAGCTTTTGACTATAAAAATAGTCTAGCTGTAAAAAGACGAGATATAATCGACGATTATACGCTTATGCAAGCTGGGTCAACTTATGTATTTTATCACAAAATCATGAAAAACTGTGCCTTAATGTTGTAAAAGTTACAACGTTTTATCCAAGTTGAGTTTTAATCTCTTTTGAGCATAACTGTGAAGGCTTCGGACGGGATGTCGATTTTGCCAAAACGTTTCATACGGGCTTTGCCGCGTTTTTGCTTTTCTAGTAATTTGGCTTTGCGGTCACGGTCGCCAGTGTGGATCTTGACGGTGACGTCTTTGCGGTAGGCGCCGATGGTTTCGCGGGCGATAATTTTGGCACCGATAGCGGCCTGCAGAGCAACTTCAAAGTTCTGACGCGGAATCACTTCTTTGAGCTTCTTGGTAATTTCGCGACCAAGCGCATCAGCTTCGCTACGGTGGCACATGATGCTCAGAGCATCCATGCGATTCCCAGCGACAAGAAAGTCTAAGCGCACTAAATCTTCGGGGCGATAGTCGGAAAGCTCATAATTAAAACTGGCGTAGCCGGAAGTAATGGACTTAAGTTGATCATAAAAGTCAGTTAAGAGATTCGCCATGGGCGCCTCAAAATCAATTACGGCGCGATCTTCGATGTAACTAAGATTAGTCTGATGGCCGCGCTTCTCATTGATTAAGTTCAAAACTCCGCCAATCATGTTTTGCGGAAGGATAATCTCGCCCTTAACCCAAGGCTCACGAATTTCTAAAATAGTAGATTGATCGGGCAAATCAGAAGCGGAACGAATATTGAGGTCTTCCCCATCCGTAGTAGTGACTTCGTAGTTAGTAGACGGGTTAGTGATGACAAGATCGAGATTGAATTCGCGCTCTAGACGCTCGCGGATGATATCCATATGCAAAAGCCCTAAAAAGCCAATGCGGAGGCCAAAACCGAGCACTGGCGAATTCTCTGGCTCGAAATGCAGAGCCGAATCAGACATGGCAAGCTTCTCAACAGCATCTTTTAGCTCCTGGTATTGATCATTAGAAACCGGGAAAAAGCCAGCATAGACAAAAGGCAAGACGTTTTTGTAGCCGGGCAAAGGCTGGCTGGCAGGATTTTTGACTAAAGTGACCGTATCGCCAACTTTGGCTTCGCGGGTGGTCTTGAGATTGGTGACGATATAGCCAATTTCGCCTTCTTGCAAGCGGCTAGTCGGGTTCATCTTAGGCGTTAAGGCGCCGACTTCTAGAGCGAGGCCATTGGTGTTTGTGGCCATCATTCTAATCTCGGAGTTTTTGTCAATACTGCCTTCAAAAACGCGTACGTACAAAACTACGCCGCGGTAGTCATCAAAGTAAGAATCGAAAATTAGCGCACGCGTGGCATTCCCGGGAGTTTGTGGCTGGCGCGGAGCGGGAGCAGATGAGATAATACGGTCAAGAATTTGGTCGATATTGTAGCCGGTTTTGGCGGAAACTGGAATGATGTCTTCGGCTTTACAGCCTAACAAGTTGATAATTTGATTTTGAACTTTTTCAACATCAGCGGCGGGGAGGTCGACTTTGTTAATCACGGGAATGATATACAAATCTTGCTCTAGGGCGAGGTAGACATTAGCTAGAGTCTGCGCCTGAATACCCTGCGTGGCATCCACTACTAGGACGGCAGTTTCGACAGCTTGCAAAGACCGCGAAACTTCGTAAGAAAAGTCGACATGACCAGGGGTGTCGATGAGATTAAGCTGATAGCCTTTCCAGTTCATCTGAACAGGAGCAAGCTTAATGGTGATTCCCTTCTCGCGCTCAAGATCCATGGAGTCGAGCAGCTGAGCTTTCATCTCGCGCACAGCCACGGTGCCAGTAAGCTCCATCATGCGGTCGGCAATAGTCGACTTGCCATGATCAATGTGCGCAATAATGCAGAAATTCCGGATTTTTGACTCTTCCATAATATATTATATTATAGCATAT
>CAYUDH010000045.1:0-7477 GCA_964443595.1 uncultured Candidatus Saccharibacteria bacterium
GAGCCAAACGAGCTACCAGGCTGCTCTATCCCGCGACGTAATTACATTATACCGCAAACATACAAAAATGCAATAGTTTTATTTGCGATTTTGATGATAATTTGGCGACGGGTCGAGGAAAATGAGGTAAAGTAGTGGCGGCATGAGATAAATCTGGAGAGCGTTGGGGAGGCCGGAGAAGAAATTAAGGGTGATAAGGTAGGCCACGATGAGGCTGGCGAGCAGAGGTAGAGCAGGGTGGTGCCAGAAGTCGAGCATGGATTCCGAGGAAGTGACTTTTACGGCTGCACCAGGCTGCGCGATAGAAGAACCAGAGGTAGCGGCGATGGGCTTCGCGGAGGAGAGGCTAGGCGCCATGGCATTTGCAGTGCGGCCGTCAAGGAATTTACGAGAAAAGAGGCGCGGAAAGAAGGCGACGAGAAGACCGAGAATTGCCAGAGCGACACCAACTAGGCCGCTTTCGAGCAGCAGACTAAAGCCCTGGTGCTGGACGATTTCTTTGGGAGAGGTGACTCGATCAGGGTGAGCGGCGTGCATGGCCGTGCCAGCACCACCGAGGCCAACGCCAAAGAGAACACTGCTAGGGGTAAGCTGAGTGCTAATAGTGCAATTCCCTGTTCCGGGGAAATTGTGGCAGTCGAGACCAATCCAGAATGCCCCGGTGCGGCCAGGGGCAGATAGCCAAGTCCAGATGGCAACACGGCTGAGCTGGAGGCGGATATTGGTAGATTCGGGGACATAGCCCTCGAAAATGGCGGTTTTGGCAGCTTGCTCAGAGGCGAGCTCAGACTTTTCCTCATGGTTTTCCACGGCTTTATCCACTGTGCCGGCGAGTTTTTCCACAGTTTTGGGGACTTTTTCCTCCGGTTTTACACAATTGTCAATGGTTTTATCCACATTTTCTGTCGAGTTTTGCACAGATGATGTGGAGTTTTGCACTGATTCGGCAGAGTTTTCCTCCGTATTGGTGGAGTTTTCCACAAGTTTTCCACAATCCGCTGAGAAGTTTTCCACAGATTGGTCAGTGGAATTGGGGCGCAGGTCGATGATGCCAAGAGATAATTGGTGAATCGACTTAGTAATACCAGAAACAAAAGTTTCGGCGGTGGGGCCAACGGCGGCGAAAGTTCCCTGCAGGCCCAGCGATAGGATGAAGCTGACAAGGGAGATGGTAACGAGGCTCCAGCGGAAGGTGTGGCGCCGGAGGGCGAAAATTAGCATAATGAGTAGTGCAATCAGATAGGCGTAGATGGCGCCACGGGAGAAGGTAAAAAATAGCATTGTAGATAAATCAAGGGCGACGAAAGTGAGGCCAATGCGCTGCCAGCGGGACCAATTGACCTCTGGTAATTTGACTTTGTGGTGAAGGATTTTGTCCTCGGCAGCGGTTTCTAGATGGTTGGCTTCGTGGATGAGGTTGTGGGCGAACTGTCGTGAGCGAAAAACGATGAGATAGAGTGCGGTTAGGGCGGGGGCGAGGAGGAGGTTACCCATGAACTGTGGCTCGATGGCGAAGCCGGAAGGGTGCGGGAAGCCGAACGAGCGGTAAGTGCAGCCGGGGCAAAGCAGAGTGGCGTCGCGCGACAGGCCGAGAATATCCATAATGCTCTGGGCGAGGCAGAATTTGCAGACCAGTACGCCGGAAACGAACATGACCATGAGCACGTGAATGCGGAGTTTGCGTGGGGTGCTGACTTGCGGGAGGACGAAGAGCATACCAAAAACCGCGAAGAATACGAGCCACATAACGCCGGCGGTGAGGAGGCCGCGAAGCCGGTTATCCGACCAGAAGATAGATACAGTGAGATAGAGGGGTAAGAGGGCGAGGAGAAAGAAACGGCGGTCGGAAAGACCTGGGAATTCGTGACCCCAGGAGAAACGGGGCTTTTTGGAGTTTTCTGACCGCTGGTCAGTTTTTAGCGTTCTACGCTGAGTTACTAGAGCTTTTTCGACTGGCTGTTGGTCAGCTTGGGGGGACGTGGGTGCGGTTTTGGCTGATTTTTGGTGGGCTTGGGGGCGGGTATGAGGTTTTTGATCAGCCCTGCGGTGTTTCCAGGCGAGGATGAGCATGAGTGCGAAAGTTAAAATATCGAATAAGACTAGCCAGATCAGAGGCAGAGAGAGCTCGAAGTTCATGGAGGCGTCGGCGCCGAGGCCGATGACGGGGTGATAAGAGAAAAATAACACCGCTGGCAAGGCATAGATGAAAAGCCAGAGAATTTTGCTAAGTGTTTTCATGAGATTTCCTTTTTGGGTTATGATGCGAGTGGTTGCGCCGTTTTGAGGCGGCGGTGCGAGAAGCTTGGTTGGTTTGAGCGGCGGCATGAGCGGCTTGGTTATTCTGAGTAGTGGCCTGGGTGGTTGGGCTATGGGCGGCGATATGAGTGGGCTGGTCCCGGAAAGTGACGCGTGCTACTAAATCCGTGATGCCCTGGCGGAAGTGTTTGGTACTGAACTTTTGGGCGGTCTGAGGAATAATTTGCCGGTCAAGGTGGAGCGTTGAGAATTCCCGCAGGGCTTGAGTGAGCGAGGCGACGGTCTGCTCGGGGAAAAGGAGGCCGTTGACACGATCAATGATAAAATCCTGGCTGCCGCCCTGGGACAGAGCGATGACGGGGCAGCCGGCGGCTAGAGCCTCGACAGCCGCAACGCCGAAGGGCTCGAGGCTGGGGAAAATGTAAGCTTTGGCGTGCTGAAGAAGCTCGGCTAGTTCCCTAGTGCCAGCCCAAGGGATAAACTCGATATTAGAGTCAGTGGCGGCGAGCTGGACGAGGCGCTGATGCTCGGAACCATCGCCGACAACTTTGAGCGGGAGGCGGAGCTTTTTGCAGGCCTCGATAGCGAGGTCGACGCGTTTCCAGGTGACTTGGCGGCAAGCGATGATGTAATAATTTGGTGGTGTTGTGGATAACTTGGAGTGCTCGGTGGATAAGTCGGGGGTTTTGGTGGAAAAGTTAGCGTTGCCTTGTGGAGAAGATGTGGATAAGTTCGTGCTCTCGGTGGAAAGGTTGGTGCTTGGTTGTGGATAAACTGTGGATAAGTTAGTATTTTTTGTGGAATTCTGTGCAATTTTGGTGGATAACTTTTCGGTTTCAGTGGAAAAACTCGCAGATTCGGTGGATAAATCGGCAGCGGGCTGTGGATTTTTGGTGGAAAAGTTGGCGGTTCCCGTGGATTTCTTGGACTCAGTAGTGGAAAAGTCGGATTTTGGTGCGAAAGCTTGGCCTGCTGGCATGAATTTCTCGACTTCGACGGGGGGAGCTACGATGACTGCTTCCCGGTGATAATAATGTTCGATTTGTGACTTAGCATACTCGGAAATGGTGATAAATTGGTCGGGCTGCTGAGCGGAGCGATAATCGGCTTGGCGCAGAGGCTTAACGAGGAGTTTGAAGAAAAAGCGCACTAATGGATTAAAGATACCGAAGCCGGGATTTTGGAGATATTGGTCATACATTTGCCAATAGTATTGGGTCGGAACGTGACAAAAACAGAGATGGTAGGCCCCCTGATGGGCGTTCTCTATTGACTTCTCTGGCGAAGTGTGGTATAATGGAAGGTTAGGGTGTTTTTTTGCGGTTTTCTTGGTTTTTTGGTGATTTTTGGGTTTGGTACGGACGGCTTTGGCTTCGGCGCCGGTGACAGAGATAACGACATAATAATCGGACAAATCTAGATGGCTGAAATAGAGTTGACGCAGAGGACCGAGGAACTTACGCAAGCCGCGGGGGAAAATTTGGAGCCAGCCGGTGCGAACGTCGGCATCATCGAACCAGTTGATTCCCTGTTTGCTGTATTGCGAGGTGTAGATTGGCGCCTGTGGATACATGCGATGGAGCTCGAGCAAGACTTTTTCTGCACCGCCGGGCGTGGTGAGCCAGTCGCAGACTAGGGCGACTTTTACCTTGGACTCCTTTCTGGGAGAGGGGCCATGTGAAGCTTGTTGATGCGGCGAAGCTGTCATCTTGGCTACTTCGCTCCTCGGCAAAGGATGACGGCGCCGATGGTGCGGAAAATGATGCGGAAATCGAGCCCGACGGACCAGTTTTGGATGTAATAGAGGTCGAGAGCGCGGCGTTCCTCAAAAGAAATGTCGCGGCGGCCGGAAACCTGGGCCAGGCCGGTCAGACCAGATTTAACAGATAGCAGAAGTGAACGGTCACCATAGTGATGAAGCTCCCCGGGGACTAAGGCGCGGGGGCCGACTAGTGAAATGTCGCCCTTAATGACATTGAGGAGCTGAGGTAGCTCGTCGAGCGAGGTGGCACGGAGGAATTTGCCGAGCTTGGTGATGCGAGGGTCGTTAGGAATCATGTCGCCGCCCGCACGGTATTTTTTAATCAGGCTGGGTTTGCCCATTTTGGTAAAGGCTTCTTCGGGGGATAAGCCATTATATTCCGGCTTCATAGTGCGGAATTTGTAGATTTTGAACTTTTGATTAAAGCGCGACAGGCGAATCTCGGAGTAGAGGGCGGGGTGCGTGGGGTCGGAGATTTTCTCGATGAGCCAGATAATCATCATCGGAATGGCGGCGATAATGAGCGCGAGCGTGCCAAAAATGAGGTCGCCACAGCGCTTGAGAAAACGGGCGCCACCAGCGAGCGGAGTGACTTTGACCATAATGGCTGGCGTGCTGCCGACGAGCTCTAGTTCCCCCATCTGGGCAGCCAAGGCAGCATTAGACGGCACGAAATAGTAGAGCAAATGCCGCTCGATAGCTTGGCGATAGACGTACTCGGTGCGCTTATCGTCGGTCTGGAAGATAACGTCAGCGTGCTTGCGGCGCAAAGCTTCTTTGAGCGAAGAAAACTGTTTGCGGCGGAGATCCTTGGGGATGTATTTGAGATTGGCCACGATGCCATCGAGCCGGAAGCCAGACTCGGGATAAGAGGCGATATAGTCGGCGAGATACTCGGTGTTTTTGCTATTGCCGATGATAATAACACCGAGCGCAGCCCTGTGGCTATGCTTGAGGGCGAAATTGCGGCCGGCACGAATAATACCGCGGAAGATAGCCAGCAAGAAGAAGCATGATACCACGGCGTAGAGTGCCATGACGCGGACCGGAAAAAGGTCGAGGTTAAAGAAGAAATCCATGGTAATAATCGCCATCATGCCAACGATGGAAGCCAGAAGTAGGCGCCCGACTTCCAGCCAGCGGCTGTTACTGCCGAGGAGGACAGATTTCTTATATAAACCGAAGGCGGCCAGGATGACTAGATAAACCGGCACCATGACCAGCATGGATACAACGAACTGCCAAGGGTTGGCCTCGAAGTAGAAGGGGCGCTGGTCGAGGTGGGTGCGGATCAGGTAGCCGACCAAAAATGACAGCAAAATCGCGCAGGCATCGCCGAACATCAAGAAGATATGGAAAATTAACCCTGTATCCCGTTTCATGAGATAATTATAGCATAAAAGGTGGTGGAAAGAAAGCAGAGGCGGTATCGTAACAATGGTAAGATTTTGGAGTTTCGGCCACCCCCCCTGGCAACTAGCTTTCATATCTGTCGCCTCTGGGTGGGCGAGTTCTCATCTAAAGAACCGTCCTTGCCCAGCCTGATTAATGTTTACGAGGCGCCAGGTAGAAAGCTAGACATGGCTATTTAGCGACGCAGCGGACGGAGCAGCCGAAGAAGCGGCGGCTGGTGCCGGACAAGTTGATGCTGTTGCTGAAGCTCAGAGGGTAAGCGTTGTCAGTACTAGAGTATGGCGTAGAGGACCAATAGGATCCGTTGAGGCCAGCGTTGTATAACTTAGTGGTATTGAGGTTTCCGCCGTACACGAAGTAAAGCGGATCATTAAATAGACTACCATCACTCGTAGTAAGTGTGTTGCCGGTAAAGTGATAAGCTTGCATCAGGGCACCAAAAGACTTACTATCAGTATTGTTACTAGTCGGGAGTTTCCAGCCTTTGGGGCAGATACTCATTGGGGCGTTTTTAGCTGCATTATAGGACGAATCTCCAGCAGCATTAGTTCTGGATCTTACCGTAGCGGCATCCCAGGTGTAATAGTTGCCTACATGGTAGTGCATATTCTTTTGGTTGTCAGCACTAGTATCAGATGGATTGATGGATTTATAGAGGTTACATTTAGCGTCGGTAAGTGATTCAACACCAGTACATGAATTTGCAGTATCTTGGCTATGCTTGCTATAATAATAGTCGCCAGGATTATTATAAAGGTTAGCTGTATTGCCTGAGCTCGGCCAATTGCTGATATCCGTCGAGCGAGAAATGCCGGTTGCCACGCTAATTCCTGTAACATCTGAAGTTTCTTCACTTAATGTAGCTGGAATATCAAAGTCGAGATTTTGTGTCATCCAGCAGTTACCGTCTTTAAGTTTAGTTACCCAATATTTTTTGTGATCACGGGTATCTTCGAGCTGCGTAGTTTCGTTTTCTTCGGAAGCGGCGCAAAGGCTACTATTCATCTTTTGCATAGTGGTAATATTATGAATGGTAGCTTGCGGGCTAGCCACCACTGATAGATAAACATCAGCCATATAATCATCAGCGGGGAGGTTGCTACCGAGATTAGCAGCAAAGGCAATCTTATAGCTATCGGCTACGGTAGTAGTTTTATCAATACCCATGCGACGGGCGACTTCTACGCCGTTATTACTACTGTCCATACCAGATGGGATAGGGCTGTAGGCTAAAGTTTCCTCTACTTTTTCTGTAGTAGTATCGTTTGTAATAGCATAGCCCCAAGTATTCTCGGCAAAATCTGCTGGAGCAGTATTATCGGCTACCTTACCAACTGTAGCATAGGGATTGTTTTTGCCTACTAGTTCACCAGTCTTTCCGGTTGGAGTATTGAGTGATACCGCATAATGAGCTATGCCTGTGCCACCGATGGTAAAGACGTCGGTGCGATAAGCTATCTTACCAGCTTCTGCTGGGGTGCGTCGGCTAGCAGAAGTATCGCCGGCGGTTAAGTTAATAGATATAGTTGGCGGAGTATCGGAAGTTGCCATGATGCCATCTTCGGCATGGACTTTCTCTACATTGTTAAGGATTGGGCTAAGTGCAATAATTCCACCAATCAGGAGAGCCAAAGTGCAGACACTAGGTACAAGGTAGCTTAGTGAAGAGGTTTTACTCTCACTGGCTCTAGAACTCCATCGGTAGAAATAAGTACTTTTACTATGAAGCTTGTTAGTCTTGGTAAGATGAGGATTCTTACCGGTTGTAAAAGTTGATGATGTTCTGGATTCTTGTAGAGAAGAAGACCTTTTTCCTCCTCCAGCAAAAACCTTATGTTGTAGCCTGTGACGCATATTTGGCTCTCCTTTTTGGTTTGTTTAAGTATATACATATCCCCTAAAGGCGACCATATTTTTGCCAACAAAAATAACACATATACAACATATATAATATATGTGTATTTCCCTAACAAAAATGGCACCACGAGGGCGCACTGCAATTCACAAGACGTAGCTACAGAAAGCTTTGCCAAGCTCATTGACCCC
>CAYUDH010000046.1:0-6317 GCA_964443595.1 uncultured Candidatus Saccharibacteria bacterium
AGCGTACGATTCACATTCGTAAGGTCATTGGTTCGAGCCCAATAAGAACCACCAAATTTAAAGGCTTTTCTTAAAAGAAAACGCAGCTTTCTCTGGCGAAGCCAGATTCACATTCGAGGGGTCACTGGTTCGTTATACGCCCGGTCGCGCAGCGACAACGGCGCGGATTACTTATCCAGTAGAAGCCACCACATCAAGAGCGCACGAAAAGTCAAGTTTCCGAGAAAAAGGAAACTTGTTTACTTTTGTGAGGGAACGCAGACTTTTCTAGTTTTGCAGCGCAAAACTAGATTCACATTCGTAAGGTCACAAGTTCGCAATATCAAGTTTTCGAGCAGAGAAAAAGTTTGCTTTTTATCTCGAGAAAACGCCGATATTTCTAGAAAACTTGTTTTCTAGCGCCCAATAAGAACCGCCATATTCATCAAACTCCTGCCCAGGAGTTTTTTGTTGCAAATACCACAACACATACCGGCATGCCACCGTCAAAGTACCTTGTTCCTTCGGAAAATGTGTAAAATCCGCCCAAAGTTCCTTAGGAAAATGTGTAAAATAACCATTGTTTTCCTTAGGAAAATGTGATAGAATAGAGGTAATACTCTTTAAGCTTAGTGGAATTACTTATGAAACGCAAATTATTATCACAACTCATCGCCTGGAAAAATAGCCCCGACCGCAAGCCGCTCATCCTCGATGGCGCTCGCCAGGTCGGCAAGACCTACCTTCTCAAAGACGTCTTCGGCAGGGAATATTACGATAACGTCGTTTATCTCAACCTACAGAACCCCTTACCAGAGGTCGCCGAAGCTTTCGCAGAGACTCTAGACCCCAAGCGACTCCTGTCCCGTCTAGAGCTACTACTTAATACCGACATCATCCCTGGCAAGACTCTCATTTTCTTAGACGAGATTCAGGAACTCCCTCGCGCCCTCACCAGCCTTAAATATTTTTACGAGGAAGCCCCCGAGTACCACGTCGTCGCCGCCGGCAGTCTTTTGGGCGTTTTTCTACATGTAGGCACCTCTTTCCCGGTCGGCAAAGTCGACCGCCTACGGCTTGAGCCAATGGATTTCCAAGAGTTCCTCTGGGCTAAAGGCGAAGAAAAGATCGTCAATCATCTGCTTCAATCCCCAGAAGACGGCTTTTTCCGCACCACTTTATTAGACGATTTCCGCGAATACCTCTTTGTCGGCGGCATGCCCGAAGTCGTGCAGCGCTGGGTCGCCGATCAAGACATCTCCCGCGTCGACGAAATCCAGCAACGCATTCTCCTCAGCTACCGCAGCGATTTCAGCAAATATCCCAACGACACCACCGCCATCCGCATCGGGCAAGTCTTCGACAGTCTGCCCGCGCAATTCGCCAAAAGCAACGAAAAGTTCGTCTACGGCCTCATCAAAGAGGGCGCCCGCGCCCGCGAATACGAGCTAGCTATCGAATGGCTGGTCGACGCCGGCCTCATCCGCCGCGTTTACCGCGTCGAGCGTGGCGACAAGCTCCCCCTCCGCGCCTATATCGACCGCAGCGCCTTCAAGCTTTACTTCCTAGACGTCGGCCTCTTCCGTCAGCTCGCCGGCATCCCCTCCAGCGTAGTCGTCCAGAAAAACGCCATCTTCGACGAATTTAACGGCCTCATCGCCGAGCAGTTCGTCCTCCAAGAGCTCGCCGGCCATGAGCTCTTCTACTGGAGCAACGAAGCCACCGCCGAAGTCGATTTCGTGGGGCAATTCGGCACCCAAATCATCCCTATCGAAGTCAAATCCGGCGAGAACGTCCGCGCCAAGAGCCTCCGCCTCTACCGCGACAAATACCATCCCGCCCTCGCCCTGCGCACTTCGCTCCTAGATTTGCAGTACAGCGACGGTTTACTCAATCTACCGCTCTACGAGAGTTTCCTTCTCCCCTCGCTCATCCAAAAGTACTCCCAAGCCACCCCAGAGCCATAGTAGCCTCAAACCTTCCTCACACCCTACTTTTCACCAAAACCGCCTCCTCGGCCCTAAAAATAACCTCAAAATGCAAAAATGCTAATCTTTTTGTTCATTTTTACCACTTTTCTGGATAAAAGCATGGTATAATAAACTTAGTTCTACACTTGCTATATTCTATATAGCAAGAAATAAATCACACAACATCTGCAAGTAGCACCCATGTGGGTTAGCTCCTTCCATGTTGTGTGGAGCTAGTAGAACACCCTCTGGGTGCTACTTTTAGTTCAGGCCCCCTGAGGAGTGTTAACATAACCAAAAGGAGGCTCCATGCACAAAACAAATAGTAACTTTAAGGCTAGAGCAGAAAAATCCAGCCAGTCATTTCGCAATAAAGGCTCTTATCTAGGCTGCGTCGGGTGCGTATTGCGCGAGGATTCTCATAACCTTATGCGGCCCGCTCGCAATAAGCAGGAGCGCACCAGAGCCTGTTTGCGAAATTATGGCTGGATTTTAATCGTATTAACAGTTTTTGGTCTATTTTCATACTTAACTCTTCTTCCAAACCAAGCTTTTGCAACCTACGATCGGGAAACTCGCAAGCTAAAAGATATTACAACTATGCAAGATATGAATGCTAAGATTTGTGAAAATACCACAGAGATAGGAACCCAGTACCAGTTAGAAGATACTCGAGATGGTAAAAAGTATTACGTTGCCAAACTTCAAGACGGCAATTGCTGGATGACACAGAATTTAGCCTATAGTGGCACAAATAAAGATGGTACTAAGCGCGAAGATATTGGGACCCCATGCACTCTCAGCGGCCTCACGACTAATTCCACCTGCTCCGGTTGGACCAATAGTAATACCGAGAAATACTTCGCAATAGGCGAGCATAGAGAATCCCATGATTCCCGAGGTAATTACTACAGCTGGCCAGCTGCGGTAGCAGGTGATACTAGCACTACCGAACCAAAACAAGGGATCTGCCCAGATGGCTGGCAATTACCAACTAGCGGTAGCAATACTGGCAGCAAATCGTTTGTTTATCTACTGACTGAATATGGTCTGCAAAGTAGCACGAGCGGTACAGGAAAAGATGGCAAAAGCTATACTATCACTGGCAGTCCATTATACTTTCAGCATAATGGACTTATCTACAGTGGCGCTCTGAGCAATGTTGGCTCCAGCGGAATCTATCGCTCCTCTACGCCAGATACATCGGCTGCGAGCCTTGCCTACGTCCTAGACTTCGACAATAGTAACATCCGTCCATCCAGCGTTAGTAGTCGCAGCCGTGGTTTTCCTGTCCGCTGTGTCGCCGCTGATATTTATCCAGAAAAGCCACCTATTACCGATAATGATACGGCCAATGTTGCAATTACTGTATCTCCAGTAATTAGCATCGACGTCACCAAAGATGCTAATGATATGACCGTAGACTTTACTAAAGTAGCTACTAGTACCATTGTAGCTAGGGTAGGTTCTAATCAGTCGTATAAAGTAATGCTTAGTACGGATAAATCTAACTTAACTAATCCTGATACAGATAAAACCATCCCCATGATTCCATCAGACCAAACCATAATAAAAGGTACTAGTAGCTGGGGTATTAAGAAACTCTCCTCACCCACTGATACTACTGTAAATGAGAATACCGTTTACAGTCCAGTGGGTATCAATGGTAATAAAGAATTATTCTACACTTCTGCCAGTGCTGCTTCGGAAGACCTTACTTTCCCAGTGGCAATTGCTGTAGATTCTAGACTGCCCAGTGGCCAATATTCTACTCAAGTTACGCTAACTGCTGTCGCAATGTAGGACAGTCAAAGGCTCCTCATCACTTTTCGAAGGGCCTAAGACTTGGGCGAGCGCCCCGGAGCGGCCCAAGAAAAGTCGGTGAGGAGCCTTTGACATTTTTAGCAGTCGTCGTGTAGCAATTCTTATTTTCGAGGTCTTCCAACACCTGAAATCACTACATTGACGGTCAGTTCGCTGCATCGTAGAATAACCGCATCTAGCTTTCTATCTGGCGCCTCGTAAACATTAATTAGGCTGGGCGAGGACGATTCTTTAGATGAGGCCTCGCCCACCCAGAGGCGACGGATAGGAAAGCTAGATACCAGGGAATGATTAAAACCTCAAAATCTTACCGGACCAAGAAAATACGGAATCACTTAGTATATATTAGTCAATTCAGCCGACAATAAAAGTGGGCCGGCTACTGCCGGCCCGTATGCTAAAGCGCTAATAGATGAAGGGACTGCTAACTGGAGTGTAATCAACGATGGCACTTTTGAGAGGTGGAGATATGTC
Source organism: uncultured Candidatus Saccharibacteria bacterium (assembly GCA_964443595.1). Taxonomy (GTDB): domain Bacteria; phylum Patescibacteriota; class Saccharimonadia; order Saccharimonadales; family Saccharimonadaceae; genus Nanosyncoccus. The sequence goes on from CAYUDH010000046.1 coordinate 4,248, forward strand.
TGGCAAAAAGAAAGAGTGGAGGGGGGAGAAAAAGTAAATCCTGGCGTGTGAGAACTGGTACATTTAGTGCGGTCGCATTCACCTTTCGCGCTTACAGTTGAGATTAGTACTGTTACAGTACTAAAATGGAAATTGCTATGACAAAAACATCATCGGGTTATATTTTTATTGTAGCACACTTCACATAAAAATGCAATAGTTTTTACAGATTTTCTCCAATTTTGCCAGTTTTGTTGTCAAAAATACAACATTTACCGGGAAACATTATGCTACAATAAGCTCATGGATACCGTTATTATCGTGATGGGAGTCTGCCTCGGAATCATTCTGCTTTTTGGCATTTACAAGCTCGCCACTAGCAGCCTCAGCGAACGCTCCGTCCTCAAGTCCGGCACCGAGCGCACCAACCGCCGCCAAACCGCCAAAATCTTCCTCACCATCTTTTTCACCATTTTGCTTTTCCTCGCCCTCTATGTCACTTGGGAAATTTTCGCCGCCCAGTAAGTCCGCTCAGTAGCTCATGCAATAACTCATCCGTGGCGCATCTACCCTACGCAGCATTCATATGTTATAATATCTTTATGAAACTCATCGTCGGCCTCGGCAACCCAGGGAACGAATACAACTTCACCCGCCATAATTACGGTTTTCTGGCGCTGGATTTTTACGCCACGGTGAAGCATCTCACCTGGCAAAAGCCCAAGTTTAACGCCCTCTGGCTCAAAGATGGCGACCGGATTTTTATCAAACCCCAGACTTTTTACAACGATTCTGGCCTGGCCGTCGCTGCTTTTGCCCACTTTTATAAGATTAACCCTGCTGATATTCTCGTCCTTTGCGACGATTTTGAGCTGGTTTTTGGCAAAAATCGCTACCGTGAGCACGGTTCCGCCGGCACCAATAACGGCCTCAAATCCGTCACCCAGCACCTCCAGACCGAGCATTTCCCGCGTCTTCGCCTCGGCACTGGGAACGATGCCCTCCGCCACAAAATCGGCGACATCGACTTCGTCCTCGGCCATTTCACCGCCGCCGAAAAAGACCAATTACCGCCCATTCTCACCTCTATCGCCGAAAAGATCGACCAACTCACCGCCTAGAATGAATATCACCTACTCACCAATCTTTCACTCTCAATCGCGACACTTTTGCGACAAATTAGCAACTATTTCAGCGCCCACTTATTCATTCCTAGCGCCATCACCCGCCCTTTTATCTCTAGCATGGTAATATTTTGGTTAAATTCCGCCACCGTCATCCCTGTCTGCGCCAAAATCTCCTCGCCCTGATTCACACCACCACCCAGCGCTTGCAAAATCGCCGTTTCTGCCGCATTATCACCGATCAACAGCTGTGCCTGCGCTGCTTTGCGTCGCTTTTTCTGGGGAGGAAAGAGCACATCCAGCACATCCTTTGGCTCCAGATACGGATTCGCCCCTTGCCTCAGCAGCTTATTACACCCCACCGAAGTCAGCCGGGTAATATCGCCCGGCACCGCAAAGATCTCTTTACCTTGCTCTAGAGCGTGCGCCGCCGTATTTAGCGACCCACTTCGCTCCGCCGCCTCTACAATCACCACCACATCTGCCAACCCCGCAATCAGCCGATTTCGCTCCAAGAAACACGTTTGATAGTGAAACTCCGCCCCGGGCGCCAGCTCACTCATCACCACGCCGCCCGTCTTCACAATTTCTTCCGCCAGATTATAGTGGTCTTTCGGGTAAATATAATCAATCGGCGTCCCCAGCACCCCAATCGTCACCCCGCCCGCCGCCAGCGCGCCCCGGTGCGCAATCGAATCAATCCCATAGGCCAGCCCCGACACCACCACCGCGCCCTTTTTCGCACACTCATAGGCTAGTTTATAGGCGATATTTTTGCCATACTCCGTCGGCTTCCGCGCGCCCACAATCGCCACCGATTTCACCCGTTTTTCCGGAAAATTTCCATAGAAATACAACTTTCTTGGCTTAAGCGCAATAGAGTCCAACACCTCTGTAAATTCCGCCTCTTGGGGTCGAATTTCGTTGTTTTTTGAAAGAAAATGTGAAAAAAGTATTGACATTTTTT
>CAYUDH010000047.1:0-5421 GCA_964443595.1 uncultured Candidatus Saccharibacteria bacterium
CTTTACCTCGTAGTTCTGTACCGGAACCATTCATAGCAGAAAGCCGTAGAGTAAAGCCAGTTTGTTTATTAGCATTAACAGTAAAAGTATTAGTAATGTAGGCTACTTCGCCAGCAGTGACTTCTTGGGCAAGAGTAGGCGTGCCATTGAAGGATAGTGAGATAGAAGAATCAGCAAGCGGCATTACTTCAGCATCACCATCGACATTACTGACGCCGTTATTGCCATTGCCCTCCTCGGCATAGACTTGATTAACATCCGGATTAATTGCCACTATACTACCAATCAGGAGGGCCAGAGTGCAGACACTAGGGACAAGATAAGTCAGTTCAGATAGTCGCCTTACGGCACGATCATTCCAACGGCATCCGGTGCGCCTCTGCTCATTGCGAGCAAGCCGAGTATTGCAAAGCTCCCGCTTGCGCAAATCGCACCCGGCGCAGCCGAGAAACGACGCCTTATGGAAGATGCACGCCGAAGGCTTAGACTCACTACTAGAACCACCATCGTTGTAGAAATAAGTACTTTTACTATGAAGCTTGTTATTCTTTTTAGTAAGATGGGAATTCTTACCAAGTGTAAAAGTTGATGATGTTCTAGTTTTACTCTTCTGATGTTTGCCTACATCAAAAAGAGTATGTTTAGACCCGTGACGCATGTTGGCCCTCCTTTTGGTTTGTTTAAGTATATACATATCCCCGAAAGGCGGCCATTTTCGCAATAAAAATAGCGCAACACAATATATATTATTGTGCTTTTACTAAAAATGGCCCTACGAGGGTGTAGTCAACAATCAGAATCGCCCCTTGCGGGAACCATCTTACACGTTGAGCCTCGTGGGGCCATTTAAGCCGTGTAAAATGATATTGCGTTTCTGATTGTGACTACATTATCATTATAGCTTTGCTAGATTAAAAAAGCAAGACTTTTTATTCTTAACCGTGAAAAGCACTATCCCCCAATCACACTACCGCCCCATTCTACGGCGGTGAAGCCGGTGCGAGTGGGAGTGAGTGGGAGGGTTTGCTCTGTGATGGGGATGATGCTATCTAGGGGTTTGTACTCCATCATGACTCTGATAGTAGTATCTGGCTGTGGGGTGATGGTGAGTGGCATATAGTTAGCAATTTCTGTTGCTGTAGCAAAGTAGATGTAGTTATAAGGGTTCTGTTCCATTTTTGGTAGCCAGTAAATAATGAACTCATTAGCTTCACGTTCGGAAAGACCAAGGATAGCAAGTTTATCTTCCAGGAATTCTGCAGTATCAGTACCTTTGACGATAAAGCCAGTGTCATGAACCTTAGCAGGATAGTTCTTGCCTTCCCAGTAGAGAGCATAGAGAGAACGGTTAGTATGTAAATCAGTGAGATCGCCTGAGGGTTGGGCGAGGACTTGCCAACCGTCTTGATAGTGTGGGTAGGAAACAAGAAGATTCTCGGGGTGGCCAAGCTGGACTGATACGGTAGTTTCCTGCTCAGGGTAGAGGTAGATGATGGGCTTCTCCTCGTACGTTATTGGTATGCATTTACCATCTGGTCCGAGTTCGCATGAGGGAGAATCAGGCTCTTTGCCGGGCCTGGCCGTCATCGCAATAAGAAAAGTAACTCCGCCCGCGATGGCAGCAAGAGCAACAACCGCGGCAATAATTAAGGCTATTTTATGCTTTTTCATAATAATATTATAGCATGAATGTATTACCCGAGCATCATTTTGAGATATTTGCCGGTGGGGGTGCTGGAATTTTTGGCGAGCTGCTCGGGTGTACCCTGCGCAACCACACGGCCACCATTCTGACCGCCTTCTGGACCCATGTCGATAATCCAGTCGGCGGATTTAATGACGTGGAGGTTGTGCTCGATCACAATCATGGAATTGCCGCCATCGACTAATCGGCCGAGAATCTCCAGCAGGCGCTTGACATCATCAGTGTGGAGACCAGTGGTGGGTTCGTCGAGGATATAGAGAGTTTTGCCGGTGCTGCGGCGGGCAAGCTCGGTGGCGAGCTTGATGCGCTGCGCTTCGCCACCAGAGAAAGTAGTGGCAGGCTGACCGAGTTTGATATAGCCGAGGCCAACTTCTTGGATGGTTTTGAGTTTGGGCGCGATAGCCGGAATATTAGCGAAGAACTCGACAGCTTCGTCAATGGTCATATCGAGGACTTGAGAAATATCTTTGCCTTTGTACTTAATTTCTAGAGCTTCGTGATTATAGCGACGACCATGACAGGCGGGACAAGTGACGTAAACATCGGGCAAGAAGTGCATTTCGATTTTGTTGACGCCGTCACCCTGGCAGGTTTCGCAACGACCGCCCTTGACATTAAAACTGAAACGCCCAGCTTTGTACCCGCGGAGCTCGGCTTCAGGCTGCTTGGCAAAAAGCTCACGAATCTGATTAAACACGCCAGTGTAAGTGGCGGCGTTGGAGCGCGGAGTGCGGCCAATGGGCGACTGATCAATCACGATAACTTTGTCTAGATATTCAATACCATCAATGCGACCGTGCAGGCCAGCGACAGTTTGAGCGCGATGGAGGCGAGCCAAGAGCTCATTGGCCAGAATCTCATTAACTAGGGTGGATTTACCACTACCAGACACGCCAGAAACTACGGTCATGACGCCAAGTGGGAAATGCACGTCAATATTTTTGAGGTTATTCTCGCGGGCGCCAACCACGACCAGTTCTTGATCTTTCTTTGGCTTGCGACGCTTCTTGGGAACGGGAATTTCCATGCGGCCAGACAGATATTGCCCGGTAATAGAATTAGGATCATTTGCGACTTCATCAGGGGTGCCGGCGGCGATTAGGCGACCGCCATTCTTGCCAGCGCCAGGGCCGATATCGACGATAAAATCAGCTTCGCGCATGGTATCTTCGTCGTGCTCGACTACGATGACGGTGTTCTTAAGGTCGCGGAGGTGTTTCAGAGTGGCGATGAGCTTATCATTATCGCGCTGGTGCAGGCCAATTGATGGCTCATCCAACACATAGAGTACGCCCTGCAAGCCAGAGCCGATCTGAGTGGCGAGGCGGATACGCTGAGCTTCACCGCCAGACAGAGTATTGGCGGCGCGACCGAGCTCGAGATAACCAAGGCCAACATCCTGCATAAACTGGACGCGTTCGCGGATTTCTTTGAGAATAGGCTCGGCAATCATTTTCTCGGACTCGGTGAACTCGAGATCATGGTTCAATACTTCTAGAGTGGCGTCAACATCGAGATTACACATGTCGACGATGTTCAGCCCGTGCACCGTAACCGCCAAAACCGCTGGCTGCAGACGAGCACCATGACAAGTCTGGCACTCGTGCACGCGCATGAAACGCTCAATGTCTTTGCGGACGAACTCGGAGTCGGTTTCTTTGTGACGACGCTCCAGGGTAGGAATCACGCCCTCGTAAGTTGACTGATAAGTGGCACCATTGCCCCATTTGCCGTGGCCGCCAACCTTGACTTCGTATTTTTCTTTGCCAGTACCGTAGAGAATCTTTTGCAAAGCGTCCTCAGACAACTCACTGATGGGGACATGGCAAGAAAACCCGTGCCTCTCCCCGACAGCTTCGAGGCGCTTGAGCCACCAAGATTCCTGAGTGACGCGGTTAAACGGCCGGATGCCGCCCTCAGCGATGGTGAGGTTGGGGTTCAAAATCAAATTGGGGTCGATTTCTAGCCGGGTACCGAGACCAGTACAAGTTGGGCAGGCGCCTTGCGGAGCGTTAAAAGAGAACAGACGCGGCTCGAGCTCGGGAATCAGCTCGTCTGGATGCAGCTCACAAGCATAGCGCTGCGAATAAGTCAAAACTTCGGTATCTGTGCCGGTTTTGTTCTCGCCGACGGCGGTGGAGTTATCATTAATCTTCAGTAGCTTAATAATTCCCTGACCCAACTCCAGAGCCTGCTCGATAGAGCCAGAAATCCGAGTGAGTAGGTCCGGTGACAGAATAAACCGATCCACTACAATCTCAATGTCGTGACGATCATTCTTATTCAACTCGGGGAACTCGTCCAGAGCATAGATAATCCCGTCAATCCGCACGCGCGAAAAACCTTTAGCCTGATACTGCTCAGAAACGTGCTGGAAACTACCTTTTTTCTGCGAAACAATCGGCGCAAGTAACATCAGCTTGCTGCCGAGGGGGAGCTTCATGACTTCGTTGACAATATCCTCGACGCTGCGGCGATGAACTTCGCGATGACAAATCGGACAGTGCGGCACGCCCACGCGAGCAAAAAGCAAGCGCAGATAATCATAAACTTCGGTGACAGTAGCCACAGTAGAGCGGGGGTTGCGACTGGTCGACTTCTGGTCGATAGAAATCGCCGGGCTGAGGCCGGTAATACTATCAACGTCGGGTTTATCCATCACTCCGAGGAACATGCGAGCGTAACTAGATAGGCTCTCAACATAGCGGCGCTGCCCCTCCGCATAAATCGTATCAAAAGCCAAGCTAGACTTGCCACTGCCAGACAAACCCGTAATCACGACTAGTTTGTCGCGCGGAATATCGACGTCTAGATTCTTCAGGTTATGCTGCCGGGCACCTCGTATTTTGATAAAGTTATCATTCATTCTAACTAAGTATTATACCGCAAAAGGCTAGGTTGCGCAAGGGCGGGTGAGTGACCTATGCGAGCGGCCCGAAATTAGTAAAATTGGGTCTGGGCAAAATGAGGAAAGTGTGGTATTATAGGGGTACAGAGGTTTATTATTGACACGTGGTGCCTTGTGCATACCTTCTGGGGCTAGCTCTCAGGTAGATAATAAATCGATCCAAGAGTCCGTTCGCGGACTTTTTTGGTTCTATCCATCATACTCCCAAATATCACTAATTTTGTGCGCTACAATGTGTAAGTAATCCCGCTTGATTTTCTTATCGGGATTATATTTAACTCGAATGCTGCCCGCAACCATGTCCGCCAGTTGAATTAGCGAACTATTGCGCGAATCTTCTAGCGAAAAGCTGGAAATCTTGCGCTTGTTACTCCTATTAAGACTTTTTCTCAGACTAGACGTTGAGCGTCGGCGAAAATCTTTACTGCCACTGCCATCCAGCCACACTTTTGCGGCATCCATATTATCGAATCTATCTAAAAGGCTCATAATTATATGACTATAAAATGAATCGCTTTTCTTTAGTTTTGGTTCAGTCACCTTGGTTTTATCTACTACGACAGCACGGATGTTGAAATTGCAATCCTTAAGTGTGCGAAAGAAAGCTTCTTTCTGCTCTTCAGTGGCTCGGTGGAATTTAAACTCGCGTTCTTGCTTCCAGCCGAGTTTCTTCTTGAGCATCTTAATATTCGCTCCGGCAAATTCAGCGTCAACGTCATCGTCAAAGATAATACAAGCAATTACAAACATACGGGCTTAGTTAAACAATTTAGAAATAAGTTCTCATAAAAAAGAACTCTTCTGTATA
>CAYUDH010000048.1:0-5104 GCA_964443595.1 uncultured Candidatus Saccharibacteria bacterium
TCGACGGAGCGGGGAGTGAGGCGGCGGTAATTGCCGGAAGTGTCGACGCTCTGGAGGTTGCGGCTGTTATTTAGGAAAAGTGGCGCTAGGGAATCGGTGCGAGCGTCGAGATAGTTCTGGACCCAGTCGGCAGCGGCTTCGGAGATGAAAATGGGGCGGTCTTTGCTGCCTTTGCCGCGGACGATGAACTCGCGGCGGTCGAGGTTAATGGAGTCGCGGTTGAGTTTGACTAGCTCGGAAACGCGCAGGCCGCCGGAGAATAAAAGTTCAATAATGGCGCGGTCGCGAAGGCCGGTTTCGGTGTCGGTGTTGATTTGATCGAGCAGGGATTCTACTTCGTCGAAATGCAGGAAAGTGACTTGCTTGCGGACGGTGTGGGGTAGCTCGACGAGGTTGGCGTCGAGGGAGTCGATGCCGCGTTTGGCGAGGTATTTAAGGAAACCGCGCAAAGCGATGAGGTGATAAGCCTGGGTGATGGCTTGTAAGTTCTCGCCGTTACGGTCGGTTTCGCGGTTGAGCTGGAGGCGGAATTTGCGGACGAGCTCGGGAGTGATGTCGGCGGGCTGGAAGTCGTCGGGTTCGTCGCTTTTGGAAACTCTAAGCTCTGGCTCTTGCTCGAGGATATCGAGGGCGATTTCTCGAAAGCGCAAGAGATAGCGTTCATAATTCTCGGCGGTTTTGCGGGAACGGCCGCGCTCGACTTCGAGATGTTCGACATAGTCACCAATGAGTTCTGAGATATACATAAGTATATTATAGCATAGGTGTGGTTCTAGATACTGATGAAGTGGGAATTTTTGAAGTGGGGTTTGGTTATGCTTAGGAAAATGAGGTGGGCGTGGTATAATATAGATATGGCCTGGTAGCTCAATTGGATAGAGCAGCTCCGTCCTAAGGAGAAGGTTGTGGGTTCAACTCCCGCCCGGGTCACCATTTTGTGCTATAATGGGCTATTTTGCATTCAGCCTGCGCGAGGTCGTCCTAAGACGCACCTCGCTTGACTTCATACAAACTAGCTCCATTCTATCTACAAAATGGTTAAGTATCAAAATTGTTTTGCTATTTTAAGTTGTATTATATCTGACGAATTCTATTCAAAAATTTAATTTTGCTTGGAGGAGCGCAAGTCTGGTATAATTATATTGAAGTCTTGCACGGGGTGTAATGCTCCTACCGCAGGACTTCTTTTTTAGCGAGCGAATTGCTTATAACAAAAAGTTACCTCAGAGATAGGGTAACTTTTGGTGTAGGTTAGCGAGTGTATTTCTCGTTGAGGTCGGAGTAATCGTAGAGCTCTTCGGGTTTGAACCAGAGGGCGATTTCTTTTTGGGCTTCGTCAGGATTGCCGCTGGCGTGGACTAAGTTAGGCACACCCATACCCTTGGCATCGGAATAACCGAAGCTCATGTGTGAATAGTCGCCACGGATGGTACCCATCTCGGCAGATTTTGGCTCGGTAGGGCCGACGATTTTGCGAACTAGCGGGACGGCCTCGACGCCTTCGAGAACCATGGCGATGACTGGGCCGGTCATCATGTAATTAAGATTATAACGGAAAGCCTGCTCGCCGCGGCGGGTGATCATTTTGCCGATGTCTTCGTAGTGGGCGCGGTATTGGTCTTCGTCGGGCATGACCATTTTCATACCGACAATTTTGAGGCCGACACGCTCGAAACGGGAAATGATTTCGCCGACGATACCACGCTGGACGGAATCAGGCTTGAGGACGACTAAGCTTCGTTGGACAAGATCTTTTGCACTACTCATAAAACTCCTTTCTATTGGATTCTTTTGCGTCAGATTCTGCGCTGCTCCCTCACCGTACTTGAAGTACGGCTCGGTCCGCCGCTCGCTTCTTCCTTGAATAATCCTAATAGAAAGAAGTTTTATAAAATGCGACGCCTGGTAATTAATCTTTTATTATGTATTATTATAGCACGCTTCTATGTTATAATAAAGATATGAGTTTGTTCAAGCAAAAACCGAAAACTGAGCGCGAAAAAGTTGAAGAGCGTCGCGAGGAGGTTTTGGCGCATGGACGGAAGTTTAAGTATCCTTTGCAGTATGCGAAGCATAAATTAATGATCAATACAATTGTTGTGGCTCTGGTGGCTTTGATTTTGATGATTGTGGCGGGCTGGGCGATGTTGTATAAGTTCCAGGATACGGGTGATATGATTTACCGGGTGACGCAAGTGATTCCGGTGCCGGTGGCGGAGGTAGATGGGGCAAAGGCGCGGTATAGTGATTATTTGATGATTTATCGCAGTAATTTGATGACGGCGGAGCAGCAGGGCGGTCAGCTAGGTACGAGCGCGGATGATGAGGCGGTGCGTCAGAATTATAAGCAGGCGGCGCTTTACTCGGTGGTGGAATATACTTTTGCGATGAAACTGGCGGCGGAGCGGGGCATTACGGTGAGTGATGAAGAGATTGATAAAGCTTTTGAAGAGCACCGAAAGGTGGGTGGGGTGGAACGGAGTGAGGAAGGTTTTCTGAAGATTTTGCGGGATAATTTTGGCATGAACAAGTCGGAGTACCGGCGGATGCTGTACCTAACTCTGATGAAGTCGAAGGTGGCGCAGGCAGTGGATGAGCCAGCGCGGAATAAATCGGCGGAGGTAGAGCGGTTGCTGCAAGAAAATGATAATGATTTGCATAAGGCAGCAGATGGTATTGAGGGGGTGGATTACGAGGAAACTGGGCGCTTGGTGGATAATATGAATGTGGATGGTGGTCGCTCGACGATGGCGATGAGCCTAGAAGCGGGGCAGGTGAGCGAGAGGTTTCTGTCGAGCAACGGTGATGGGTATTATTATGTAAAATTGATTGATAAGACGAGCTCGGAAGTGAATTATGCGTCGCTCAAGATTGTTTTCTCAGAGTTTGATAGAATGGTGACGGAGCTCTATGCAAATGATAAGGTAGAATCTTTTATTGACCTGGATGGTGAGGCGGAATAGTGTTTAAGCTGATAAGGTTGATTATTATTTTGGCGATTGTGGCAACGGCGGGGGTGATGTTTTTGCCACTGGGCAGTGTGGAGTTTAAAGACCCGGGATTGACAGCGCCGCTCGTGGTGCCGGCTTTCTCGATGTTTGAGGGGGAAACGGGGAATTATACGGCGAATTTTCAGACGATCCGGAGTGAGTGGGCGCTAAGGCGAGAGTTTGAGAAGATTTTGAATGAAAAATACGTGCGTTATGTCTGTCCCAATGATGAGGTGGTGTATTACGATCAAAAGAATTATATTACTATTTATGCTTATAACATCGAGCAGGGGTTTCCGTTTACGAAATATTCGATTGATTACAAGCAGGGGAATCAGTGTAGTAGGTGGGGCGGGGAGTAGCTGTAGTTAGCTGCGGTTCTTGAGGATGATAATTGCAGAAAACAAAAATAAATCCTTGCGGATTTACTTGTGTTTTTGCTTGGTGCGGGTATGGAGGGTCGAACTCCAATCTCATCCTTGGGAAGGATACATAATAGCCGTTATACGATACCCGCAATAAGATTATTATATCACATTGGCGGTAATATGGCGGAAAAATGTTTAGACCTGTTTCATGATAGTGCCAATATGAATGTGTTGTGAGGAATTTTTGAGAAAGTTGGTTGTTTGTGCGTAAATTGTGGTAAAATAAGAATAAGTATAAAAATTAGGAGGCAAAATGGCAACAAAAACTACGTCTAAGAAAAAGACGTCAAGCCGCAAAACTACTTCGACCAAGTCTTCGTCACGAGCCAAAAATCCTGCGCAAGAGTTGGTGGCGCCAGTTTTGAAACGGGCAAAGAGCACCGGCTGGATGGCGATTCTAGAGTCAATCGTGATTGGTGTGCTGGGCGCGCTGTTGATTTGGAACCCGCAGGGAATCTTGAAGGTGATTTTCTATGTGGTAGGGATTTTCTTCATGGTGAAGGGGGTCTATCGCATTATTAATTATTTCGTGGTGCATGGTAAATATGATTTTTATAGCAATGATTTGCTCTATGGCGTGATTGCGCTGGTGTTTGGCGTGATTTCTGTCGTACTATGGGAGAAACTGAGCGGCGCGATCGGTATCGTGGTGGGCGCTTGGATGATCTATGGTGCTTTGGTACGCATGAACAGTGCGATTAAGCTGCACGCAGCTGGTGTGAAGGAATGGTTCTATGTGTTGATTCTTTCGCTGGTGATGCTGGCGCTTGGTATTTATATGCTGATTAGCGGCATGAGTGTAGTGCTGGCGATCGTAGGCTGGGTAATGATTGCGGCGGCGATTGTCGGTATTATCGATGATGCGATTTTCATCCGCAATATTGATGCGATTGCTGAATAGCTAGCTATTGCTGGTTTGGAAAATAGTCTCGCTAGGGTGGGGCTATTTTCGTGCGGCGGGGAAGGATGGAGTTTGGGCTAAGGCGGGTTTTGGGCGTTTTTATAGTTCTATCTAGGGACTCAAGATGGTAAGATGATAATCGCGGGTGAGTTATGACTGTTTTATGGTCCTGGCTAGGGGATCAAAACTGGGTGAATTTGGGGCTTGTAATCTAGAGGGAAGTGCGGTATAATAAGGGGTAGGTGGATTCGTAGCTCAGTTGGTTAGAGCGCTGCCCTGTCACGGCAGAGGTCGCGAGTTCGAGTCTCGTCGGATCCGCCAGGTTAAGGAAGAAAGACCCTTTGGGGTTGTTTTTCTTGACCTGAATGACGGGGATTGAGTAAGACCTTTTAGGGTCGTTTTTTGATGTGGGGGATGGAGGCTGAGGTTTTAGTGAAAACCTGATGGGGCTGCTTTTGTTGTTGGAAAATTAGAGTGACTTGGGGGCGCTGTTGTGATTATGGGGAATGAGGCGTAAGCTAAGACGAATTTGACGGGGAGTGGAAAAATAGGGTTAGCATTGTGCGATGTTTTGGTGAAAAGTGTGGTATAATGGAAGTGCACACAATGATAAATGTATGAATGGTTTTGTGCAATACTGCATGAATTGTTCAGTCTGTTTCGCAGGGAAATGGCGTTGTGAACGTCTAGTGCGAAATGGGTCTCTTCGGAGGAACATTTATCATTAGTGTGCGCGTTCACGGCGCCATTTTTGTAATAAAAGGCGCAATATAATAATATATTGT
>CAYUDH010000049.1:0-4949 GCA_964443595.1 uncultured Candidatus Saccharibacteria bacterium
AATCGCTAAACCTCAGATATTCTTCCTGCTCCTCTTTTGCGTTGCGAACGCGAACACGTTCTTCGTAGCGTACTCTTTTTGGCGCGATCGCAGATCCGTCAACTATATTGGTCTCGGTGTGGGTTGTAAGACCACCCTCGACTTTTGTGGTTTTGATTTTTCCATATTCGATTTTGCTCATTGTTTCTCCTAATATAGAATCTTGTTAATACTACTATTTATTGGCTTTTTCACCTTAATAATTGGCGTATTGGCGCGTGCTTCAGCTTGTGATTCGGCGATTAGGGCATAGATAAGGGCTGATGATGCGTGCGACGACCAGTCATGCTCCGGTTTTGACTTCAGCAGGTTATTTTTCTCGTCGAACTCGTAGTGATAAGCGCGAGCGCACTCTAGACCACGTGCGCATTTTTCGGCATCGAACCAGCAGCGAGAAAGCTTTGGTCGCGCGATAAGGTTAATATCGTCATTACCAATTTGGAAGTTCGTAGGACGCAACACTTCAACGTTGCGGATGTCGTTTTGCGCGAAGAACTCCACGCGCGATAGGCCAGTTTGTAATTCGCGCTGCCGGGCATCGTGAGGTAGATAGTGCGTCGCGTAGTTATAGCCTTTTTGACGAATAACAGCGATATAATGGGCTAGATCTTCACCGCTGTTCTCGTAATAGTCAATAAACCGAATCTCCTTCATAACCCGTTGGAAGAACCAAATTGCCGTTGAATCTCCGACGCCGAGATCCCACGCCGTATAAACTCCGGTACTTGCGTCGTAAGGTACGGAACAGATACGGCCTTCGATAGCAGCTTGGCTGAGCTGTTTGCCAAATACAGAGCCGGTCTTAGAAGTGAGTGGCTCGCCTAGCCAGACGTGCGCATACATTTCGGGATTATTTTTAAGCATTTCGGCACGCTCGAATTTTACTTCGTCACTCAGCAGATATTCGATTTCTTCGCTATTGACCTTACGAACGTAGGTGCGGTCGCTCGGATGAGCAACGAGCCTGTCCCAAACCGGATCATGCTCGGTAAGTCGATTAAAAGTCCAGATAATACGGCTGCCGCTTTTGCGAATTGTCGGGATCAAAACGTCAATGGAGCTGGCTGATACTGATTCGGCTTCTTCGACCCAGCAGACATCGACGCCTTCGTAGGAGCGGATGTTGTCTTCGTTGTTATACATACCCTCGAACATGAACTCGCTGCCTGTAATCTTATTGCGGATGGATTCCTTCGTAACCACCCAGCTTTGCTGGAGAAAGGCGTGCTTGCGAATCAAATCGGAGAGCAGTTTATGGACGGATTTCTCGATTGACTTTTGGACTTCGCGAACGCAAAGGATGCGCATTGTCTTGCTTGCCGCTTCAACAAGTAACGAGAGACCCACTTGAGTTGACTTACCGCTAGACCGGCCGCCGTAGTAAATAATATGCCGCCAGTCCTTAGACGGCTGGAATAGCTCTTTGAAAGGCTCTGGTATTTCTAAACTAGCTCTCTGACCGTCCATCTTTCTTCTCCGCATCGAATTTAACGAAGGCAATATCTATGCCGGTAATAGGTTCGCCGCCGCTTGTGATATCGACGGTCGGTTTTTCTCCGGCCGTATCTCGGATTGCTTCAAAAGCGCGGACGTCGCCATTTTCCAAGACCTTGTCGGTGAGCTTCATTAGCATCCCGGCGCCGTGCGTAGCGTTTTCTGCGCTAATACCGGCGTCAATGAGCCGATTCTTCAGTTCGCCCTCTGGAAGTTTCGATTGTAGCAACATTTGAGCAATTCGCTGGAGTTTCAGCTCGTCTTTGTACTTTTTGGCCGATATTCGGCCGCCCTTACTAGCGATTTTCTTTCGCTCTTTCGGCGGCCGCTTAGCGAGCGACACCAGATTTGCCTTTGACTTGGGATTCTGCTTGTGTGGGCCGCGTCGCTTGGATGTTTTTCCACCTGTCATTATTGTTTTTCCTTTCCTACATCAACGGTTATCTGCTTGCTTAGAGAGTCTATGGTCAGCTCTAGCCCACCGTCGTCTTTAATTTCGAACCAAATCGTGAAACTATGATCACCATCTTTCATCCACTCTTTTATTGTTCCGGCAACTATGTCGAGCGCTTTTTGCTTTTGCTGGCTATTTATCATATTTCCTCCGTTATAGTTATTATTGCTTTAGGATTTTCTCTATCTATACCGCCTAGTCGGACGTTTAGCTCCTTGACGCATTTTATGGAGTCATCCTTGATTACTTCCGATCTGGTCAAAGCATCAAGTATTGAGGTGGCTTGGTTATCTAGGTCTCTACGTTGTAGATTTGGCTCGTAAATCACGATCGAAATCTTACATTTTCCTATCGGCTTCTCTTGTGCGAGCGTCTGGACGCTGAACTGGTCAATCATGTCGTGTTCATTTGCCAACGCCGCCTTGTTTGAGATCATCATAGGTTTTCCGGTTTTTGTGTTTCTGATGATCCGCTTTGTATTTTTCTTAGATATAACCATGCCATGATAAGTTAGCTCAATCTTCTTCATTATTCTTCCTGTCCTTTCCGCAAAATCTCGTATTTGTCACCCCTTAAAATAGCCACTGTACCCATGAATCTCATCCCATGTGTCCCGTCCGGAAAATAGTTTTTGTACCACATAGCATAGCGCCACTTGAGACGAGTGCCTTTGCGACGAGTTTTATAGATAGCGGTTACGTATGCTGGGGAGTCACTGCTCATCTTTCTTAGGCCTCTTTATGATTTTGTTTTGCGGCTGCGGTATTCTGCGTGCTAATAGCGCTTCGTTCTGTTGTGGGATAATATACGCCCCCTTCCTGTGTAGAAGGGCACTTTTTCTTCCTCCGTTGCCAACACTCATTTTTTCTCCTTTGGGCGATCAAAATCGCGTGCCAACTCGTCAATGCGAAGATGGTGCTGACGACCATCTCGGTCCTTTAAGACCACATACGGGCCACAGCTACTAAAGAACGTGTAGATTTCTCCAGTATTTTTCCGTATAAGTTCGATTTTATCAATCATATTTTTACCTCTATATTCTTAAAATTAGCCAAACATTAGTACGAGCATGATGAAAAAAGCTGTTGCCCAACCCGGATGCCCGGTTAACACCATAACTACGCAGGCAATAGCAAATGTTGCGACGTAGGGAGACCTGCTTAAGCCTTTTATGGATATGTTCATTATTTACTCCTTTATTTTTCTAAATCCGCGAGAATAATCTGCTGTTTGAAAAGTCCAATAGCAAAATATGCTGCTTTGAAAGTTGGGCTTTTGCCGATTTCTCCAGTTTTTGCGTTGTAAAAACGTGTTCTTCGGGATGGGATGAGCAGCTGGAGCTGTGGTGCGCAGCCGTCTCTCTCTCTCTCTCTTAGTGACACATTGATCACCGAGTCGCTTAATATATTGACTGGTAATAATAGCGCGAAGGGCTTGCCTAGCGCTAGGCACCTTTCCCAGTAACGGCGTTTGTCCGTGTAGGGTGGGTTTGAGATTAATACCTAAAGATCGCTCCAGATCAACTGCGATTTTCTGGAGCGACCTAGCAAGAAGCCAACGCTCATGCGGTATGTTGGCCGCTTGCTAGGCGAGCAGCGGAAACTTCTATACTGCGCTCGTCTAGAGACCATAGTTTCACGTTTAGCTAAACGTCCGTTGAGAGACTTTGGTCATAAGAGTTAATTGGGAGGTGTGCAGTTGGTTGCTCGGTCTAAACGGCTGTTAGCTTAGTCAATCTCCCTAACAGCGCCACCATCGTTTAGTCTGCGTCCTCCCACTCGTCTAGAAAATCAGCTAGGGTTCCATAACTCATTTGGAAGCGATCCATGCCTCCCGTCTCGCTCGCAAAGATTATGAATCCGCCATCACCGTCTTCTGTAACTACGTGGTAATTTCTTCCGTTTTGTTTATTCCTTAGCTCCACTTCTGTCCTCCTCGCTTTCGCCCATTTCGGCGTCAGTTATTTCGATAGTAGGTTTTCGGTCAATATAGTTGCCCTCGCTATCGGCTTGATCATCAGTAATGGCCTGCTGTAACTGCGTCGAGAGGATGCCCCACCGGCTTAGCAATAGTTTGAGGACGGTTTTCTTCTTCATAGCATCCGGCTCAGTTTTCCAGATCCCATTATTTTTGTTATAGGACTTGGAATACTTGGCCCCGTGAGCGTTGAGACTTTCTTGGCTCATGTAGAGACGTTTCCGGAAGCCTTTGAGTGTGATGAAATATGCCACATAGCCGATAATCTTCTCGCCACGAGCGTCGTCCGGCATAAATCGTACAAGTTCTTCACCAGTGAACTCGTCATAGCCTTGGAACTCATTTTCGTACACCTCGCGGACACCGATATTTTCGTATTCTCCGCTGCGCATCGCTAGCTGGATGAAGCCTTTGTAGCCCATCTGGAATTGAGGCGTAACCTTACCAGTTTGGTAATTTTTGTATGGTAAGACGTAAGCGAAACCTAGATTCTGGTCGAGCGGCAGATCCAGTGATGCGGCCTTGAGACAGGTGCTGAATACTTCCTTTGGATTACATTGGTTGAGACCCACATTGCTATTTGCTAGCGTTAAAACGCTCGTGATAAACTGCGGCGCGCGCTTGCCTAGTAACTCCTGCATATGGGTCGTAAAAGTTTCATCGTGAGCTAAGGCTGCGATTGTCTGTTTAGGCTTTACTACTACTTCGTTAGTCATTTTCTTTCTCCTTAATCTCTCCCTCCCAAGCCTGTTTATAAATACTCATCCAATCCATTAGCTCGTAGTATTCTTTAGGGAGAGGTTTACGATCTTCATTATTTGCGGTCGTAGGCATAGTTGGTAAAGAAGTAACGAGTTGGATTATGTGTGACTTAATTGAAGTCACCATCAAATCCTGCTCGCAGGTGTCATCGAATATAATTTTCATAAACTAAAATCTCCTAACTCCGGAATATCTGCGAGCAAGAAATTCGGGGTTTTATCGC
>CAYUDH010000050.1:0-3602 GCA_964443595.1 uncultured Candidatus Saccharibacteria bacterium
ACTTCAACGGCCTTCAAGAAATTCCCTTTTCGTGACGACATTTTAACATTCCCCGGTAGCTTCACCAGCCCATGTGTCAAATGTCGCGTCCGCTCCACTAATTGCGGCGCATATTCCGACACACTCGCCAGCACCACTTTCATATAGTCACTTTGCTCATTCCCCGTCACCACTACCGACTCATCGAAGTGCCAATCATCCCATTTCGTGAAAATCAGCCCTACATCCTTCGCTTCATAAGTCGGCACGCCCTCACGGTTAATGAACACTCGCGTATGTAAGCCGACTTTCTCACCTCTATAGACCACCGCCCCGTCACTTTCTTCATAAGTCGTGCCTGTATGCGCCCGCACTTCCAGCAAACCTCTGTCTGCCACCGACGATTCCGGATAGTACTTATCGAACTTCACTCCAATCTGCGTATAAAACTTATCAAAATACTGATAACTCAGTTCCCGCCCCCGCCAATACAGCTGCGCTAATTCCGTATCATGCAAATCCTCACTATTGATCCGGTAAATTTCTTTGTTCAGCCGCGTAATTTCTGCTTTCGCCGCTTCATCTTCGTCATAAGCTCGCGTCCCCTCCACATAACATTTCGCGATATCCTCAATCGTCAAAGTATCTAAAATATCGCCCAACTCACCCGATTGCTTAGAATTCATTAAAGCGTATAAAGTTTTGGCAACGTGCAGCCCCACATCTCCCCCAAAATTCGCCCGCACCACTTTCGCTCCAGCAAATTCCAGCAATCGCGAAATGCTATCCCCCACAATTGAAGTATAGAGATGCCCCACATGTAGCACCTTAAACGGGTTCGGATCAGAAAACTCCGCCACCACCATTTTATCCTGATAGCTATCATCCGCCGCTTCCCGCGCTAAATCATTAGCGTAACCCTTCACCCGTTCCACCACCGCCTCATTATTCAGCTTGAAGTTCAAGAACCCCGGCGCTGCTACTTCTACTTTTATGCTTCCATTTTTCTCCACTTCATCGGACGAAGTTACCTTCGATAAACCGCCCTCTACCTCATCGGACGAAGTTAGCGGAGATGAGATGCGAGGAGAATCCGAAGCACGCAAAGGAGCCGTACTTAAGGTACGGTGACTGCGTACTGGAGGGTTCGACAAAGCAGATCGCTCCGATAACAAGTCCGCCCACTCTGAAGCAATCGCTTCAGCGATAACCATCGGAGCTTTGTGCACTAGCTTCGCCAGCTGCATCGCCACATTCGTCGCATAATCCGCACCCGTATTCTCTGGCGCGCTCGTCACCACCGGCTCGAACTTAATCCCAAAAATCTTTTCAATCACTTTCTGCAAAGTTTGCTGAATCTCTTCCATTTTATTCCTCAGAAATCTTAATTTCTACTGCGCCCACGCCCGACTCTACTTCAATCTCATTGTTACCATCACCCCAAATCGCACCATCTGGCATCGACTGCCCGTTCAGATCTACGTTACCTATACCTTTATCTATTTTTATACGATAATCTTTCTCTTTGCCAATCAAGTCTAGATCTAACTTCCCCACCCCCGAATCAATCTTGCTATGTCCCGTCAACTTGGCCACAATCTCCGCTTTTCCTACACCTAATTCCAGGTTCGCATCCCTTAATTCTCCACTACGCAGCACCAATAGCCCCGCCCCGCCATCTATCTGCGTATTTTCCGTTACCTTCAGGTTATCAATCTCCGTCCGGCCCGCCCCTAGGTTCAGGCTTAATCTTTCCGTTTCCAGCCTATCAATCGTCAGCGCTCCCGCCCCGACTTCTAATTTCACATTTCTCAGCTTCACGTCCTTACGCAGATAAATCACCACTTCGCCTGTCCCGCCCCAGCCAAAAATCCCGTGGCTTTTCTCCACTAGCTCCAGCCTCTCACCGTTCGTCCAAGTCGAGATATATTCATTATTCGTTTCGACCCGCACATCATCACCACTATCCACCGCACGGAACTTCACGTTCGTCGCCTTCGCGTTAATATCCAGCTCACGAATCTTCTGATCTGCAAAATCTTCACTCGTCCAATTATCATTTCCGTCCCAGCGCCAGCTTTCTCCGCCCGCAATCGACGCCATGAACGACACGCCACCCACTAGCGCCGCAAACATCACAAAGATAATAAACGCCGCCAGCGCCAACGCCAGAATTTTGATAATTTTCTGAGCGCTTCTCATCGAATCTCCACGCTACCAAACACGCAATTCGCATCAATGAACAAAGTCTTCTTCAGCTTCTCTTTATCAATGTTCTTCCGTTTATCTGACACGCCGCCAAAAATCGCCGTCGACGCCACTTCCACTTTTACATCATCTGGCACATAGACAATAATTCCGCCAAACACGCTACTTGTCCGCAAAATCGCTTTATCCGTAATCTTCGCTTTACGCAAATCAACATCCGCGCCCCCAAACACCGCATCTACCCGACAGCCCGAAAAAGTTTTGCCATTATAATTTATATCCTGATCACCAAAAGTCGACCAATATTCCTCAAAGTCTTTCCCATCATCTTCATCGTCGTCGTCATCATCCTCATCCTCGTCACCTTTATCGTCAGTTTCCACGATTTCCGCCTCTTTGACCTTATGCCCGTTCCGGCGCTCTGCCCTCTGCTCCGCCCGCGCCTCACGAATTCGATCTGCCACCTCACCATCAGAAGTCGACCGCACCAGCATCGTCACACCAATCAAAACCAGAATCATCGGAATCAGTAGCGACCAGAACATCCCGAACGGCAATACACCTAGGCAGCTCAACAGCAAACAAATCCCCAGCACCAGCCCAAAAATCGGGCCGCTCTTCCGCTTATCCGTAAACAATCCAATCGCGCATGGCACGATAATGAACAACGTCCACCAGCCCGGAAAGAAAATATTAATATGTGCTATCCCCAAAGCATTAATTCCCAATATTATGCCGAGGGCAATCAGCACGCATCCCCAGAGCCAGCTAGACGTCTTTTTCATCAAAATCTCCTTAACTAATTACTTTTATTCTAGCACATTTCGCCATTTCTCACAACTTATATCAAGCGTCACCGCCTATTTCAAACTCTTAATAAACTCCATAAACAGCGGATGCGCCTGCAGCGGACGCGACTTAAACTCCGGATGCGCTTGCGTCGCCACGAAAAACTTACATTCCGGCGCTTCCACAAACTCCACCAGTTTCCCATCCGGTGACGTACCGGACACTACAATCCCGCCTTTCTCTATTTCCGGCAAAAACTTCTGGTTCACCTCATAGCGATGCCGATGCCGCTCTACTACATCTTCATCACCATAAATCTCACGCACCTTGCTCTTCGGTTTCAATTTCGCCGGATAATCACCTAGCCGCATCGTACCGCCCGTTTCTTCCTTGCCCTTTTGGTCGTTCATAATATATATTATATTATTTCCTGCTGCTTCCGTCGCGCCAAACTCTTCCGAGTTCGCATCTTTAATTCCGCCCCGTCGCGCTGCCGCTACCACCGCCATCTGCAGGCCTAGGCACAATCCCAAATATGGTTTATCATGTTCTAGCGCATATTCCGCCGCATGGATTTTACCTTCCGTGCCCCGCACCCCAAATCCGCCCGGCACCACAATCCCATC
>CAYUDH010000050.1:3702-4898 GCA_964443595.1 uncultured Candidatus Saccharibacteria bacterium
TTTACTTCATTCCACGCCGCCGCCGTCTTCAACGCTTCCGTCACGCAAATGTAAGCATCTTCATTCCCCACATACTTTGCCACCAGCCCTACTTTCACCGTCTTGCGATGCTTTTTATTGCGATGTTTCGAGAACTCCAGCCAGCGCGACATATCCGGCTCTTTTTTCGCACCAGTAAAATCATCCAATATCTCCATCACGCCCGACTTCAACACATTAAATGGTACATCGTAGACTGAATTAATATCCGGCAAATTCAACACCGCCCGGCTCTCAATCCCCGAAAACGCCGCGATCTTTTCACAAATCGCCCGCGGCGCCGGCTTCTCCGTCCGGCATACCACCACATCCGGAATAATCCCAAACCCTCTCAAATCTTTCAGAGCATTCTGTGCCGGCTTCGTCTTTAGTTCCTTTGAAGTATTAATCCACGGCACATACACCACGTGCACATAGAGACAATTTTTCCGCCCCACCCGGTTCGCAAACAACCTTATCGCCTCAATAAAACTCAAACCTTCATAATCCCCCACCGTACCGCCAATTTCCACGATGTGAATGTCGCTACCTTCACTCGCTTTCGCAATCTTTTCTTGCACCAAGTTCGTAAAATGCGGCACCATCTGCACCGTCTTCCCATGAAATCCACCATTGCGCTCTTTATCAATCAATTCTTGATACAGCGCCCCCGACAAAACCGCCGAAAACTTATTCGTTTCAAAATCCAAAAACCTCTCATAATGCCCCAAGTCTAAATCTGTTTCTCGCCCATCGTGCGTCACAAAGCATTCTCCATGTTCCACCGGGTTTAGTAGCCCTGCATCCACGTTCAAATACGGATCACATTTCTGGATAGAAACTTTATACCCCTGCGCTTTCAGAATCGCCCCAATCGACGCCGCCGTAATCCCTTTGCCAACTCCCGACAGAACTCCACCCGTCACAAAAATATACTTACATTCATTCGCTGACTTTTGATCTTTTGCCATCGGGCTTCACCTCCATTTAACCTTGTTGCCCACACTTACTACATCTATCATATCACAAAAACCACCAGCGCTATCACTTTTATAAAAATTACAACAAGCAATCTTCGCCAATTTACCCGAAACTATGTTATAATATCTCTAAGTACGGAAGCGTGTCCGAGTGGTTGAAGGAGCACGCCTGGAACGCGTGTAAGTCGGCAACGGCTT
>CAYUDH010000051.1:0-4865 GCA_964443595.1 uncultured Candidatus Saccharibacteria bacterium
AGTTGCTCGCCCCAATCGCTATGAACAACAACGACCGCTTCGCTATCCGCGAAGGTGGTAAGACTGTTGGTAGCGGTGTCGTTACGTCTATCATTAAGTAATCGAAAATTTACGGTTATGGAAAAGCCCCCCTGCACAAGGGGAGCTTTTTGGCGCGGTTAGTCTTATGAAACACCATACAGTCGGTTGCTTTCGGCAAAGATTTTCTCGTCGTACGCAATCCAGCGCGCCAGTTCGTCCAGTTCATCAAATGTGAAAGTGTACTGGGCGCGGAACTGTCTGCGCTCCTGGTCTAAGGCGTTGTCGACGGTAAAGTAAAACTTGTAGCGTGAGCCAGGAATCTTGAAACGAGGCCTGCAATAAATGATTTCGCCATTCAGCTTTTGGACGCAAGTTCCAATAGCTCTTGCCCGCATGCACAGATCATCAAGGTCAACACCTGCTTTTTGTGACGCGTCGGATTCCTGCATCTCAACTGCAGAAGGCATCTTCAGTAGCTCTTCGATTTTCTGGATACGCCCTTCCAGCTGATCCATGCGGCTCAGCTGTGTCGAAGCATCGGCGCCCGCCCGGTCGAAGTCGCTCACAAAGCGTAGAATGGGCATCATGGTTTTGATGGCGGTTTCGCCGGTCGGGCAGGCATAGATAGCGCCGTACTGGTTCTGCAGCATAAAGCCACATTTCAGGCTACCAGTTTCATTTTCCGGGCAGATGACGGTGTAACCAAGGGATGTGGTCAGCTCAAAGAGCGCCCGCGCACTGTCGGAGCCATGGCTGTCAATGAACTCTTTCGTCAGAATCATAAGTACCTCTCCTTTTTTGAGTAGTTTAAGGCTACTTGTTCATAAAATAACCTTATTTCTACCCAAAAACGGGGAACTTTGACTAACCAAAAGGTTCCTAAGCCTCTATGGATTGGGTCCGTAACAAGCTTATGATTCCATTATAGCACACATGCTTAAAAATGTCAAGTAGTATGTCATAAAAATCCCCCGGCCGAAGCCGGGGTAAGTGGTTAGTCTTCATCGAAATACTTGTTGTAGATTTCCTCGTCGTGGGAGATCACTCGTTCAACCTCATCCAGCTCGCTTAACGAGAAATACCAGGTGCCTTCGTTGTGTGGCCGCTTTTGCTGGGATTCAAGCATATCCTTGCGCGTAAACACTACCTCCCAGCGCCTGCCCTGTGGATTTTTCCGTCGATGGCGATCATAATAGATCATATTCCTTTGCTGGAAAAGTGTATTGCCGATTACCGTTGCTCTGGCAGCGAGCTGTTTCAGCCTGATCTCGAACGCCGCAATATCATCTGCTGTATTGGCGTCTGCTACCGGCTGTGTTTTGTACTTAATCTTTGCATTGTTCAGCGCGCGGAGGGCTTTTGCGTACCCAGTCTGATTAATGGGGTAGCGAACCGGCGGGCATTGGCCATTCTGATAAATCACCTCCTGGGCCATCTCGTCAATCGTCAGCTCGATACCGTATTTTGCAAACGTAGGAACCTTTTCCTGAAACTGTCTGAGATAATGCTGAAAACTGTCCTGAACGGCCAAGGTCTGGATACTCTTATTAGCACTCAGCATTTGTTTCTCCAAGAGCGTGATGCGCTGCTCGAGCTGACTCAGATGGGTTGTCTGGCTATCAATGAGCCTGAGCAACCCCACCATGACTGGGACGCGGTCCAGCTCGAAATAAATTGCTTCCGCGCCATCAGAACTGATATTGGCTCGGGCAATCTGGAATTGTTCGGGTGCGCTCTTCTGCGGGTAGTAGCTGAGCCTCAGGTTATACTTGTCGCAAAAACAGCAAAGGTCGACCAGGCAGTTGGTGGTAAACACATCTAGGCCGAGCCTTTTGCCAATTTGCAAAGCTTTGCCCGTCCAGGTGATAGCTTCTTTCGCGTTCTCCATATTTTTCTCCCCTTTTGTCAAGATTGAGAATGAGGATTATCGGCATTTCGTAACTAACCGAAAAGTGCAAAGCCGATAGTCACCACTCCCCATGAGCACTACAGACAGAGCCTGCAGCAGGCTTATACCACCATTATAGCACACATGCTTGAAAATGTCAAGTGGCAATATCATAAAACCGTGATTTTGGGAAATAGCCATTGCCTTTTGCTGCAAAACTTGGTAAAATTACCTGATATGAACCGCGCTAAAATCATCGTCCGCACCAGTATCATCGGCATTGTCACGAATGTCGTGCTGGTGGCTTTCAAGATGGTGGTCGGCCTCATCGCTGGCTCGATTGCGATTGTGCTTGACGCGGTGAACAACTTAACCGATGTCTGCTCATCGGTAGTGACGATTATCGGGGCCAAGCTGGCTGGCCGCACGCCCGATCCAGAGCATCCCTTCGGGCATGGGCGTTCGGAATATCTTGCAGCCATGGCGGTCGGCATCATTGTGCTGCTCGCTGGCGTGATGGCTCTGGTTGAGTCAGTCCCAAAGATCTTTAGCCCTGAACTGGCGGATTATTCCGCAGCTACGATTATCGTGGTAGCAGCGGCAGTCCTAACGAAAATCCTCCTCGGTCGCTATGTTAAAAAGGTCGGCCAGCAGGTCGACTCTGGTAGCCTGATTGCCTCGGGCATCGATGCGATGTTTGACGCACTGCTGTCTTTCTCGACTCTGGTGGGAATTCTCGTGACGATGCTCTTCCAGATTAGCATTGATGGGATTCTCGGTGTCGTTATCGCCGCCTTTATTATCAAGACTAGTATCGAGATTCTATCCGAGGCGGCCGCGGACATTCTGGGGCGGAGCATCGACCCAGACACTGCTCACCAAATCCGCGAAGCCGTGCGCAGTTTCCCAGAGGTCAAAGGCGCTTACGATCTCGACCTGCATAACTACGGCCCCTCTGAGTATATCGGCTCGGTGCACATCGAAGTCCCCGACCAGATGACGGCGCGCGAGCTCGACCGACTATCGCGCCAGATTACTCGTCAGATTTATCAGGAATATGGCGTCGCCCTGACGATCGGCATCTATACCGAGAACAACGACACCGCCATGCACCGCGCCATTCGCCAATATCTGCAGGATGTAGTAGCGGAGCACCCCGAGATTCGGCAAATGCATGGCCTCCATATCGACGAAGAAACCAAAATTGTCAGTTTTGACCTGATTATCGATCAGCGCTGCCCCGAGAAGAATAAGCTCAAGAACCATATCGTCCGGCATCTCAAGAAGGCGTATCCTGGCTTTCGTTACCATGTGACGCTAGATCTTGACCGCGAGAAACATACGGAGGAATAATCTCGCCTTGCTATCTTAGCTCAGATGGTGGCATTTTTACTGTTTCAGCTTGGTCAGAAGTGGCACTTTTGCTGTTTAAGGTTATTTTTGGGCAATTCTAGGCCGCTATAGTGCAGACCTTGCTTATACCAAGCTTTTAGCGAAAACGCTTCCTACAACCTCTGGGTGCCCTTAGCGCGCAAAACGAGCGTTCCTTATGATTAAAATTATTATACAGGGGTATGAGTTATGGTTAAAATATGTGTTCAGGTGTATTTATCAATCATTTATTACTAAAAACCGCGCTTTTTAGTAATAAATCAATCTAAAAGTTTTGGAGGTTGGACACCTTTTACAAAAGGGGTCCATTTGGTAGAGCGCAGGTCGCTTGGTACTTTTGAGGTTTTTGTAGGGTGTGGCAGTTGAATTGGCGGAAAAAGGAACCTATGCTGATAGAGATATTCTTATCATACATAATAACAAAGTTCATTGATTCGACCCTAGATCGTGGGAAAGAAGATGATAAACAAAAATCTGACCCTACCGAAATTAATAATAATGTCATTATCAACATCAACATTAATAACGGTAAGGATCACGATTAATTTCCTAATTTAATTTTAACATAAACCTTAACGATTAAGTACTAGCTTTGGCCGAAAGCTAAATGTGGTTTTCCACAGGCCGGTGCTCATCTAGGGTATACCAGCTATGCTAGCTATCTCGGAGTAATAGCTAGCATGAGTCGGCAGAAGTGACTATTGGGCGACACAGCGGACAGAGTAAAAGCTCGTCTTCGGCATGCCACCAGATGCACCGTAGCCGCTTTTCCCAAACCAGAAAGGATATGCACTAGTGGGACCTTGGATGTTAGACCCCCAATAATAGCCGTATTGATTGCCGCTTATATCAAACAGCATTAGAAAATATAATGGACTTGCAGTTAGTACACTACTCGGGTTAGATGAGCTCATAGAAAGCCCATAAGAGCTAGCTAGATTATTATAGTCGCCACTAGATGGCAATTTCCAGCCTACTGGGCAGACGCTCAATGCGGCAGCATGATTATACGTATTTCCCACGGAGCCGTGACTGCTATTTGTATGAGATCCGCCACTATATGAACCATCAGTACTATCTCCGCTACCGTTATAGGCCAAGTTCTGTGTCATCCAGCAATGGCTATCAGCAAGCTTAGTAACATAATAAACATTGTTGTCACGGGTATCCTTTAGCTTTGCCTCCGTTCCTACTGGAGTAGCAGCGCAAGCACTGCTCGTCATATCCTGCATGTTAGTTAGACCAGTAATATCATCCGCTTTCCACACCGCATACAGCGTCTTGGTTGGAGCAGCTTTGTCTACGGTAATGCTAGCGTTTGGCTGATATGTAGCAGAAGTATCTGTGCTGTTATTGCCCCATCCTAAGAATGTATAACCCGTACGCGTAGGCTTAGTACCAGAAATAGTAAAAGTATGTGATGTAGCACTACTATTACCCGGCTCAGTGTAGGTTTGGGTAGCCGGAGCACCAGAACCATTATTAGCATTATAGCTTAATGTATATACAGTATCCTTAGACCATACCGCATAGAGTGTTTGGCTTTTGCTGAGAGTGATAGTAC
>CAYUDH010000052.1:0-4850 GCA_964443595.1 uncultured Candidatus Saccharibacteria bacterium
TTACTGTATAGTTAGCATATTTATTTACATTTACAGTAAAGGTATTAGTAATATAGGCTACTTCATTAGCTGTAGCGGGAGCAGTGAAGCTTGCATCATCATTAAAGCGAAGAGATATAGTAGAGTCTGCCGCTAGGGGCATTATCCCAGTATCGGCATTACCATCGCTATCAACACTACTAACGCCATTGCTACCATTATCCTCCTCAGCATAGACTAAACCCGGTTGCGGGTTAATTGCTACTATCCCACCAATCAGGAGAGCCAAAGTGCACATACTAGGTACAAGATAGCTCAGTGAAGAGGCTTTACCCCCACTAGCCCTAGAACCCCATCGGTAGAAATAAGTACTTTTACTATGAAGCATTTTCCTAGCGGAATGAGGATTTCCGTCAGAATTAATTGTAAAAGTTGATGATGTTCTAGATTTTTGACAAGGATTTTCTCCATCAAAAACCTTACGTTTAAGCCTGTGACGCATTTGGCCCTCCTTTTGGTTGTTGTATATACTTATACCTCATGGTGACAGGTCTAAACAAAAATGGCACCACGAGGGCGCATCGAAGATTACGAAAACGTTATCAAAAGACACGAGTCGCACTTCTCCCTACATGGTGCCATTTCTTCGCACGACCACATGTAAAGAAAAACTGATAACTATATTTCGTAATCTTGATGCACTCCCATTATACCACACATTCCGCCTTCCCGGAAGACCTTTTCCATAACCATTTTGAACTACTCCACGCTGTACAAGTTCAACTTAATTTCACCCCTGTTATTATTACCATTTGCCAACCGAATAAACCACATTTAGCCTAAAACCCCTTCAAAATTCCTCAAAATCCTTCCAAAAGCCCCCTAAAATCCCCTCAAATCACAAAAAATACCCCCGGCTCGCCCGCCAGGGATATTCCACCACGCGCTATAAAACTACTCCGCCATCAAACTATCCAGCAAAATCTGGAAACTCGCATCATCCTTCGCACTCAGCGTTACGCTCCGTCCGCGAATTTTCGCTTCACAGTCATAGAACTGGCTCAGTTTCGCCTCATACTTCAGATAATTCACCGACTTCACCGCCTTCACCGAGCTCTTTTTCTTATTCTCCGCTACATATTGTTCCACTTTGCGCGCCGACCAGTTCCCCTCTATCATCTTTGGTAGCACATCCAGCACCACCGCCGGCTCCAGCGATACTAGCGGCCGCATTGGGCCCTCACCGATGTGATGCTCACGCATCGCCTTCTTCGCCTCATCTGGCAGCCGCAATAGCCGCAGAGTATTAATAATTGAAGCGCTACTCTTCCCCACCCGCTGTGCAATGTCCGCATTGCTCAGGTTAAACTGCTCCTTCAGCTTCGCATAGGCTGTCGCCAGCTCTATCGCGTTCAAATCTTCCCGCTGCGCATTCTCGATAATCGACAGCTCCAGGCGATTCTGGTCGTCCAGCGTCCGCACGATTGATGGCATCGTCTTCAGCCCCGCTATCTTCGAAGCCCGCCAGCGCCGTTCCCCCGCCACAATCTGGTATTTATCCCCCTTCTTCACTACCACGATCGGCTGCAACACGCCATGCACTTTAATCGAATCCGCCAGCTCCTGCAGGCTTTCTTCATTAAAATTCTTCCGCGGCTGATCCTCATCCCGCTCTATCAGCTCAATATCCAGCTCCACCAGCTGGCTCACTTTCGCATCCTCGCTGCTCGTCGGATCAAATTCTTCATTCACCAGATCCGTCGGGATCAAGCTCTCAAACCCTCGCCCTAGTCCTTTCTTTCCTAATGCCATTATTTTTTCGTCCTTTCCTCTACCTCACGCGCGAAATCTTTATACGCTTTAGCGCCCTTACTAAACTTATCATACGACCCTACCGGCACGCCATGACTCGGCGCTTCCGCCACCCGCACATTCCGCGGAATCGTCGTCCGGAATACCTTGTCTTTAAAATACTTCCGGATTTCTTCCAGCACTTCCATACTCAGACTTGTCCGCTTATCGTACATTGTCGCGAGCACCCCCAACAGCTTCAGATTCGGGTTCATCGCTTTCTTCACCATCGCCATACTTTCTAGCAGCTGTGCCACCCCTTCCAGCGCGTAGAACTCCGTCTGTACCGGCAATATCAAATAATCCGCCGCAATCATCCCATTCACCGTCAATAGCGACAAACTCGGTGGCGAGTCGATAATCACATAATCATAGTTATCCCGCACACTCTGAATCGCTTTCTTCATCACCGTAAACTTCTGCGGCATCCCTGTCATCTCAACTTCCGCATTAGCCAGCTGCGGCGTCGTCGGCGCCAAATCAAAATTCTTAAAAGCCGTCGGCTGAATAATATCCGCAAATTCCGCCGCACCCAACATCACTTCGGTCATGCTCGCGTCCAGCGTCGACTTATCTAGCCCCAAGCCGCTTGACGCATTCCCTTGCGGGTCCGCATCCACCAGCAGCACTCGGTTTTTATCCTTCGCCAAGAAATACGCCAAGTTCACCGAGGTCGTCGTCTTACCTACGCCACCCTTTTGATTTGTAATACATATCACCTTCGCCATAACTATTACCATTATAACACATCTGCTAGAATAATAACAGCAAAACCACCCAAACCAGCTATTTCAGATAGTACAAATCCGCCGCATTCAGCCGGAAGATATATTCTTGCGTCTTCAGTCCCGTTGCTTCCTTCAGCATATCTAGATATTCTTGATTCCCATAGTTATAATTCGCAATCACCATCAACCCATCCGACAAATCTCGCGTCTCCAGCACTTCTTCAAAACTTTTCACCGTATACTCGTCCCGCTCCATAATATACGACCAATCCGCCTCCGTAAACAGCAATATATCATCCAGGAACCGATTATTATTTATATCATAAATATACAACAGCGGCACTTCCTTATGCTCCTCCACAAACTCCGTCGCCACTTTCCACTCGCTATATTCCGTATCCGGCTCAATCTTCAGCGGTATCGGCAAAATCGCCACCACCGCCAGCACTATCGCCATAATAATATTACGTTTCTTTTCGTCACACACCATGCCCAGCACCCAATACAGCCCCACCATCACCACCACGAAGATTAGACCGCAAATCGCCTCCAGATACCGCAGATCAGTATACGGCGACGCAATCGACACCACCACAAAGAAAAACAGCACCGGCCACAGCAGCATCTTATATTTTTCGTCTTCGCTCCGCTCGATTTTTAGAGTCTTATGGTGTTTTAGCCCATAGATTGCCAGCACAAACATCGCCACCAAAATCACCGGCAGTGTATAATGGAACACATACAATGTCACAATCCCCGCAAAGATCCCCAGCTGCGACCCCAGTTGCGTAAAGTTCAGTAAATTACTAATCGCCCCCTGCCCGCGATAGCCAAAGAACAAATGCCGAATCGAATGCGGCCAAAACACCAGCGACACCACTGCCGCCACCGCTAGAGTTATCACATAGGCCCGCAGCTTCTTCCAATCTTTCGCCCGCACATATTTCACCACCAAGACCACAAATAGCGGCACCAAGAAGAAAAGATAATAATACTGAGTCAACACCCCCGCCAGCGCCACCAACCCAATCCCCACCAGCAGCTTCGGCTGCACTTCCTTCGCCTCCAGCAGCTTCAAATGCAAATACGCCGTTATCGTCACCCACATCGCCAGCATCGCATACATCCGAATATAAATCACCGTACTTACCGCCGCCATCGTCACACTCGCTGCCAACGTCAAAATCCCCACCTTCATCGTACAATCTTTTTCCTTCGCCAATAGCTTTTCTATCACCAAATATAGAAACACCGAGTTAATCGCAAAAATCACAATATTCAGCGCAATTCCTGTCCACTTACTAAACTCCCCCGGCGTCAATTCCATCATAATCCGCAAAAAGAAATGAAATAGCGGCGGATGCACATCATCCCGCTGGTTATTATACACCGGCTCAAAATCCCACCGCTCATACCAGTCCGACACCAAATAAGCCTTATAATACTCCGCCGGATGCCACCGGTTGTTAAAGTTCTCATCATCCAGAATTTCCAGCTTATTATAATTCGCCGAACCGTACGAATACGCCTCGTCCATATGAATATAATTCTTCCCCGCCCCCGCAATCACATACACCACCGTCTGCACGATGATAATCAAACTGACCCAAAAAAATTTGGATTTCGCTAATCTAGATAGAAAACTTTTCATTACTCCTAGTGTACCATAACGATATGCAAAATGAAAGTCCCCATCCTGTCCTGCCCTACGAACCCTTTGCCCTCTGCTAGGTTAATTTGCAGAAAAAGTGAAGCACAAAAATAAACCAGCCTACGAACCATTTGCGTAGAGTAGTTTAGTACGAGGAAAAACTAAAGCACAGCAATAAACTCAGCCTACGAACCCTTGTTTTCTGAGTGAGCTAATACGCGAAAGAGCCGAGCAACGGAAGGAGACGTATTTGACATACGTCGACTGAGTAGCCGCAGGCTCTGACAAAGTAGTAGCCGCTCAGAAACAAGGCCTCTCATCAAATAAGTAGGAGCTCCCGTGTGGGAGTTCTTACTTATTTGATAGATACGATCTCGATAAGCGAGTATTTCTGGCGATGACCCGTTTCTTTGTGCACGCGTTTCTTCGAATGATAACGAATCACCCGAATCTTCTCGCCGGCGACTTTTTCGTCAACTACTTTTGCCGAAACTTTTACACCCTTGACTTCTGGCGTACCAACCGAAACCTTGTCGCCATCAATTACAAGCAAAGCACCAGTTTCGAGCTCTTTAGTTCCTGCCGGAAGGAGGTCCACCCGGAGGGTCTCTTTCTCTTCGACCAGATATTGCTTCCCGCCG
>CAYUDH010000053.1:0-4631 GCA_964443595.1 uncultured Candidatus Saccharibacteria bacterium
TCCAGAGCGTCGACACTTCCGGCAATTACCGCCGCCTCACTCCCCGCTCCGTCGAGCGCATCGTCCAGAAATACGCTCGCATGGCCGGCATCACTAAACACGTTTCCCCGCATACCTTACGCCACAGCTTCGCCACCGACCTCCTCATGAATGGCGCCGATATCCGCTCCGTTCAAACCATGCTCGGCCACGCCGACATTTCCACCACCCAGATTTACACCCACGTCACCGACCAACATCTAAAAGAAGTCCACGAAAAGTTCCACTCAGAAACCGACTAAACTAGCCATCCTCTACATCGCGCTGATCAATAGCGGCAAGCAATTCCCCAGCACCAGCACTATCACAAACGCCGCTACTAAAAACGGCCCAAAATGCACCTTAGTATTCCCCGTCTTAATCGCTCCCGGTAGCGCAATCATATCCCCCAGCAAATTCGCCAGGAAAATCGTCCACAGCGCCAGCCACCAGTCCGCCAGCGCCAGCGCTAATGCTAGTGCCAAAATCCAGTCCCCACCGCCCATCAGCCGCTCTTTCGACACTTTATAAATCACAAAGCACGTCCCCGACAGTATCAGCACTCCGCCTAGACCGCTCAGCAAACCGCTCTGCAAATTACCATTATCGCTCATATCCACCACGCACATCTTCAGGATAAAAATCGCTATCCCAAAAACAATCGCCAGCACCAGCAACACTACCGGCAGCTCTCCCCACCGCGCGTCATACACCGCTAGCACCATCAGCACCACCAGCATCACCAAAATCAGCACAAAAATCGCCATCTGCGCCGCCAAAAACGGTGGATTTTTCATCAAAATCGCCCAATTGTCCAGCATCGGTATCAAATACGCCCAGCTCAGCATCAAAAACGCCACCGCCATGCTAATCTCCGACAGGAAATCCCCCACCCCAATCTTCGCATGGCAGTTCCGGCACTTACCCCGCAAAACTAACCAAGAAATAATCGGAATATTATCATACCATTTAATTCGCTTCTTGCAATGCAAACACACCGACCACTGACCCAGGTCTTTCTTCCCCTCCGCCTTGTACCGCCAGCGCCATGCCTGGCAACAAGCAAACGAGCCAAACACCGCCCCCAGCACAAACATCATTACCAATATCAAAACTTCTAGTACAATATCCATATATTTATATTACCATAAATTTTATGCATGTGCGCAAAAACCAAGAAAACTGGCCTATATATTATATAGACCAGCTCCAGCTTTGCAAATATTTATAATTCTCTACTAGCTATTACAGTAGACACCACTACCTTCCATACGGTAAACAATAGCATAGTCACGAGGATTATTCGTAGCTTTTGGCTCCTCGCCATCACAATGAGCACCAGTATATACGTACATCACACCATCCAAATCAGTAGGAGCAGAATAAGCATTGTTTGCAAGCGGCTTGATATCAATATCATAAGTTTTACCGCCTGGATCCACAAATATGTTCAAATCATCATCCACCCCATGCATATAGTCAAAAATCAAACGACATGCTTTATTATTCTTCTCATTAGTCCTCAGCCCATCAAGCTTCGGCTCCGCATCATCGGCAACCGTACATTTAGCTGTACCATTCGTATCAACCGGCAATCTACCGTTATTGTTTCCCTTAAACGTTTCAATCGCCGAACGCAATTTCGACACATCCTCGCGCCTCTGCGTATCCCGCTGCGCCCGCTGTAGCTGCGGCAAAGCGATAAAGACCATCAAGAAAATCAAACCTGCGATCGCCAGCACCAGCACCACCTCAATGATGGTAAAACCGCTCCGAGTGTCCTTATATAACATATTATTTTTATTTTTTGCACGACTTGTGCGACTTGCTGCCATGTTAATAACTTCCTTTCTTTTGCAAAGCTATAATTAGTTACATTATAGCATAAGCTTTGCCATAATACTAGAGTTTTTCTCGGAAATTTAACTACCCAACATCCAGTAAAGCATTTTTTCGCTCAAAAACCATTGCTTTTTCCGGCAGTTTACAGTATAATTAACAGTGAAAGAAGCTGGCTCAAAAAGTGTCCGGATGGATACCTCTCCCAGAAGGGATTAGAGCCAGTTTCGCCATTTTAAGTCTTTTTACCCTCGTCACCATCCGTGCCGAGATTCTTTAATATTATAATCTTCTTTCTAATAATATTAAGATACTGATCCGCATCAGTCTTTTCCGCCTGCAACGAACGATTAATAGACCCTACAATTAAGTCCGCCAGTTGGATTAAATTATCCTTCTTAGAATCCGAAGCATCAAAGTCAGCCACCCTAGGCCGCTCAGCATTTAACTCCCGACGGATAAAAGCACGCATATAGCGACGATAGGTTTTATTATATTTACCATCAATTTTCACCACAGCTCCATCCAGCGGCATAAGTGATAATAAATCTTTAGTCGCAAAATTATACAAACGCTCATGGCTGACAAGTGCCCCTAATATACCCGAGTAGTCCACCTTGTTTATATATACAACATATATTTGTAAATCATACCCACAAGCCATTTTTAACACTTGTTTTATAATTTGCTTATTCGTTTTCCTAAACTTAAACTCAGCTTCATCTCGCCACCCTAGCGACTTACGATACATAGAGATAGCATCATTTACTAACGTCGCAGTTTCCGAATCCATAAATAATGCCGCTGCCAAGACAAAATTAGAGCTGCTCACCCCTTTCTTAAACCCCGGATCTCCCGAATCATCAATAAACACCAGTTGCCCAGATTTCTTCATTCCCTTATTATATCACACGCACCTCTGTTTATCGAGGATATTCCCTTTAATTACCACCGATTTCTCTCAATTAGTATTTTCCTCATAAAAATAGCCCCCTCCGAAGAGGGGGCCGCCATCAGTTTCTACTACAGAGAACTGTGGCCAGTGTCCGTCAACCTTCCTGCGGGAGGTTGAGGATGGTAATAATGTTCTGGAGGAGTTGCGCGACTTCCGCGCGGGTAATGTTGGACTCGGGCATCAGGGCGTTCTGGTCGTTGCCATTCACGATGCCGACCTCAATGGCCCAGCGCATCGCCTCAGTGGCGTCAGCGCTGACCCTAGCAGCATCGGAGAACTGGGACAGACGGTTGCCCGTCGCAGCGGGTGCACCGTAGTAGCGCCAGATCATCGTGATCATTTCCTGGCGGCTCACATCACCCATGGCGTCCGTGCTCGTAGTCAGCCCATGAGTCTGGGCCCAAGTCATACCCTGCTCGTACCAAGTGGCACCACCAGAGGTATCGGCGCCACCCAGGCGCGCCAGCACGGTCGTCAGCATCGCGCGGTTCATCGTCAGGTTGGGCGAGAAATCGGTCGCCGACGTACCCACGAACAGCCCACGAGCCGACACAAACGCAGCTGCGCTGTTGGCCCAGTTGGAGCTGGGCACATCCACGAAGGACTTGCTGTTGTCGATCACCTTCACGGTCGCACCATCGGGCACGCTCGCCACCACACCATTCTGCGTGGGCACGGACGTCTTCAGGACCTCAGTGCTACCGTCGGCCTTCACAATCACAGCCACCACACCGGGCGCCTTGGAAACGGACGGAATCGCAACCTTCGTAGCCCCGGATCTCCCAGTGGAGATAGTAATGGCCGGGGCATTGGCCAGGTTGCTGGTAGCCGGAGCTTCCGCGACCGGCAAAACCACGGGCTTATCGCCAGCAGCAGTTACCGCCGCCGCGGGCACTTTCACCTCAGTTTCCGTCTTGCCAGTAGCATCGGTCTTCACCGTCGCCACCACGCCCTGCTTGGTCGTAGTCACGGCCGTCGAGGAACCGTCTTTCAGCGTGGTTACCACTTCGGTAGTCCCATCGGGACGCTTGGTGGTTTCCGTCACCGTGCCAGTCTTCTTGTCGGTCTTGGTAGTCGTAGTGCTGCCGTCGGGATTCTTGGTCGTGGTAGTAGTGGTATTGGAGCTAGAAGAGCCTCCGCCGCCACCGCCACCATAGTTGCCGCCGGAGCTACCGCCGCCAGTCGCGGGGATCACTTCAGTCTGCTTGTATTCACAGACGGAGCAAACCCGGGACCGCTCACCCGCCGTAGTAGAAGTGGCCGCACGATCAACCGTCCAGTCACCGAACGTATGCGGGGCCTTGTCCTGCACTTCGCTGCAGCCGGAACACGCATGCCAATGGTTGGTTCCATCGGAACTCCAGACCTTCGCCCAGTCATGCGTATGGCTAGGAGTACCGGTAGCCGGAATCACCTCGGTCACAGTCTTGTCACAAATCGTACAAGTGTGCTCACGAGAGCCATCCTCGGTTGCCGTAGCTTCCTTAGTCACAGTCCAAGCGCCAAACGCGTGAGCCTCGGAATCCTTAATCCCATCACAGCCAGCCTCCAGACACTTATGCCAGTGGTTGGTGTCATCGGACGACCAGTCGGTATCCCAATTGTCATGGTTAGCCGGAATCACCTCAGTCTGCTTATAACCGCAGGCCGTGCACTCACGTTCCCGAGAGCCAGCCTCGTGGTCAGTAGCCTCCTGAGTGACAGTCCAGTCACCAAACGTATGGGCGCCTCTGGCGTTCTCCAAACCTCTACAATCAGCGCCATCACAGGTCTGCCAGTGCTCATTGGGGTCAGTGTTCACCCAAGACCAGTTATGCTC
>CAYUDH010000054.1:0-4323 GCA_964443595.1 uncultured Candidatus Saccharibacteria bacterium
CATCAAAGTCTAATTCTTCGGCATAAGCTTTGGTATTATCTAAAGTTGGATTAAAGATTACTATACTACCGATCAGGAGAGCCAAAGTGCAGACACTAGGTACAAGATAGGTTAATCGAGAAGCTTTTCCCAAGCTCTTCCGCCGGCAGTCTTTCCATAAGACATCGTTTCCCGGTTGGGCCGGGTGCGCATTGCGCGAAGAGAAACCTTGCGATTTGCAATTTACTCGCAATAAGCAGAGGCCCACCGGATGTCGTTGGAAAGATGCCAAGGAAGAACTTGAAGCATCTCCACTAGAACTGTCATCATTGTAGAAATAAGTACTTTTACTATGAAGCTTGTTATTACTTTTGGTAAGATGAGGATTCTTACCAGTTGTAAAAGTTGATGAAGTTCTAGAGTTTGATGCACTTTTTGAAGCATCAAAAATTCTAGGTTTGCCTTTGTGTAGCATCTTGGCTCTCCTTTTGGTTATGTTTTTGAGTATAATGCCAGGGCCCATTATCCATCTGCACTGCGTCACTGATACAAACAAAAATGGTGCCACAGGCTCCAATACAGCGTATAATCAATTAAGACCAACGTTGCACCTATGACACCATGCAAGGGTCTTAACTGAAAATTGAGCAAAACTCACAAATTTTTATACACTGTATTGGATTTATACACTTCCATTATACCACATTTTTCGCACTTGCAACTACTTTTTCGCCAACTCTAGCCAACGCTGCGATTTCAGCCTTAGCTTTCTCCACCTCCGCCCCGGCAGACCATTTTATGTTATAATTATCCCAGAGGATATATATTATATGCACAAATTTTCTCGAGCTTTCAGCTGGGCTAGCATCGCCGTAATTATTATAGGCGTATTGTATTCGCTCGGTGTGCTGCCACGGCGGCAATATTCCGACGCCGACTTCCATATCGCAACTTACCATAGTTTAGTCGACCAAGACGCCGACGGCCTCGACGACCAAACCGACATTCTCCAGAGTGCACGCGCTTATTTGGCAACCAAGCCTAAGTACCAGAGCAAATATTACCCTGGTGGCTATCCTGACGACGGCCACGGAGTCTGCACTGACGTCGTTGCTCAGGGGCTCCGGGGTGCCGGCTACGACTTCATGGAGCTGGTCGACCGCGACATCCGCGAGCATCCTCAGGCTTACGCCGTAGATACTCGCGACCCCAATATTGACTTTCGCCGGGTCCAGAATCTCCAGACCTATTTTGCCCGCCACGCCCAGGCTCTCACTACCAATCTCAGCGACATTTCTGCCTGGCAGGGCGGCGACATTGTGGTGTTTGATGGGCATATTGGCATCGTTTCCGACCGCCGCAACCAGCGGGGCGTCCCGTATCTAATTCATCATTATAGCCCTCTGCAGGTGAACTACGAAGAAGACGCGCTAGGGAATTACGAAATCATCGGCCATTACCGTATAAGCTAATCAAAAAGCCAATGCGGCACCAGAATCACCCCGTTCCTAGCTAAATTAAGCCCATGGCGGCCTCTAGAGCAGCAATTTTATCATATTTTTGCCAAAATCACCAAAATCAGCCTAGAACCATTGACATTCTCAGCATCATGTGCTATAATCAAGAGATAGGCATTAAAATTAACAAGAATGCCCAGCACCTAATGGTTTAAGTGACCTAGGGGAAGTAAAAATTGGAGGGAATTTTTATGAACGAATCTGTTTCTAGTCAGCCCATGCCCGAGCTAATGCTAACTCCATCCGAGGTATACGCCAGTTTGGACGCATCGCTCCAGCCGCTCTGCGAAACCGGCTTGGGCATCACCATGTACCCGCGCGGCAGGAATCACTACCGTATTGAAGTGTCCGACCCTTCGGGCTACCTGTGGTTTGCGACCACCTTCCATCCCAGGCATCTGGAGTGGCTGGAGGGCGAACTCGCGCGCAGCCTGGGCATTTACCAGCGCCTCAAAGATCGTCCTCTTCTCCAGCAAGCCTAAACCTATCTGCCCAGCTCTTCGGAGCTGGGCCTTTTCCATCTCAAAGCTTCCTGATAAACTCGACCCCATAAACTATTGACTTTTCCAGTAATGTGTGCTATAATGAAAAGATAGGGGTAAATCGTATCTCTAGCTCTTTTCGTCAATGTTGAAGTAAGATTATCCCTAAATCTTTATGGAAGCGAGGAATTTTCTCATGCAGTCCGATAATGGCAACGTTTTGGACCAGTGCGCCGACGCCGCTAGCTCGGCCAAGTTCCTGAAGTCGGCCGAGGAGCAGCTGAAGCGCCTCGGTGCCGAGGCGACCTATCTTCCCCAGGATGACACGAACCCTAACTGTGGCATCCGCTACCGCAAGCCCGGCCAGAGCGGTGATATCTCGTTGGTGGGCGACGGTAATCGTATGCCGTACCAAAAGCTGACGCAGCTGGAGTGGCTGATCGAGAGCATCTACACGCAGCGGCGGCTGAACGAACTGCAGCTGCGGATGGCCCAGATTGGCTGGCGACCCTTTGTACAGGGCAAGCTGATCTATGTTGATAAAGAAGAAACCGGCAGCAGCGAAGCACACTACAGTCCCACCTACGAGGGCCTCTATACTCTGGAGAATGATCTGCGGCGCGCCGAGATGCGTCACATGATCCTGGCCTTCTGGGCGCAGATGCACCTTGCGGGCAAGGATGTAGAGGCCAGCGCCTCCATTGAAGATGATGGCGTGTGCATCGAGGATGTTGCCACACGCAAGCCCGTCAAGCTGTGCTACAGCGATCCTAAGGCGCCCAACAAGCTGAACACTTTCCTGCAGGAGCTTATTATCAAGCTCCTGACCGCCCCGCACACTCCCACCGACCTCTAGAAAAACTTACTTACATCATGACACCCCGGTCTATTTAGGCCGGGGATTTTCTTGCTATCTATGGCTCTCTATCTATGACTCTTCGTCCCGCTCCTGTTCTTGTTCGGATTGCCGCAGGTCGTCTTCCCACTCAGCCTCTCTGATCGACTCCTCCAGTGAGTCGACGTCTTCATTTGATGGATACAAAGGATTCCATTTCATAGCCTTATTATACCTTGTGAGCTGATATAATGCACGATTTTCGTCGGCTTTGGCCAAAGCTAAATGCGGTTTTCCACAGGCTGGTGCTCATTTAGGATGAGCTATGCACTTCTGAACCTCAAACCAGCGTCCATGGTAGAATTAGTATTAAGGGGAACCTCTGGTTTGACAGTTCAGAAGCGGCATTCTTGGTTGCTAACTCCAGTTTTACAGGACTGGCGGTGTGGCTATTTAGCGACGCAGCGGACAGGATAACCGCGGTCGCGAGTGCTGTAGGTATACAGGTCGACGCTACTGCTGCTGAAACGCAGGTTATAAGTACTGTTAACAAGTGATGGGCTTGGCGCGGAGGACCAATAGTATCCAAAGCTGCCAGCACTCTGCAGAGTACCGGAGTAGACTTCCCCGCCATGCTGGAAATACAATGGATCACCAGTGATAGCATAGTTCTTGCCATCCTTTCCTGTACCACTTGGTTTGGTCTGTAGGCCATATTCAGCCAGTAGGTAAGAGAATCCTCCGTTAGTCGGGAGTTGCCAATTAGATGGGCAAACGCCTTGGACTTCATTGCCAGAACCGCCTTGCGTTGCAGCTAGTCCGTTATAGTAATTGCCCCTAGAGCTATGATATCCGTCAATATGAGAGCCTATAGCAAAGTGTTTAGCAGTAGTACTGTTAGTCCAGCTAGTATCATCAGTACAAGTAGCGCCGTTGCCTATACCGTTCAGCTTACACGGTGTTCCAATGCTAGTATCACCAACAGTGCCATAGGCCAGATTTTGCGTCATCCAGCAGTTACCATCAGCCGTTCTAGTCACATAATACTTCTTGCCATCACGCGTATCTTCTAGAATGGCCTCATCGCCTGGCTTAGCATTACCACAAATTGTACTATCCATAGCCTGCATAGTAGTAATGCCATTGAAGACATCTGCCTTCCAAATAGCATAGATAGTTTTACTGTTGGTTGATGCAGACTTATCTATAGTTACACTTCCGCCCGGCTGATATTGCACTGCACCCTCTGCACTATCTGCCCAACCTTGGAAAGTATAACCAGAGCGCGTAGGTTTAGTACTGGAAATAGCAAAAGTATGTGAAGTAGTAACACTGGTTTCTTGGTAAGTATCCGGGGCTGGAACGTTAGCAACACCACTGCCGTTACCATCATAAGTTAAAGTATAAGTAGCTGGATTAAAGGCATTACCTACTACGGATAAAAGGAAGTTACCGATGTAGTGGTCAGCTGGAGAATCGGTGCCGATTTTAGCGGCAAAAGCTAATAGAT
>CAYUDH010000055.1:0-4220 GCA_964443595.1 uncultured Candidatus Saccharibacteria bacterium
CGTCGCCGATGATCTGGGTCATACCAATTTTGGTGCCGATGATGACTTGCATCCTATTCCTTTCCCTTATAACAACACGAAACCTAGACTAATGAGTAGTCCCTGCTGCTGTAGTCGATCGGCTCTACTCTCTCAAAGATAGAGCCGACGGACCAAGCGCTAGGCTTGCCCTGTCGTCTAGTAAGGTATTGTTGATTAATATACTATACCAGGACATTTTAGCACAGATTTAGAGGGATTTCAAGGGGTTTTAGGGAGATTTTTGAGAATTTTTGGTGAATAGAGTGGGCTTAACTTGACTTTTGCGGCAAAGTGTGCTATAATGGAAAGATAGGAGTAAAATCCTTGTATTTTCATAAGAAAGAGGTTGATGTAATTTGAACGCTCACAAGATTTTTATGGGTACCCTGCGTATCTCTGGTGCAGTGCTGGCTTTGGCTGGCACGACGGCGGTCGCGTATCTGTGTGAACGGGGCTTAACGGCACCGTGGCGCGAAGCGGCGCTGGAGGATAAGATTCATGCGGCGCGCTTGCGCGGTCGCAAAGAAGGTGATCGTCGGGCACGGTCGGAGGCTTATAATGCTGGCCTGGAGGATGGCAGGCGAGAGGGCTATGCCAGAGGCCGCACGACTGGCTACGATGAAGGCTATCTGGACGGATTCCGGGGTGATGTGTACCTCGGTGAAACCCCGGAGATGTTGCGAGAGTTGGGTTTGGAGCCCGAGGAGCACGCCAAGCAGCTGGAGGCCAGGAAGGC
The DNA here is from genome assembly GCA_964443595.1 of uncultured Candidatus Saccharibacteria bacterium. GTDB lineage: Bacteria > Patescibacteriota > Saccharimonadia > Saccharimonadales > Saccharimonadaceae > Nanosyncoccus. Next base: position 758 of record CAYUDH010000055.1, read on the forward strand.
AAAATGCGATGCGGCGAACTTTGAGGCGCTGAGCCGGATTTTCGCGAAAAAGCCGGCGAAGAAGCCTTTGACACAGTCCGAATTTTTGGAGCAGGTAGAAGATCGCTGGAGAAGCGTGGAGTAATTACAAAATAATCCTTTTATTCGCACATAGCCACCCTGCGGGGTGGCTTTTTACAATGGAATCTGAGGTGGAGATAGTAGGGATTCTTTAGGTTTACAGCTGGGGGCTTATACTCCGGGAGAGAAGTTTTTGAGGCGGCGACGATGGTCTTTATAATGCGGGTCGTGCTGGCCGACTTCGCGCCAAAAAGCGTCGGAGTGATCCATGTGATTGAGATGGGCGAGCTCGTGAATAATGACGTAGTCGCGGAGCTTCTCGGGGACTTGCATGAGGCCGATGTTGAGGGAGATGGTGCGGTTAGATGAGCAACTTCCCCACCGAGTGGCGGCGTGGCTGAGGCGGCATTTGTCGTAGCTGTAGCCGTAGAGCTTAGCGTAATATTCTAGGCGGTAGGGTAAGTAATCTTTGGCCTTTTTCATGAGGATTTTTTTCTTGGCGTCGCGGGCGCGCTGAGTTTCGGGATTAGATAGAGGGATTTTGGCTTTGATGAGGTCGCGGTTAATCTTGAGAAACCGGCGCACCAAAAAATCGCTTGTATGCTGTGGTACCGACATCTGAAGTCGGCCGGAAGGCGACACCGAAAACCGCACACTACGCGAGAGCGGATTCTTGCGGACAATCACCTCCCCAAATTCTGGGTCATTGATAATCATTGGTAGGATAGTTTAGAGCTGAGTCAAAACTTGCTTGAGCTGAGTAGGATAAGTGTGCTTGCCAGATAGGACGATTGGGGCTTCGGCATTAGACGGGGCTTCCAGGGCTTTGACACGGGCTTCGTAGACTTGCTTGGCCTTTTCGACGGATTTAAGCTTGTTCTTGAGGCGCATCCGAATAGTGCTAACATCGGTCTGAATCCAGATGAGGGTAGGCGTGTAGCCGGCATTGCGTAGGATCTCGACGAGCTCTTTGCGGTCTTTTTCGGTGTCATTGCCGCCTTCGAGCACGAGAGTGGCGCCGGTCTTAGCAATCTCGGAAACTAAGAGCAAGATAAACTGTCGGGAAAGATTGTGTTCTTGCTGAAGTGAGTCTAGATCATAAAATGTCGCGTTGAACTGAGCAGCGAATTGTTCGCTAAAAGTAGTTTTGCCACTGCAGGGAGCACCAAAAACGAGGATAGCGCGTTGACCAGTAGCTGGTGAGTGTGTTTTTTTACCTTCCATATACCTCCATTAACATTTACCTTCCTTTGAGTCTATTGTAGCACACTTTGAACTGTTTGACACTAAAATTTGTGAGGGATAGTAGAAAAACCAAGCAAAAAAGTTGGCGGGAATATAGAGGAACTCTGGAAAGACGTGAATAAGGGATAAGTAGGAGATGCCAGTACAGATGTCGCAACAGGCGAAGAGGATGAAACCGGCTAGGGCGGCTTTGGCATAGGGGCTGTGCGGGGATTGCTGGTGCCAACGCCAACTAGTGATGACGTTGGCGGTGATGGTGATGACATAGAAAGCTACAACGACGTAAATGGGCGGGATGAGGTTGGTGAGATTGGCGCAAGCGATGACGAAAAGTCCGATTAGCGCGAGTAGGAAGACCTTAGGGTGGCTCGGCGGGCTAGACATGCGGTAGAGGTGAATAATCTGGGCGATAAAAAACACCATCAGGCCGACGACGGAGATATTATTGCAAGCCAGGAGGCAGTCGGCGATGAACGTGGTCATCATGGCGGCCTGGAGGAGGTAATCCTTAGGAAAAACTTGAATGCTGTAGACGGAGCAGAGCAAAACGCCGGTAAGCTTGATGATGGTGATGACGGCGCCCTTTTGCTGGAAGAGATTGACGACGAGAATTAAAACATAGAGTGAAATCCAAAATACTAGCCAGCGGCGGAAGTGGTGGTGGCGGGAGGCTTGCGGGGCTGATTTCTGGGTTTTGGCGCGGTACGGTGCCTGGGCGGTTGATATTGGAGTTTTTGCGCGGTGATTGGTTTGACGTGGAGAGATTGGGCTCATGTATTTGTCATAGCATAAAAACGTTGGTGATGGAACTTGCAAAATAGTAAGTTAGTGACATTTCTGGAGCTCCATTTGGCCTAGTCGGTGCTTGCAAAAATATGAAAAAATGATGTGAGTGCGTGAGAGTTGTTCGGGTTAGAGCAGATAGATGAGAATATAAGTGAGGATGGGCGTGATGAAAAATAAAATAACGTCGGTGATGTCGTAAAACTCGATGGTGTGAGGGTTAGTGTCTTCGGCGGGGTCTGCGGTATCAGGACTATCGGTGTCGGGAGTGGCTTCGGCGGTTACTGGTTTAGCTTGCGAGGTGGGTTTTGATTGAGTTTTTTGGGCTGATTTAGCTGGTTGAGTGGATTTTGTCTTGGCTTGATAGGCGGCTTCGAGTTTTTCCAGCCGGTGGTTTAGGAAAATAGAAATAAAGTGTAGTGCCGCATAGATACTAGCCCAGACGGCGCCCAGGAGGACGCCGGTGGCAAGGTTAGTTTTGGGTAGCTGCTGGAAATAGATCAAGCTGCTAATGCCGAAGCTGAGTACTTGGATGATAGAGGCTAGGATGTATTCAGCGCGGCTGGGGCGAGTGATGGTCTGGTGGCCGATGCCGACGCTGGCCTGACCAGTGAGGATCTTGCTGATGAACTCGCCCGAGGACAGACCGAGATCCTTTAGCTGCTGGTGGACTGAAGTCAGAGCCGAAGCGAATGAAATCGCGGCGGTGAGAGCGGTGTCGATCAAGAACCCTAGTGCGAAATAAACTAATATTAGTATCAAATTCCCTCTTTCTTTGCTTAGTTAAGACTAGTGTAACATATTCTGGGAAGTTTGAGGGAAAATGAGGTTGATGATGGTGACATGGTGTGGGATTGCTGTTTGGAAATGTGGTGTTTGCTAAACGTGCTGGTAGGATTTTGAAGCGTCAGGAATCGTTTTAGTATCTAGCTTTCGTACCTGTCGCCTCTAGGTGGGCGAGGCCTCATCTAAAGAATCGTCCTCGCCCAGCCTGATTAATGTTCACGAGGCGCCAGATAGAAAGCTAGATACGGCTATTTAGCGACGCAGCGGACGGAGCCACCGAGGTAACGTTGCCAGAGGTCGTGGGAGAGGCTGTCCCTAGTGAAGTAGAGGTGGTCAGCGTAATCGGTGCCGCTGGGCGCAGAGGACCAATAGTACCCGTCGAGGTCAGCGTATCTCAGTTGGCCACCGTTGACGTACCCGCCATACTGGAAGAATAATGGAGCTACAGTAAGTTTACTACCAGTACTAATGCCGTAAGCATTCATTAGACCGCCAAAGGACTTACTGTTAGTATTACCACTTCCGCTGGTTGGTAGTTGCCAGTTATCTGGGCAGATACCTTGGACATTATCAGTAGCTTCGGTATTGC
>CAYUDH010000056.1:0-4112 GCA_964443595.1 uncultured Candidatus Saccharibacteria bacterium
CCTGGTTAGTACTAGGATTAATAGCTACTATACCACCAAGTAGGAGAGCCAAAGTACAAGCACTAGGTACAAGATAGCTCAGTGGAGAGGTTTTATTCTCACTGGCTCTAGAACCCCATCGATAGAAATAAGTACTTTTACTATGAAGCAATTTCTTAGTTAAAGTTGATGTAGTTCTAGTTTTACCTTTTTGAGTAGGAGAATAATTATTTGTATTCTGCCTACCAAAAAGAGTATGTTTAGACCTGTGACGCATGTTGGCCCTCCTTTTGGTTTATAGTATATACTTATACGTCCACAGGGAAATACGTAAACTTCATTCCTCATGGGAAGTTTATCTACTTCCTAGCCATTTTTCCTCAATGCAACAAAAATAGCACAATGCAACAATATATTATTATATTGCACCTTTTATTACAAAAATGGCGCCGTGAACGGCATCCTAACAGCAAAACCACTGATTGACAGCTTATTTGACATTAGCGTTCACAACGCCATACTTCTGTCAAATAAGCAAGAAATTGTGATTTTCTGTTGGATGCAATTCTATTGTACCATACTTTTACTGTTAGTGGATAAAAAACTTAGTTTCCAAACCATAAATACTTCGCCAATTCTGCGGTTTTCCGCTATAATAATATTATGATCAAAAGAGAAATCGCCAAAAAGGAAGAGCTGACCATTAAAAGCAATTACGATGGGCTGGAGCTGGGTGTGAGTATTCGCACGCCGGACAAGCCGACGGGGGTGATTCAGCTGGTGCATGGTATGGCGGAGCATCGGGAGCGCTATTTTGATTTCATGGACTATTGCGCGGAGGAGGGGCTGGCAACGGTGATTCACGACCACCGTGGACACGGAGAAAGTGTAGCTTCGCCGGATGATTATGGCTACTTTGGACCGAATGGAGCGGATAGCATCGTGCAAGATGTGCACCAAGTGACCGAGCTGATGCGCGAGCGACACCCGAATTTGCCTTTGACTTTGTTTGGACACAGTATGGGGTCGCTAGTAGTGCGTTGCTACATTAAGGAATACGACCGCGACATTGATGGGCTGATCGTATGTGGTTCGCCAAGCAAGCAGTTAGGTTCCGACGTTGGTGTAGTGATAGCGAAAGTTTTGCAGCGGTTCCAGGGAGAAAAACATCGGAGCGATTTCATAAATAAGTTAGCATTTGGAAAGAATAATAAAAAGTTCGACGAGGCAATTAGCCCAAACTCTTGGATTGTGAGCGACCCGGCGGTAGTGGCAGCTTATGATGCGGATGAGCGGGATGGGTTTGTGTTTACGCTGAACGGGTTTGAAACGCTGTTCACGCTGATGAACCGAGCCTACAGTAAAAAAGGTTGGTTCGTGCAGAATCCGAACTTGCCAATTCTATTTATCGCGGGGGCGGATGACCCATGCATTATCAATGAGAGGCAGTTTAACAAGGCGGTGAACTTCTTGCGTAAACGGGGCTATCATGATGTAGATAGCAAACTTTACCCGCACATGCGCCACGAGATTCTGAATGAGCTAGACAAAGAGCAGGTCTGGGCGGATGTGGTAGAGCAGGCGAAGTCGGCGGAGTAGGTTTGGTTTAGTCCAAGTGATGGCACTGAAGGAGCATAGCGGTATTAGAGTTATTGCTGATCATAAGTTTTGGTATACTCAAACTTGTGCCGCGCTACGAGGTTTAGACGACGTCGGCTTTGCGTGGCATGATTAAGGCTGCCAGGATATAAGCAATTACTCCTCCGCCAGCACAGGCGGCGAAAAGAATCCAGACCAGCCGCACGATGGTGGGGTCGATACTGAGGAACTCGGCAATACCGCCACAGACGCCGTCGATCTTGCGGCCTTTGTCAATTTTATATAATCTTCGGGGAGTGGTCATAATAACTATATTTTATACCAAAAAAGGAGTTTTGGCAAGTTTTGGGCTATTTCTTGATATTAAGCTTGGCGAGTTTCTCATCAATGGCTTTGCGGAGGACGTCGGCATATTGAGCCTGAGTGAGGCCGCCAGTGTTCTCAATCCATTTGCCATCAAGATAAAAATACGGGGTGCCGCCGACTTCGATTTTGTTCCCTACGCCGAGGTCGAAAGCGATCTTTTGCTTGACAGTGTCACCTTTCATATCTTCGCGGAACTTTTCTAGATCACCTTCGCCCTTGGTGACGGTCGTGAAATACGACTCAAACTGCTCTTGGCGTTTGGCTTCGCCAGAGTAGAACCAGTCGTTTTGGTTGGCAAAAATCAGATCCTTGTACTCTTTCCAATAACCCTGCAGAGCGGCGGCATTAGCGGCGGCCGCGGCAGCCACACCATTATTATGGTAAGACAGAATATAAGTGCGCAGGACTACGGCGACCTTGCCATTATACTCCTCAACGATTTTGTTGACGTAGGGGTTCATCGGCGCGCAGTAATTGCACTGATAATCAGCATATTCCACAATGACGACCGGCGCATCAAGGCTACCGTTGACGTTTTCTGGCATGTTGCCAGAGTTCGCGTCGGCTTTGATAATCTTGGTCAAATCGTAATTATCATAGTTAATTGTATCGGCAATCTTATTAACTTCTTCCAAATTGTAATTGCCTAAGTCGGCGACTTCTTGGTTCCGCTGCCACATCGAAATCCCGACCAGCGCCAAAAATGCCGCAATCAGTACGCCGATGATAATACCTGTTTTCTTGTTCATCATTTCTCCTCAACGTAAATCTTATCTTCTATTATAACATAATTTACTGCAACTGGTTGGAGAATTGTGGTGAAAGTGAGGGTTGAAAGCTTGTGAGGTTCCGGGTGCGTTTCTGAATCTTGCTTTCGTACCTGTCGCCTCTGGGTGGGCGAGAGCTCATCAAGAAAACGTCCATCGCCCAGCCTGATTAATGTTTACGAGGCGCCAGGTAGAAAGCTAGATGGGGTTATTTTGCGACGCAGCGGACGGATTGACCGTAGTAATGGTCTCTACTAAAGGATGCGACTGCATTGCTATTATTGAAGTACAGGCTGTTGGCATTGCTAGCAGTGTGAGTAGATGACCAATAGAACCCGTTGCTATTACTTTCGGATAGTAGCCCGCGGGAGATGTACCCGCTATACCGGAAGTACAGCGGCTTACTACGCAACTCAATGTTGCCGGAAGCATTATTTTGAGCAAAGTAAGCGCTAGCTAAGCCACCAAAGGATTTACTGTTAAATTTACCGCTTTCACTGGTTGGTAGCTGCCAGTTGTCTGGACAAATGCCTTGGACATCGCCAGTAGCTTCGGTCTCTCCATTCATAGCCGCCTCCCAAGAGTAGAAGTTACCCTGCGAAGTATGGTCGCCATCAGTATGAGCCCCTTTAGCGTAGCGGGCTACGGCATCATTACTGCTTGGCCAACCGTTACAAGTGATACCGTCACCGAGAGCGCACTGTTCTATACCGCTACCGTCGTAGGCCAAATTTTGCGTCATCCAGCAGCTGCCATTGTCACTGTTCCTATCATCCCTAAGTTTGGTTACAAAGTATATTTTATTATCGCGAGAATCTACTAGTTGACCTTCTGTACCAATTTCCAAATTCGTACAGAAGTCGGCCGACATTTCTTGCATCGTTACAATAGTCTCTTTGTTTTTATTCGTGAGGCCTATGACTGCCGTCACACCTACATCTGCTACCGCCGATACATAAACACTAGACTGATAATGATCCCCAGGCATGTTTGCGCCAAGTTTTGCCGCAAAGACTAGCTTGTACTTATCTCCATCAGTAGCAGGCGTGCTATTTTTAAAAGCCAGGTAATCCATATTATTGCCATTAGTACCAGATGGAACAGGATTGTAAAGTAAGCTATCATTTGCAGCGCCAGTGTTATTACTTACAGCGTAACCCCAAGTATTATTCCCAAAATCGATTGGTGCAGTATTTGCACTGACTTTCCCGACAGTAGAGGCAGGGTGCTCCTTGCCGACTAAATTACCGCTACTACCGTTTGGCGTGCCGAGAGCTAAATAATACTTGCTGATACCGGTACCACCTACGGTGATGGTATTACTAAAGTAAGCTACTTCGCCAACCGCTACGTTGTTATTCGTATTACCACTATCTGGCGTAATAGTTAAATTAATAGCGG
>CAYUDH010000057.1:0-3856 GCA_964443595.1 uncultured Candidatus Saccharibacteria bacterium
CACATTTCAATATCTTTTATGCTATAATAAAACCATGGATAATTTTGAATATCTCCAAAAAATCTCCCAGTCCAACCGCCCCACCCAGAAGCCTAGCCGACTATCTCATGTCAACGGCGGCCTGATTCTGAAGATTCTACTTGGCGGTATTCTCGCTGGTGCTATTTTAATCGCCGTCGGCATTATCATCAATGCCGGCCCCGCCCACGCCACTGACGTCGCCCAGCAGCTCTACATGCGCATGGGCAATGTCAACCAAATTATCTCTGAGTACAACAAAAGCCTCAAATCTTCCCAGCTCCGCTCAATCGATTACTCACTTTCCGGCACTATTTCTGGCACCATGCCACAGCTTTCTAGCTACATTACCACTACTAACCCCAAGTCCAAATCTCCTCTCACTCCGCCCGCCAAAATCGTCGACGAAGAAACCGCCATGAACGCCAGCGTCAACGCCGGCCTCGCCAACGCCAAGCTCAACGGCACTCTCGATCGCATCTACGCCGCCCAGATTCACATGCAAGTTTCCCTCCTCATGACTTTAACTAGCGAGCTCCTCGAGCGCGACCAAGACCAAGCCCTAAACGACATTCTCGGCCCCTTCTTCTCTAATCTCGTCGTCATCGAAGACGCCCTCAACAATCTCTCCGTCACCGGGCGTTAGCTTCATTACTATAGCTACCCAGATCACCCCTTTCATGCTATAATATAGCTATGAGTAAAGAAACTGACGAAGCTAAAAAGAACACTACTGGCTTTCATCCTATCAAATCCCTCACCCAGAGCTCTTTTATTAGCGAATTTAAAGAATTTATCAACCGCGGTAGCGTCATGGATCTCGCCATCGGTGTTGCCGTCGGCGGCGCTTTCACTGCCATTGTCAAATCCCTCGTCGACGACATTATCATGCCTATCACTAGTTTGCTCGCCGGCGGTCTTGACTTTTCCTCGCTCGCGATTGATATTCCGAATATCTTTGGCGCCGACACCGTCGCCCACATCGCCTATGGCAATTTCATCCAAAACGTCGTCAATTTCCTCATTATCGCTTTCACTATCTTCATCATCGTCAAAGCCATGAACCGCCTCAACCGCGCCCAAGACGCCGCCAAAGCCAAAGAAGCCGAATCCGCCAAAGCCACCAAAAAGTAATTTAAGCTTTCTTACTACCCACAATCGTCCTGCGATCCTGCTGCGCCAGCAAAATCCCTACAAACCCCGCAATATACAGCGTTTCAAAAATCAAAACTCGCGATTCAAACCATTCTCCATGCGTCAAATACCCCACAATACACACCAGACCATAAATCACGTAAGTTCCGCAAATCGCTCGCGACCTCGTCGTCCCATACGGCCGCACCGCCAGCAGCCCCGCCGTCACCACCATCATGATAAACATTGTCCGCGAAGACAGCTCGTGCACCAGGCTGATCATACTCTTTTGGCCATTCACATCACACAGCCCAATCGGGCATAACGACAGCCACACCAGCCCCAGCACCATCAGCATCACACAATAATAATATACTCGCGGCATCTTCCACAGCTCGCCCAAGCACCACAAGAAAGCTCCTGTCGCTCCCGCCGCAAAGAAATTCCCCAGCGCGAAAATCACCGCGCTCCACATCTCAAACCCCACATATCGGCTAATTGAGCGTCCCATCGTAAGACCATGCCCCACCACAAAACTATTCAAAACCACCGCCGCGAGCGACGTCGTCAAAAACACCGCCAACGCCACCGCCAATCGAGTTTTCTTCGGCATCTTAATCTTTTCTACCACCCTATTTTTTATCCTTCCGCACTAGCAGCGTCATATTATAGCTTAAACGTATCAAATCCGCCAATTCCGCATCCTGCAGCTGTCCCGTCGGCACGATTTCAATTCCGCCCCTCCCAAAATACCGGCTCGTCATCACCGTTTCATAATCTTCCTTCAGCGTTTTGCTTAGATGCCGGTCGCACCGCATCTCAATCGTCTTCCCTCGGATGATTAGAAACGGCTTTTTATTCGGCGCCCAATAGTACCAATCCAGCCCCGCCCGATCCCGCAGCGGCTTCGTCCCTTCCGTATATTCGCCCAAGCCACTAATCTCCGCCACTTTCAGGCGATCTTTCAGCTCGTTAATGTCTTTTACATATTGAGCAATTTCGACTAATTCTTTTTCTTCTGCTTCGGTTGGTTCTTTGCTGCGAGCTTTGCGACGTACCATTGCAATTCCTCCATACTTCCTTGTATATCATCTAATGCCCGGTGCGCTTCGCGTTTCATAAACTTCTCGCCACGCGCATTTTCAAAATAAACTTTCCAGGCACTCACATCAAGCATTCGATAATGCAATCTTTTGGCAACTTCCGGCCACTCTCGATCGATAAACTTCCGGTCTTGGTGAATCGAATTCCCCGCCAAAATAATTTCTTTACCAAAATATTTATCCATAAAAGCCAGCAATTCGCTCTGCACTTCCGCCGCAGATTTCCCACTTGCGTTCTGCGCCATCAAAGCATCTCTAGATTCGGCGTTTTCTTCCCAAAACTCCCCCACCATCCGCTTTTGCATCAAGCTCGGGGCAACCTTGACTACGGCCGTCATCTCCGCAATCGGGTTCAAATCCCAATCCGAAGCAATCGCAGCCAACTCCAAAATCCGGTCTTTTTCTGGATCGAGCCCGGTCATTTCCAGGTCAACCCAAAGTAAACTCGCTTTTTTCATAAATATTCCTTATCTACATTATAGCGTATAACCTCTATTGTGTCGAGTAGGTTTAGCTATCATTTCTACCACAAAAAGCCCTTGTTTTTCGCCAAACCATGATATATAATAAAACTGTATAAATCCTATATACCAAATCTAACATTTTTAAATCATACGAATAAGGACTTGCATGGTGCCAGGAGTGTATCATTTCCTTGTTCGTTTATTTAAACGACCCGGGTTTGGTATATAGGAGCTCGTGGCACCATTTTTGTTTGCATCCGTGACGCAGTGTAAATAATCTTGGTGCCCGGGCATTATACTCAAACCACATATAACCAAAAAGGAGAGCCAAGATGCTACACAAAGGCAAACCTAGAATTTTTGATGCTTCAGTTAGAGCATCAGATCACTCTAGAACTTCATCAACTTTTACCCATAGTTATAACGGTAAGAATCCTCATCTTACCAAGACTAACAAGCTTCATAGTAAAAGTACTTATTTCTACCGATGGGGTATACCTAGTGTTTGCGGTCTAGCTCTCCTGATTGGTGGTATAGTAATCTTTAATCCAACTTTAGATAATAGCAAAGCTTATGCCGAAGAATTAGATTTTGATGCTAGCAATGCAGATAGCACCAGCAATGATTCCGGCATCATGACCGCCAGTGACCCCGCTATCAACTTAACTATTGCATCAGACAGCGGCAATACTAACGGTAATGTGACGGTTGGTGAAGTAGCCTATTTTAGTAATACTATTACCGTAGGCGGTACTGGTATCAGTAAATACTACTTAACTTTAAGTACGCCTAGTGGTAGTACTGGTAACTTAGTAGGACAAAAAAATCCGGCTGCTACCGTCGGGAAGGTCGGTGCAAACACTGCACCGGCAGACTTTGGTAATAATACTTGGGGCTATGCCGTAAGTGATAATACTAGTGCAGCGAATACTAGCTTAACTTATAATCCAGTTCCATCTGGCACTAGCGGCAACAACTCTGCCTATTTAGCTGCCAAAAATAGTGCGCCCGCCACAACCGGTGATAAATATAAATTAGTCTTTGCCGCCAAATTCGGTAACAATGTGCCCGGAGATCATTATCAATCAAGCGTCTACATTTCTGCCGTAGCAAATGCTGAGCAAACTATAAACAACT
>CAYUDH010000058.1:0-3856 GCA_964443595.1 uncultured Candidatus Saccharibacteria bacterium
GGACCTCCGCCTTGCAAAGGCGGCGCTCTAATCAGCTGAGCTATTACCCCAAACTGTTAATCTACTCCCCTATTTTAGCGCACTATTTCCGAAAAATCAAGTCACAATTCGCCATTTTTGCCCCCAGAAATGCAATTCCCTATAATAATCTCACTGCTAAAACGCATAATACCCCACCCCATTCACCAGCTTCACCCCTTTTGTCGCCGCCAGCTCCGACACCGTCGCAAACTCATACCCCCAGGACCGCAGCGTATCTATAATACACGGCACCGCATCCACCGTCGTCGCATGAATATCATGCACCAAAATAATCGCTCCATCCCGCGCCGCCCCTGTCACCCGCGAGCAAACTACCGACGCATTCCGATCCGCCCAATCCCTCGGGTCTATCGACCACAGTATCGCCGGCTGCCCCAGCGCTTCCCCCACCGCCATGTTAAAAGCCCCGTACGGTGGCCGCGTAAAGGGTGGCCGCGTCCCTAGAATCTCCGTAAAAATTCGATCCATCTCCACCGCCTCCGCCCTAATCTGGCTCGCCGATAGCAGCGTCAACTGATTATGATACATCGTGTGGCTCGCCACCTCATGACCATCGTTCGCTTCCCTCCGCAGAATCTCCGGCGACTTCTGTGCCATCGTCCCCAGCACGAAGAATGTCGCCTTCACATCCCGCCCCTTTAGAATATCTAGTAGCCGTGGCGTCGTATAGGGTGACGGCCCATCATCAAAGGTCAGCGCAATCAGTTTCTTCCCCGTCGTAGCGCCCTCACTTGGCGTTTCTGGTCGCGGCGCAATCGGCTGCAAAGGCTCCTCCTTCTTCGGCGGCTCGGGAGTAACTCCCGTCTCTTCTGCCGGCTTCTCTTTCTCCGGCTCTTTCGGCTCCGTAGCAGGCTCAGTTTCCGGCTGCTCAGAATCCGGTTTTTCCTCTGGCAGCTCCTCCTCTGGCAGTCCAGTTCCGCTATCACTGCTTTCGCCCAGCTCCCGCGCTATATCCCTATTTCGCCAACCATTCACAATCGTCACCCCGCTCACCAATAAAATCGCTGTAGCCAGCATCGCCGCCGCCCACCACAACCATGGCGTCATCTTATGGCGTTTTTTGCCAATTGCCTCCGGAATCTCCTCCTCCACCTCCCGCGGCTTTTTCAGCTTCTCTTTTGACGGCGCCAAAATCCGCTCCCCCTCTGGCAAGTCGGGGGCAGCTCCCGGCTCCTTCTCCACCGGCTTCACCAGCGAGTCTACCGACTTTTTCACCCGTTTAGCGCACATTGCCTCACCCATTCATACATCGCGATACCTGCCGCCACCCCTACATTCACCGATCTCGTCGAACCAAACCCCTCTATTTCCCGCACATCATCCGCCGCCTCTATCGCTGCCGCACTCAGCCCATTCCCCTCGCTACCAAACATCAGCGTCGTCTTCGCCGCAAACCGCTTCTCCGCCAGCGGTTTCGCTCGCTCCACGTGATTCTCTATCGCCACCAATTCCCTACCACGCCCCCTCTGGTCCGCCACGAACTCCTCTAAACTCGGCCAATGCACCACCTCTAGATATTTGTCTGTACACATCGCCCCACGCCGATTATACTTTTTCCTCCCGATAATATGCACCTTTGCCACGTTAAAATTATTTGCACTCCGCACTATCGTCCCCGCGTTAAAATCATGCTCTACGTTCTCTATCGCCACCTCTAGCGGATTACGATTTTGTTCAAGCGCATCAAAAACTTGTTCATTTGACCAACCTTTGTACTCATCCTGAAGATTTCTGGTATCTGTTTGTTTTGCTAAAGGTTCCATACCTCTTATTATACTACTTTTTCTAAGAATAATATAAAAAATCCCCCAAGCCTATCGCTCGAGGGATTCTAAGTCTTGATTTCTTGATAAAATGACCGTTGGTCAGTCCTTTCTGTCATCTGTATATACCGTTTTTGTACAAAATTATTGTTCAAAAAATGACCATTGGTCAACTTTCACCAAACCGCAAACGCATCGTATAGTCCTGGCCGTTCAGCCGGAAATTCAGCTGCACGCTCTGCAGGTTCAGATCCAGCGCTACCACTTTTGCCGACGGCACCAGCAAATCCAAACCATCCGCACCGTGATAAGTCTTCGTATCATCCTCCGGCTCTGGCTCTGACCCGGGAGTAGCCCCCGACCCACCAGCCGCTTCTCCGCCAGGCATTGAATCAGGCGACGCACCACCCGGCGAATCAGACGCTGGCCCGCTCAGCCCACCATCCGGAGAATCCCCTGGCGCACCACTCGGCTCCGGCCTCTTGCTCCGCAGATATTCCTCCAGCTGCGCCATCCAGGTATCCTTCGGACCCAGACTCCTGCTCATCACCCTCAAACCCGGGATATACTCATCTTCATGCGTATTCGAGTATTCCGCCATCTCCAATCCCGTTGGCAGATGTCCATAGTGGTCCACCATCCCCGACAGTGCGTTTAAAATCGTTTCCATCGTTATTTTCGGTCTAGCCATTTCATCACTACCCCCTTCTATCATGATTGCTGCGTCTTTTAGCTGCTTCAACATCTCCGCGTTCCAATCCCACCAGTTCATTTCATCATTACCGCCTTCTATCGTGATTGTTGCGCCCTGTAGCTGCTGCATCAATAACTCTGCCAGCGGTTGCACCAATTGCTCCGGCGCTAGTTCCAGATGATCAGCTTGCTCATGCGGGCACTCCCGTACGTTCGGTGGCGGTTGCTCATGTACCGTTTTTGAACAATCAGCCGACAGCCGCACGTTCAATGGCGATTGCTCCGGCGCCGATTTCGGATGATCGGCCAGCCCCTGTGAGTCCATCTTTGCACTTGGCGCCGGCCGCCCAGTTGTCGTTTTCGGATGATTGGCTGGATTCAATGAGCTTTTCTCCCACTGCTCCCGGAAAGACGTCACTCTCCTCTTCCTCGCTATCGTTTTCTGTTTCTTCAGTTCCGGCATAGAGGCATTATCCGCAAGCCTCACCTCTTTCTGTGATTTCGCCCCCTCGGTCGCCGGCTTCTGTTTTTCCGGCCTCCGCGCAAACAACCCACTCGTAGATTTAGCTTCCCTAAGTAACTCCTCCTCACCAATCACCTCTCGCATCTCCCGACGCGTCTGGATTGGAATCTGGCGCACTGTATAGCCCGCGGTTTCCTTCTGATATTTTCGTCGTTTTTCTTCCTCTGCCCGTTCTCGTCGCATTTTCGCCAGAGCATCCGGCTCGCTCAGCTTCTTCAACATTTCCTGGTAATAACTTCGCCGTCGCTCACGGATTTCCTCCTGCTCCACCGGGGAAAGTCTTGCCTCACTCGGCAGCAAATCGCCTGGGCACGTCAAATCCACATGCCCATACAATAGCTTTGCTGCCTTCTTTCGCGCCCCTTCAAACGAGCCGAAATAAGTCACGCAGTTCCCCGCTAAGCTCCGCCTCTGTTTCTCCGGAATTTCCTCTAGTTGTGGTAGGTGGACCAATTTCTTCGCTATCTCAACCAATTGCATCAGTATATTATCCTCTGGCGTGTTACAATTCCACCAGTCCGGCCCGCTGCCGACCATTTTATCACCTCCTTATGATGATATTTCTGCCCAATCAACCAAATCAAGATTTAAGGTTCCTTACCCCACCATAACTACTCCTATTATACCTCTATTTAGGTTTATTTCCAATCTTAAAATTTCCACCAAAATACCACCCTCTCGGGTGGCTTTGGTTTAACAACTTAGTTGTGCAATCATTCATCTCAGTCAAAGCTTAAAGTCGCATCTCTTGCGAGCTACATTGTGATATAAGCTTAATTACCACAATTACGACCGACCTAGCTACAATATATATTGCTATACATTGCGCATCAAA
>CAYUDH010000059.1:0-3551 GCA_964443595.1 uncultured Candidatus Saccharibacteria bacterium
CCTGGTTAGTACTAGGATTAATAGCTACTATACCACCAAGTAGGAGAGCCAAAGTGCAGACACTAGGAACAAGGTAGCTAAATGAACGAGCTAGCCCCTTCCGCTCAGTCATTCCGCTATAAAGGCTCTTATCCAGGCTGCGCCGGGTGCGATTTGCACGGATAGATTTCCGGCGACCAGCAATTCCATGAGTTGATAAGCCACCATCAGCTTGGTCAGCAATTCCGCTATAAAGGCTCTTTTCCAGGCTGGACCGGGTGCGAATTGTGAGATTGGGCTTCTTGCAAGATACAGCTTGCTCACAATGAGCAGAGGTCCACCGGAGCCTGTTAGCGGAATTGTGACCAACCAAAAGGTCATCGTGGTCGCCAACACCAAACGTACTAGCCCTAGAACCCCATCGGTAGAAATAAGTACTTTTACTATGAAGCATTTTACCTGATTCTAAGATGCTACTATTAGAACTAGGTTTATTTTTAATAAAAGTTGATGAGATTCTAGCGAAGAGCTTTTTCCTCCTAGCTCTTGCGTGTCCTGTGCATTGTGGCATTGGCCCTCCTTTTTGGTTGTTTTTAGGGTATAAAAAGCCCTGGCACCAAGTCCATCTACACTGCGTCACCGATGTAAACAAAAATGGTGCCATGAGCTCTGACACAACAACTCGACAATAAGCTAGGCTCATATAAAGCTGATGTACTCATGACACCATTTAAGCGCTCTATATGAACAATCAAATAACGATTTGCCGATTTTGTTATGTCAGATTTATACACCCTCATTATATACCACCCACCACATTTGCACAAGTACTTTTCTTGCCAAAATCGCGCCCCAAACCAGCCCGTAATCAAACCCAAAAATCCCATCAGTACCTCGCCCAAAAACCATCCACCTCCCCAATCACCCATCACCACCTCGCCACCCACGAAAAATCATCTGCCATGAAAAACCGCCCCATTGCTGGGGCGGTCAGTGGAGAAGTTGGCTTAGGCTTCGGTTTCGCCCTCGAGGACGTTAACCACATCAATGCTGCAATTCGTGACGTTGCCGCCAATCATTGCTCTGGCCTCCTTGATGTAATCCTCGGTGTATCTGGTCACCACGTCCGCGATCTCGTCATTAGTCATTTGCCGTATCACCGTGCCGTCGTAACTCGTTAAGACCGGCTGCGGCTCCACGCTGATGGCAAACCTTATCTTCAGATCGAAGGTAGTCTGGTCCTGCGTAGGCAGATAACAGACGCCGACCCGGCAGTAGCTGTTTTCGTATGCCTTGCCGTCTTCAGCCTGTTCCTTTTTGGCACGGGTTGCTCGGTCACCACGGTTGCCGTGGCAGAGCAAGTGCCGGAAGTCATGCAATAGTAAGATCAACGGATGATCGTGGATCTCTCCTCTGGTCAGCGGCCGTTTAAAGCCGTGGATAATCAGTTGCTCGTACTTCAACACTGGAAGGGTGTCAAATCTCCTCAGTGCCTCAGGAAATTTCTCTGGGTCCGCCAAGACCGACTCAATCGTGAGCCCACTCAAGTCCTGCAGGTCCTCCGCAAGGATCGCTCTCTCTGGAATTACCGACATACCTACTTCTCCTTTACTAAAGATACAAGAGCGCGCAAGCTAAATCTCACTACACCCTCTATCTCCATTATAGCACAGATTCCCCAAAAAGTCAATAGTTATGCCGCTTTTGGCTTATTTTAGTAGGATTCTGCCTATTTTTGCGCAATTATATTCAGCCAATTAGCCCGCATCCCCTCGTCTTGCTGGATTTTCTTTATCTTGAACCCAGCTAGCTTTAGCTCCGCCTCTATCTCCTCCGGCTTCCAATAGCTAAAATAACGCTTCGAGTCGGACCCAGGGATATTAGATTTCCATTCCGGCGCGTTTTCGACGTACTGTTTTAGGGAAAAGGCAAAGATTCCGCCCGGATTTAGCGCATTATATACTTTACGCAGCACCTCCCTACACTCATCCTTCGTAAAATGCACCAAAACGGCGTTCGCCAGTATATAATCATATTGGTCAGGAAAAGTATCGCTGATTAAGTTGAACTTTATCGGGGCAAAGCCATTCTCCTTCAGAATATCCAAGAAACTTTCTACCGCATCAGATGTTTGAACCTGATAACCTCTAGCGCGGATTAGCGCAGCATCCCTACCGCACCCTGAGCCTACCTCAAATAATCTCGCCTCCTTGGGCAAACCTTCTAGAGATTCCAAGATATACCTACTATGAACTTCATCGTCTTTTAGGCCTTGCGCCGTAGTATAATCTTGCGCGTTGCGCTGCTGGTACAAGTCCGCATGCTTGGCATAAAACTCCAGGGTAGCGTCATTTTCTATACTCATATACTAATATTGTATCATAATTTCGCGAGCAGACGGTCGCTAAATAAACCGCCCTCTGCACCCGTAAACTTCTTGCATTTTCCAACCAACTAGAGTATAATAATGCATAGAGTTTCAGGCCAAGAGGCGATTGCTGTAGCCGACTGGCCAAATATCAAGTTAAAAAGGGAATTAAATCGTGCCAACTATCAATCAGTTGATTCGTAAGCCGCGCAAAAAGGCCGCCTCTAAGTCCAAGGCGCCAGCACTCGGCTCTATTATTAATACGCTTAAGACTCGCCGTTACGAGCAGGCTGCGCCGCTCAAACGTGGCGTCTGTCTCAAGGTCACTACTAAGACCCCAAAGAAGCCAAACTCTGCGTTGCGCAAAGTCGCTCGTGTCCGCTTGACCAACGGCCAGGAAGTCTGGGCCTACATTGGTGGCGAGGGTCACAATCTACAGGAGCACGCCGTCGTGCTGGTCCGCGGTGGTCGCGTGCCCGATCTTCCGGGTGTCCGCTATCATATCGTCCGCGGTACGCTAGATTTGCAAGGCGTCCAGGGTCGTAAACAAGGCCGTTCTAAATACGGCGCTAAGAAGGGAGAATAATCATGCCACGCAAAGTTACTAAATCTCTCCAACGCAAAGCCACTCCAGATCGCAAATATCAGAGTGTTTTAGTCCAAAGATTAATCAACAAATCCATGCTTGACGGCAAGAAGCAAGCTGCCGAGCGGGCTGTCTACGCCGCCCTCGAGGGCGCCGCGAAGAAGCTCAAGAGTGAAGACCCAGTGGCCGTCTTTGAGAAGGCTCTGGCTAATGTTTCGCCGGATTTCGAGGTCAAATCTCGCCGTGTCGGTGGTGCTAACTATCAGATTCCGTTCCCAATTAGCGGTCACCGTCAGCAGCATTTCGCTTTCTCTTGGCTGGTCCAGGCTGCGCGTGCTCGCCAGGGTATGCCGTATGCCAAGCGCCTCGAGGCCGAGATTGTCGATGCCTACAACGAAACCGGTGCTGCCTTCAAGAAAAAGGAAGATTGTCACCGCATGGCCGAAGCCAACCGTGCCTTCGCGCACTTCGCCCGCGCCTAGACGATTGGCTAGATTTTCGCGCGTTTTGTCCGCGCCTAAGTCTATACGCACTATGGGAAACACCCCTCCTAGGAGGGGTGTTTTGTGTAGCGGCTTTAGCCAGTTCTGGGCGCATTAGCGCGCAGAACAATAACCC
>CAYUDH010000060.1:0-3519 GCA_964443595.1 uncultured Candidatus Saccharibacteria bacterium
ATGTAAATAACTACCTTAAATTATGTGGTTGTTCTAAATTGTTTAAATGAGCCCATCTGCCTAATCCATCTTGACTTTTCCACCCATGTGTGCTACAATTGAGATAATTAATTCACAAAATACAAACATGCAAGACAAAAACAATAATCCACAACCTAGCTCTGACCCCGCTGCAGCCGCCAACACCGCTGTTAGCCAGGCTGCTCAGGGCGATTTTATCAAAAAAGTCGTCGACAAAATCAAAAGCTCCGAGAACATCCTCGTTGTCCTTTCTCGCTCGCCTTCCATCGACGAAATTGCCGCCGCCCTCGGCCTCACTATGTTCCTCGACGGCATGCAAAAGCACACCACCGCCGTCTACTCCGGCCGCATTCCCGACAGCCTCGCTTTCTTACAGCCCGCCGAAACTTTCGAAACCAACACCGATAGCCTCCAAGATTTCATCATCGCGCTCGACAAAGACAAAGCCGACCATCTCCGCTACAAGCTCGAAGGCGACTTCGTCAAGATTTTCATCACGCCGTACAAAACCATCATCACCAGCGACGATCTTGTTTTCTCCCGTGGCGATTTCAATGTGGATTTCGTTATCGCCATCAATGTTTCGTCTTCTAACAATCTCGACTACGCCCTCAAAGAGCACGGCCGCATCATGCGCGACGCCTCAGTCGTCAATATCACCGCCGGGGAACCAGGCCGTTTCGGCGAAATCGAATGGAGCAACCCCGTTGCCAGCTCTCTCTGCGAAATGATTACTAATCTCGTCTTTGCCATTCAGGATCCTGACGAAAAGGAGCTCGATCACGACGTTGCCACTACTTTACTCGCTGGCATCGTCGCCGCTACCGAGCGCTTTTCCAATGACCGTACTAATCCCGACACTCTCGGCATCGCTTCCAAGCTCATGTCCATGGGCGCCGACCAGCAGCTCATCACTTCAAACATCAGCACCAACGAAATCATTCACAATGAAGAAAATTATAGCTACGGTCCTCAGCCCAACGCAGAAAAGCCTGCCGAAGTCAACCACTCCAATCTCACCATTGACCACGAAGAGCCTAACACTCCTCCGGTCAATCCTTACGCTAACCCAGCCGCTCAGATGGCCCCCAATCTTAACATGAGCGCCAACCCCAATCCTACAGCCATGATTGATGGTACTAATAATGTCACTCCCGAGAGCGTCATCGTCCAGCCCATCATCCCCGGCGCCGCTCCTCAGCCCGCTAATGCCGCACCTACCAACCCTGCTCAAATGCAAATCCCAAGCCCTGTCAACCCCAGCCAAATGCAGATTCCTAACCCTACCCCAGTTCCGCCTGTCGCTACTCCTAACCCCACTCCCGTTCCTACCCCTGCGGCTCCAGCTTCTACTGCCCCCAACCCTGCTCAAATGCAAATCCCCAATCTTCCATCTACACCTACCGCGCCCGCTCCTGACCCTACCCAGATGCAGCTTCCTAACACTCCCGCCCCCGAGTCCACTCACAGCCTGATTACCGGAGTTCCTACTCCACCCGCCGCTAAGCAAGTCGGCCCCAATCTCACCCCTCCGGCTCACACTCCTAAGCCTCAGAAAAACTACGCCGAGATGATGGAAGCCGCCCTTTCCGGCGAAAGCGCTCCTCCTAGCACCCCTGATACTCCTAATCCAGCCGCACCTCAATCACCTGTGAACCCCATGGAGCCAGTCGCTAACCCTGCCGATGCGCCCGTCCTGCCACCTCCACCCGCCCCTGGTACCGATGTCAATAATATCATGCCACCCGTCCTCCCACCCGTCCAAATGCCACCCCAGGCTTAGCTCACGCAAAGTTGCATTTCTTATCAAATCTGCTATAGTTGTACCATGAACACCGATACTCCGCTAGTTGCGGACAATGAGATTTTATTAGTTGATAAACCAGCTGACATCAGTTCTTTTGGCGTCGTCGCTCAGGTTCGGCGCCATCTCTCTGACCAAGCTGGTTTTGTCACTGTCAAAGGCAAAGATGGCCCCACCCGCCAGAAGCGCAAAAAAGTCAAAGTCGGTCACGCTGGCACGCTCGACCCTTTCGCTACTGGCTTACTTATTTTGCTCATCGGCCGGGGAACCAAACGCGCCGGCGAATTCCTCAAGCTTGACAAAGAATATATTACTACTATCCACCTCGGCGCTACCTCCACCACCGGTGATCCCGAGGGAATAATCACCCCGACCGAACATTGTTCGGTACCCACTCGCGCCACTGTGGAAAAAGTTGTGGAAAAGTTCCTTGGAGAAACCGAACAGCGCGTCCCCAATTTCTCCGCCGTCAAAATCAACGGGGAACGAGCCTACAAACTCGCCCGTGCCGGCAAAACCGTCGAGATGCCTACCCGCAAAATTCATATCTACGAGTTAGAAATCCTCGACTACACCTGGCCAGAACTCACCCTCCGCTGCCAAGTTTCTAGCGGCACCTACATCCGCGCCCTCGGGGAAGACATCGGCCGCGCCCTCGGCACCGGCGGCTACCTCACCGCCCTCCGCCGCACCCAAATTGGCAAATACCGCATCGCAGACGCTGCACCCCTATCCCACCTTACCCAATAGCCCCACGCTAGTAGCCTCACGACTTCACACCCATCAAAGCGCCACTCTTCACTAAACCTCACCCCGCCAAAATCCCCCAGCCATGCCGCCAGGGGATTATGGTTTTTGCGCTACTATCTACTTCGCCACACAGCGAACACTTTGACCATATTCAAAATTATTATTGGCAGATGAATTAAGAGTATTGTCAGCACGCAACAAAAGATAATAAGCCCGATGACCAGGGTCATATTCATACAATGATGATGACCAGTAATACCCACCTCCACCGGCATTAAATAGCTCCCCTTCAGAAATAAATCCTCCATATACAAGATAAGTCGGACCCGCAAGCATCTTTGCTACATCATATCTCGAAAAATCATAAGCACTTACAAGCGCATCAAAAGATTTAGTTTAACTGCTACTATCAACATTACTAAAAGGGAGCTGCCAACCCGATGGACATATGCTATTAATTGCAGCATGAAAAGTATAATAATTACCAATATGATAATGCAATTCCTGTGCGCTCGTAGACGACGTAATACTGGTTTTAGTTTCACCACTCGCGTAATAGAACTCTCCTGGATCATAATAAGCACGCACTCCACTAGCAACACTGGCATCCACCTTCCATTCCACTAAATCAGTAATCTCCGTACCACCGCCATCATAGTCTAGGTTTTGCGTCATCCAACATTCGCCTTTAGACTTAGTACCAGCCGTATCACCTTTAAGCTTAGTGACCCAATATTTCTTAGTATTACCATCACGGTCATCTATGAGCTGAGCGGTTTCACCAATTTCTGCGTTAGCACAGATAGTACTCGTCATTTTATCCATTCTAGTGATACCATCAAAGGGTAAGTCTTGTTTCCACACCGCATACAGCGTCTTGGTCGGAGCAGTTTTGTCTACGGTAATGCTAGCGTTTGGCTGATATGTAGCAGAAGTATCTGTGC
>CAYUDH010000061.1:0-3115 GCA_964443595.1 uncultured Candidatus Saccharibacteria bacterium
ATCTATTAGCTTTTGCCGCTAAAATCGGCACCGATTCTCCAGCTGACCACTACATTGGTAACTTCCTTCTTTCTGTAGTGGGTAATGCCTTCAACCCAAAGACTTATACTTTAACCTATGATGCCAACAACGGCACTAATCCCCCGGCAACAACAAGCTGCACTCAGGCCAGTGTCGGTGCTAATTGTGACATCACTATATCTAGCAGTACACCAAGCCGAGAAGGATTTACTTTCCTAGGTTGGGCCGATAGTAATACCGCTACGACTGCCGACTCCAAATATTTAGCTGGCAATACAATCTCTATGGATGCAAATAAGACTATCTATGCTATCTGGAAGGCGGACACTCCGGTTGTCTACAGCGTCACCTATGCAAGCCTTAACGATGGCAATATTCTCGGTACCCTTCCGCAAAAGCAAGAAGCTACTAGCACCGCAGATACCTATACCTTTAAAGCAGCAGGCTATGGCGGTTTATCGTATTGCTACACTACTAGTAATCCGCCTATAGGCTGGTCGACAACTCGGATTATACCTAGCCCTACTTCTAGTACGTCCATAGATTATGCTGCCGGTGACACGATTACTCTCACTAGGAATCACCCAACCATTACTCTTTATCCAGTCTTCAAGCCGGGGTCTTACGGGATATGTGCCGGAGAAGTGTAGGATTGCAGTAGTCTAGAGAATACTCAGTATAGCACGAAAGACCTTCAGTCCGCAAAAAGTTCCCACACTGTCCCAAACTGTGCTATACTAAGCTTAGTATATTAGAGTAGAATATTGATAGTCAAGACTCGACAGACGGGAAGTTGTTGCCGAGGCAAGAAACGTCAATCATAGAATTGTTGTGAAAACTACAACATACTGGCAGTTTCGCTAATCAATGTTCGCATTCCGCTAATCAAGATTGCTGAGATGACAACTCCTTTCTTTAGGCGGACAGAGAAAGGAGTTTATCATGAAAAAATCCAAAAAAATCATCCTCACCGCCGTGCTGCTGGCGCTGCTAGTAGTCTTATCCAGATTCTTGTCAATCAAGACGCCTCTGATGAAAATCAGCTTTGCCTTCGTGTCAACCATGCTTTGCGCTACCTGGCTGGGGCCTAAGTGGACTATCTTGCTAAACCTCCTGGGCGACCTCATCGGCGCCACGCTTTTCCCGACCGGGGCGTTTTTCATCGGCTACACCGTCAGCACGGTAGTTTCGGCGTTTATCTATAGTGCATTTCTGTATCAAAAGACCGAGAATTCGCTCTCGCAAAAGCAGCTCGTCGTTCGCGCCATTATCGCTACGCTGCTAGTCGCAGTCGTCGTGAACATGGGGCTGAACACCCTCTGGGCTAGCATCACTGCCGGCAAAGCCTTCTGGCCACTACTTGGCACGAGAATTGTTAAGCAACTAGTCATGGTACCAATCCATGTGGTGGTGTTCTTGGCGCTGGAAAAGGCCTTGCGTGCACCCTTCAATAAGTATATGCGCGATGATGTGGTCGAGCCCGAGCAGTCAGAACCTGTCGCAACCGAGGCTTAGATGATTCAAATTTCTGGTCTAGCATACCGCTATCGGGGTAATTCCGAGCCGACCCTTGCCGGAATTGATTTTACAGTGGCGGATGGGGAAGTAGTCGCCTTAGTCGGTCAGAATGGCTCGGGCAAATCGACTATCGGGCGGCTAATCGCCGGGATTCTCAAAATGCAGACCGGAAGCATAAAAATAGATAAAAATACATTTGACAAAAAGCATAATCAATTATCAAAAGATATAGGCATTGTCTTCCAGAACCCAGAGAACCAGATTATTTTTAACCGTATTGATGATGAGATTGGCTTCGCTCTGCAAGATCTAAGCCTGGCGGAAAAAGACCAGCGTATCACGGAGGCTCTACGGATGGTAGGAATGAGCGAATTCCGCACGCGAGACCTCTATAGTCTTTCGCTGGGCCAGAAACAGCGCATCGTTATCGCTGAAGCGCTCGCCCGCCAACCCAAATATCTGATTCTCGACGAGCCAACTACGATGATTGACAGCCAAGGCAAGGAGGAGATTTACCAGATCATCCGCCGCCTCAAACGGCAAGGCTATACTATCGTTTGCATTACCAATTTGGCCGACGAAATACTGCTGGCCGACCGGACTTTAATCTTGGCGCAAGGGAAAATTGCCGCCGAGATTAAACGCGCCGAACTGGTCAAGAAAGCGCCCTTGCTGCAAAAATATGGCATTCACCAGCCAACTCTGTTGCAAGTGGTGCGCGAATTAGACCAGCGGGGAATCAAGATTAAGCTGACCGACTGGACGGCGGCCGAATTGGCGCAGAACCTTAAGGCGGCGACACATGCAAATCGTTAAATTCCTAACCTTTATCACCTATATTACGGCGGTATTTTTCCTGCCGAACAATTGGTGGGTATTGCTAGGAGTAGTAATCAATCTGGGCTGGGGCGCAGCCGTATGTTGCCAGGACTTTTGGCGAGTTGCCAAAATCTGCCGTGGCACTGCGCGTGTCTTGCCCCTCGTACTGCTGACGGTAGTTTTCAACTGGTGGCTGGACAGCTGGCAAGCGGCACTCTGGCTGGGGCTGAAACTCACTATCGTCTGTAACGCCACCATGATCTACTCCGCCCAAATGACCGTCACCGAAGTCGCGGAAATCCTCGCCAAAATCTGCACTCCGCTACAGGCAATCGGCATCGGCCCGCAAGAAGTGCGAATCTTGGTGTCCGTAGCGCTCATGATGATCCCGGCTTTAAGCAAGGAGTTAAGGGAGATGCATCAAGCCTGCAAAGCCAAAGGCGCAGCCTGGAATCTAGCTACCCTTAAGCTAGTCTTGCAGAAAACCGGTTGGTCGCTTCTCGGTCGCGTCAATCAAATCGAAGAAGGGCTGATGGCGAAAGGGGCAGAGTTAGATTAGTTAGCAAAACGCTTATGCTGTAGCACATTTTGGCAGAGAGTTACAAGCACTAGCGGTATAAAATCAAAAATGGTTTTAGAAAGATTTTGTTGGTTTATGCTAGACTAAGATAAGAGCACGGGCTGCTCGGTACTTTTGAGGTTTTTGTAGGGTGTGGCAGTTGAATTGGCGGAAAGAGGAAATATGAAAGAAAAACTT
>CAYUDH010000062.1:0-2992 GCA_964443595.1 uncultured Candidatus Saccharibacteria bacterium
TCGCCTCTGGGTGGACGAGGCCTCATCTAAAGAATCGTCCTCGCCCAGCCTGATTGATGTTTACGAGGCGCCAGATAGAAAGCTAGATGGGGCTATTTGGCGACACAGCGGACGGAGTAAGCATGTGCATAACCGTCGTCAATATTACTGCTGGAGAAGGAAGGAGAAGAGATACTGCTTTTACCGAAATTGAAAATGAAGAAATTGTTGCTATAGCTAGGCGTAGAGGACACGTAATAGGCACTGTAGCTAGTAAAGTTCGGTAAATTATCGGAGAGAAAACCTCCATACTGAAAGTTAAATGGGCTCGCCGCTAACTTGCTACCGTCGCTTCCTATATTGTAAATACTGACGAGATTATAATAGGCATCTTTTGGTGGAAGCTCCCATCCAGTGATATTAAGACAGGCAGTGATGGCATTAGTATAGGTGTAATAACCACCGTAGGTGCTATCTACTTTTCTGGCGTATGAGGAATTGGCTAGGTTTTGCGTCATCCAACAGTTACCATCTTTAAGTCTAGTGACGGAATATGTTTTACTGTCACGAGTATCTTTAAGCTTAACCTCAGCCCCTTCTGGCGTAGCACTACATATGGCAGTTGTAACTTCTTGCATAGTAGTGATGTCAGATAGAGTCTTGTCAGCTTGCCAAACTGCATACAATGTCTTGTTCAAATTGGCCTTCTGGACGGTGATGGTGCCACCTGGCTGATGTGACGCTGTGGCTGCGCCACTACTCTCTGCCCATCCTAAGAATGTATAGCCCGTACGAGTAGGCCGAGTAGCAGAGATAGTAAAAGTATGTGAAGTAGTAACGCTGGTTTCTTGGTAAGTATCCGGGGATGGAACGTTAGTAACATTATCGCCATTACCGTCATAGGTTAGTGCATAGGTTGCCGGGTCAAATTGATCGCCTAGTATGGAAAGCAAGAAGTTGCCAATATAATGATCGGCTGGCGAGTCACTGCCAATCTTTGCAGCAAAAGCGAGAAGGTAGCTTTTAGTTTCGCTCTCCGCGCCAGTTAAGTTTTCTGTAATGACATTCTTCGGTGTACCATAGGCTGGCATCGAGCTATAGTCTAAGCCTTGTGCCGTAGTAAGCTGATCAGCACCAGTATTATTAGTTAGAGCATAACCCCATGTATTCTTTGGGAAGTTGGCTGGGGATACGTTCTCTCCTACACCACCAATAGTGGCTGATGTGTTTTCTTTACCATGTAGATTAGTGCCCGAGCCGTTCATCGCTGTCATTTGTAGAGTAAACTTAGCTTGTTTCTTAGCGGTTACCGTGAATGTATTAGTAATATAGGCTACTTCATCGGCTTTTGCTTCCTCGGTAAAGCTCGGTGTACCATCAAAAGCTAGCGCAATCGAAGAATCCGCTGCCCTCGTGGACACACCATCCTCTTCGCCATCGGCGTAAACTCGATTAACATCTGGGTTAATTGCCATGATACTACCAATCAGGAGAGCCAAAGCGCAGACACTAGGCACAAGATAGCTTAGTGAAGAGGTTTTACTCTCACTAGCTCTAGAACCCCATCGGTAGAAATAAGTACTTTTACTATGAAGCTTATGTTTGGTAAGATGAGGATTCTTACCGATTGTAAAAGTTGATGAAGTTCTAGAGTTTGATGCTCTACCTGAAGCATCAAAAATTCTAGGTTTGCCTTTGTGTAGCATCTTGGCTCTCCTTTTTGGTTATATGTGGTTTGAGTATAATGCCCGGGCACCAAGATTATTTACACTGCGTCACGGATGCAAACAAAAATGGTGCCATAGGCTCCTAATACAGCACGTAACGTGAACCGAAGTTTCGAGACATGATGCACCTATGACACCATTTAAGTTCTCGAAGCTTAGTGAAATAAATAATTAACGAATTTGCGTACTGTATTAGGATTTATACACTTCCATTATACCATAATTTTGGCCGATGCAACTACTTTTTCAGGAGATTTTGCGAGTTTCTGGGCGCTTTTTAGCAAGATGGTATTGCTTTTTTGAGCAAAGTGTGGTATAATAGAAGTATAACACTTTGAAATGGGGCTAATCAATGTACATTAAAATGCGAAAAATGCTAATTCTGACCGTGATACTGGCGCTTCTGACCATTCCGGCCGCTGCAGCCGAAAGCAAACCGTCACTAGGCGACCAGTTTTCTGGCCTCTGGCAGACTGCCCGAGAAAAAGCTCCAGAAATCGCCGATAAGGCTGGCGAGATGTACCAGTCCGCGAAGGAAAAAGCACCAGAAGTCTGGGATGCCGCCAAGGACAAGGGTAGCGAGTTATACCAGTCCGCGAAGGAGAAGGCGCCCGTGGTGATCGACAAGGCCAAAGACGGCCTGCACAACGCCCAGGATGCCATCTCGAGCTGGAATCAAGACCAGCAGGACCAATTCTGGCAGTGGACTGAGAGCATGCAGTCTGGCGGTTCGCAACAGACACCACCCGAAGCGAACCCTTCGCAGCCCGATGTGGCGCCTGATGACCCGCAGCCTTCGGTTGACGTCCAAGAGGTAATACCCGGTAACGAGGACTACCCTGTGGGTCCAAAAGATGATCCTTTGGACCAAAGTCCACTAGCGTCAGAGTCTACACCGACTTCTCAGACAGCACAGGCGGGGGTCATCATACATGGCGATAACAACCGCGTTCATCAGCCTGCTGCGGATGGCAACGTCATTATTAATGGTGATAATAATCGCGTAGTTGTTGGCAACGAACAGTCCGATGCAGATGATAGCCGTTCTGAAATGACGGAGCCTGATGCCGATAGCGACAGCGGGTTACTCGGTAAGTTCTGGAGCTGGATTGTAGCGGATTTCAAACTGCGTACTGCAATCTTTTGCTATATGCTGCCGTTCGTCATTATCATGATACCCCTGTCTGGATTAATTAAGCGAGCCCGCGATCGGCGCAACAAATAGCTTTCGCAATCAAAACCACCCCTCTAAGGGGTGGTTTGCTCAGCCCTATAAGGGCATA
Source organism: uncultured Candidatus Saccharibacteria bacterium (assembly GCA_964443595.1). GTDB lineage: Bacteria > Patescibacteriota > Saccharimonadia > Saccharimonadales > Saccharimonadaceae > Nanosyncoccus. The sequence continues at coordinate 2,990 of CAYUDH010000062.1, forward strand.
ATA
>CAYUDH010000063.1:0-2808 GCA_964443595.1 uncultured Candidatus Saccharibacteria bacterium
CAAAAAGGCGACCCACCCGGGCCGCCTTTCGAGGACTAGAGAATCACGTCATGCCACAAACTTCAGCTTCACCTCCCGCGGATCCGTCACCAGATACTCATTCACTATCCACGGCAGCTCCTTGCGCATCGAAGCATTTGCCACCTCAGCAAACCCGTCATACTGCATCTTTAACAGGCGCTCATTCATCGTCGTCAGCTGGCCCCGGCGCTCCGCAAACTCCCTATGCAGCGCATAGTCCGGATACACCTTCACCAGCGTCACCGGCGCTTGCACCCCCATCATATGCGTCATTTCCAGCACAAACTTCGTATTTCCCATTGTGCTACAGGGAAAATCGAACGCCACAAACGCCCCACTTTTATACGCCTGGCTTATCTGGTCAGCACAATCCGCTAGCCATCGCCCTATCACGCCTTCCGCTCCGTTGCCGACGTTCGCCATCGCCTTCGGTAGCGTAGTATCGGCCGCCACCACCTTCGTCAACCGAGTCGGCGCCTCCAGGCACATTTTCCTTGCCAAAGTAGTCTTGCCCGCACACGACGGGCCAGCCAGTACCACCAAATGCCCCCGCGGAATACACAGTTCCATTTTTCTCATCCTCATTTCCATAAAGTACTTGTCGTATAGTTACCACGACAAATCTCTATTATTCTACCATAGATTGTCATTTATGTCAATCACGCCTCCGGCCTAGCACAATCTATCTCCGCCCATCACTACATATTCCGCCCCAAATCTCCCTAATTTCTCGCAAAATCCCTTGCACTCACATTTTTTGTGCTATAATAATAGTGTATAAAAATCCTACCCGCAGGCTTAACAAATATATTATTTTATCTATCATGGAACGTTTAAGTGGTGCCAGGAGTCCGCTAAGTTCGATGGTAGCAATATCGTTAAGCTTGCGGGTAGGAGCTCGTGGCACCATTTTTGTTTGCATCAGTGACGCAGTGTAGATAGATAATGGGCCCGGGCATTATACTCAAAACATAACCAAAAGGAGAGCCAAGATGCTACACAAAGGCAAACCTAGAATTTTTGATGCTTCAGTTAGAGCATCAAACTCTAGAACTTCATCAACTTTTACAATCAATTCTAGCGGAAATCCTCATTCCGTTAAGAAAACGCTTCATAGTAAAAGTACTTATTTCTATCGATGGGGTATACCTAGTGCATGCGGTCTAGCTCTCCTGATTGGTGGTATCATTACGGTTAGTCCTATTCTTAATGATGGCAACCAAGCTTATGCCGTGACAGATACTACTGCGGTAGATAATCCTGCAGGTTGTTCTACGGATAGCTCTAATACTGCTGCTTGTATCAAACTAATAGTTACACCAAACAAAGATGATAGCACTAACAGCAGCATTACTGTAGGCGAACCAGCCTACTTTAGCAGCACTATTACTGTAGGTGGTAATCACATAGCTAACTATTCTTTAACCCTCAATACTGCTAGTGGCAGTAACGGTAATCTAGTTGGAGAAACCAATTCATATGCTACCGTAGGTAAAGTAGGTAGTAATACCACTCCCACTAGCTTTCCCGATAATACTTGGGGTTATGCTATTAGCGCAGTTAATACTGCTCCCGATAAAGCTTCTTTAAGCTACAATCCCGTACCCGGTACTGAGAGTAACAACTCAGCTTTTCTGGATTACCAAAAGAATCTATCCGGCGCCGTTAATAATACTTATAAGTTAGTCTTTGCAGCTAAGCTCGGTAACACCATGCCTAGTGACCACTACAAGGCCAATGTTTACCTTTCCGCTGTAGCTAGTGCTACAGAAACCGTAGAAAACTGGTTCCGCAACGCTGGTATTACTACTATGCAACAAATGAATAGTACTATCTGCAAAAGTGCCCCCGAGAACGCCACCAGTCAGCTCCGCGATGAGCGTGACGGCAAACTCTACTGGGTCACTAAGCTCAAGGATAACAACTGCTGGATGACCCAGAACCTAGATTATGATGGAGGAGGTAGGTTCTATCAGCCTAGTGAATGGACTACGAGTAACCCTGCTAATATCACTAATACTACGGCAGCCTACTACGACCCAGGAAATTATGTTTATAATGTAGGTAATAAAGGACAAAATAGCGACTGCAGTAATGGAAGTTTTGTAAATTGTGTTGGCGATAGTAAACAATTTAGCCCAGTAGGAATAGATAGTGATCTGCACTACCATGTAGGCAACTATTACACATGGGATGCTGCCACAATGAGATCTATGAGCGGTGTAGCTGGCGGGTCTTCCTATGACGCCACCAAAAACGCTCCGCTGAGTATTTGTCCAAGTGGTTGGCGGCTTCCAACTAGCAATAATACTCTCGATAAATCTTTCGGCGGGTTAATGGATGCTTATGGCTTTAGCGGCGGTACTCTTACTAGTGCTGATGGTAGCCTTAGCCTGTATGGTAAGCCCATGTACTTTGTGTATGGTGGGGACCTCTACAGCGGTCAGCTGCTCAGTGCCGGCAACCACGGGTATTATTGGTCCTCTACGCCCTACTCCAGTAATACTAATGCTTACGACTTCACTTTTGGTGCCAGCGTCGTCCCGTCCGCCAACAGCAACCGTTACTACGGTTTCTCCGTCCGCTGCGTCGCCAAATAGCCATATCTAGCTTTCTGCCTGGCGCCTCGTGAACATTAATCAGGCTGGGCGAGGACGATTCTTTAGATGAGAACTCGCCCACCTAGAGGCGACAGATACGAAAGCTAGATACTGGAAAATAATCGAAACCTCAGCCAAGCTAAGCGATTCCTATTTTCGAGGTCTTTTCCAGGCTAAGCCGGGTGCG
>CAYUDH010000064.1:0-2616 GCA_964443595.1 uncultured Candidatus Saccharibacteria bacterium
ATTTCTCCATTCGATTTTAAGTCGAACGCGTATACCAATTCCGCCATTCGGGCATATCTTAAATACTTTTGTACAACTCCACATAGTCGCCTACAACCACAGCCAATTTATTGTAAAACTGTTATAATTTTAGACATGGGTAAATCGTAAAGTTCTGCCATTATTATAACACAAAAGTTACTGAAGTGGAGGAGAAAATTAGTAAATCGCTGCTGGCGAACCGAAGTTGCAAAAAACACTGGATGGCGTTTTTACATAATAGCCTAGTCCCAATTTCCTATCGCATGACATTCCAACTCACCGCCGCATTCCGGACAGATAGTGAGTTCTTTTGCTAATTTTTCTTCCTCGCTCTCAAAATAGAAATCTTCATCTTCCAAATCAGCGTCTTTGTTTTCTTCATCTTCTAGGTTAATATAGTGCATACGCTCATGACATTTTGGGCATTTTTGTGGCGGTACTTCATAAAGAATATTGTTATTCTCGTCCACCACTTTTGCGACAAGCCTGCTGTTAAAAGTATTGCACTTGTCGCATTTGCACATCATCTCTCCGGAGTATAAATCTAAAAATATGGTTTTATCTTTTGCTAGCTCAATTATCTTCGGTCTATCCGAAGCTGGAATGTATTTAAGCAATTCCTCGTCATCTGGCGTAATTTGCCTACTATCTGGACCGGTTAAGAATCCCACGCCAATATCGTGCTCCCAATTCTTACCGCACTGCTTACAGTGAATTCCTATCGTCGTCCCCATAGTTTTTACTCCGACAAGAACTGTTTAGCACGCTCATACTTCGCTCGACGCGCTTCGGCCTTTTCATCCTGTGCAGCTCGTTTTGGGTCGGTATTATGAGCTAAATCAGCTAATTTAACCGCTCTTGCATCTGGATCGGCTTTAATTCTTGCTAAATAATCTTCGTAATCTTTGCCCTCACAAGGCTTCTCATGGGTGACAAGTTTCACAATCTCCACTACTCGCCCAGGAATACCAGCGTTCAACAAATCTTGCTCCGTTACATCGGTATCTTCTAGGATATCATGTAGTAATCCAGCGCATTTTTGCTCTGGCGTATCTAGCATACTGGCAACCGCCATCGGATGCAAAATATAAGGCATACCAATTTTATCAACTTGATTGCGGTGATTCTTAATCGCAATCTCAGCCGCCGTGTTTATATAATCATATTCAGTTTTTCTCCATTGAGGCATATCTTACTCCTTTCTTTTAATTTTATCCTAGGGCTTACTTAAGCCGCTTAGAGCAATCACATAATAATTATTCCAGCACCTTCGACATCTCGTCAAGTTTAAAGAAGCGAAGTTTTTGATCCTTTGTAAGTAATACTACTAATCCGCCATAGGCCGAAATACCCTCAATAGCGCACGGGTCCAAATCGTCAAACCGTATTTCCATCAATTCATCGTCAATATAGAGATAATTGACTGGCACATAAACCTCGCCATTACCATAAGAAAGAATCGTGGCGGTTTTATCATTTAGACCAAAAGGAATTAAGCCGTCCGGTGAGGCAACCGGGTACTGGTGGGGAATAACGGTGTTGTCTGCGTTTATTTCATAGACTCGAACATCAGGATAGCAACTTGCCCAAATACTGTCGTTTCTATCAACGGTCAAATCCATGCACGCTCGCGCACTGTCTTCATTGCACTTGTATAGAACTCCACCATCTGGTGAAATTATAGCAAAACACGGCAGATCGTCCGGAAACGTACCGATATAGCCAAAAGCGACGCGCCCATCTCTTGCTACCATTAGCCTGCATATATTTGGGCCGAGATTGACTTTCGATGTTTCATTTCCATTTTGATCAAAGAAAACCATAGAATAAATATCTTTCTCGTCCCTGACGGCTAGTGTATAGCCATTCTCCCAAAAGAACATACTGACGAGGCAGGCGCCGTGCAGAGTAACTTCTTTTGTCTGAGTCAGTGAAAAATCAAAGTTGTTAATCGTGACAATTTTGAAGCTATAATCTCGATCGCCTCCATTGTCCAGCACATCTCCATCTGCTCGCTTGCGGAATATGAAAGAAATGGATTCGTTGAATGAGATAGGCCACGCACACAGCTCCCAGTCGTCGGATACACCAAATAAATCGCGAATCGACGACAAAGCGACGGTCTTTTCTGATTTAAAATTGATAGTTCTCATATGCAACTCCTTTATTTTATTCCCATCACTTAAAATAATTATAGCATTGTTAGCATAAAAATCAGCTCGATTGCTATATATGTGAAGATATAATAAAAATGCCCAAGCGGAGTAGAAAAATCTCTTTACTTTTTCCGCAAAATCAGATATTATATATAAGTAGAGTTGGAGCTGGTAGATATTAGTGCTCCGACAAGTTAATAATATAAAAGGAGAAAGAATGGCAAATTTTGACCGTTCCAAACCGCACATCAACGTCGGTACCATGGGCCACGTTGACCACGGTAAAACTACTTTGACGGCTGCGATTACTAACGTTCTCGCAAAAAGGCTTCCATCTGAAGTCAACAAAGCTGTTGCTTATGACCAAATCGATAACGCTCCAGAAGAGAAAGCTCGTGGTATTACCATCGCTACTTCTCACCAGGAGTACGAATCTGAG
>CAYUDH010000064.1:2626-2772 GCA_964443595.1 uncultured Candidatus Saccharibacteria bacterium
GCCGCTCAGGTGGATGGCGCTATCCTCGTGGTGGCCGCGAATGATGGTCCTTTGCCACAGACTCGTGAGCACGTGCTTCTTGCTCACCAGGTGAACGTGCCAAAGATCATCGTCTTCTTGAACAAGATGGACTTGGCTGATCCAGA
>CAYUDH010000065.1:0-2758 GCA_964443595.1 uncultured Candidatus Saccharibacteria bacterium
TCGTTAGTCTGGGGAAACCTGGAGCGGGAGTTCGAATCTCCCACCCTCCGCCAGTATAAATAAAACAAGACCATCAGGTCTTATTTTATTTATACCTGAACCGTTCAGCGGAGATCAGGAACTCCCGAAGGGAGTTCGAAAAGGCAAGCATCCGAGAGAAACAAAAACGCTTGCATTTTTACTTCCGAGGATGCGCAGACTTTTATCTTGGAGCGAAGCGACAAGAATAATCTCCCACCCTCCGCCAGGAAGGAAAAATTGTCGCGCTTGCGTGGCGATTTTACTCCTCCGCCCTAATCCACTACTATTTTTCTCAAAGTATGTTATAATGGAATCAATTCATTCATATTAAGTTAATTGCGAGAGTAATAATGAAAAAGTTTACTAAGAAAATCTTCCAAGTTATCGCAGGCATTGGCGCCCTGTTCACCCTTGGCGCTGGCAAAGTCATGGCCCTCACCGTCCAAGAAGGCGCCGAAGCCGCCCGCGCCGAAGGCATGCCTGCCGAGCTCATCGGCCCCGAAGGCGTCTTCACCAAACTTACCAATATCGCCCTCGGTATTATTGGCGCCTTATCTGTTATCATGCTCATCTGGGGCGGGTTACGCTACATCCTATCCGGCGGCGACAGCAAAAAGGTCACCGACGCCAAGAACACCATCCTCTACGCCATCATCGGCCTCATCATCGCTGTCCTAGCCTATGCCATTGTCAATTTCGTACTCAATACTTTGAGCTCAGTCACCACTGGCTAATCCATAATCCAACACACCCCTACTGGAGAGTCCAATAGCAAGACCGTCATCACTAGCGGTCTTGTTTCATATATATCACCTACTTACCGCCAACACCGCCGCATAGATTTCTTTCGCTCCCGCTGCGCGCAGCATTTTCTCCGCCGCTAGCATCGTCGAGCCTGTCGTCCAGACGTCATCCAGCAGCAAATATCTCGCCCCTGGGTCCACCTTCTCCCGCACCTCATAAGCCTTTGTCGCTTGCGCCTTCCGCTCCGCCACCTTCGCCCCTACCTGCACCGTATCCGCCGCCCGCGTCACTAACTTCTCGCACTTCCACCCCCGCTTTTTCGCCAACAGTTTCGCCACCGTCCAGGTATGGTCCAGCCCTCTTTCCCGCACATGTTTACCAATCGTCGGCAAGGGAACTACCACCATCTCCCTCAGTTCCTTCGGCAACATATAATCCAAACACTCCGCCAGCACCGGCCCCATCGCCCGCACCGACTGATATTTATACTCCTCCACCAGCTTCTCCAGCGCCCCTTCTCGCATGCCAAACGCCCAAATCCCCGCAAACGGCGTTTCGCAATCCGGGCAACCCGCCCATATGTTCGGTATATTTCCGACTTTTTCCGCCGATTCCGCAAACTTTCGCTTACAGATGGGGCATAACGGCTGGTACTGCTCCAGCATGTATTTTTTACAACGTTCACACAAAACCGCTCCCAATTGCCCACAACCCCTACAAGAGTGTGGGCAAATTAGGTCCAGCAGCCCACATTTTGTTGTGTTTTTTACAACGAAACCCATAATTACTATTGATTTTACTACAAAAAGCCATTATAATAAAGCATAACAACATAACGGAGGTAATTCAAGCATGGCACGTAATAATGATGCCGACATGCTGATGGAAGATGAGCTAGCTGCCGCTTTCTTCAACGAAACGGAGCCCGCTCCGCTCGCTGAACCAAGCCCAAAAGCTGCGCTTAGCGTTGAAGAACCATCAGAACCGGGGGTAAATGATGGGTGGGATGATACTGACGAATTTCCTGGGCAACTTGCAGTAGATGTCTACGAAACCGCCGATAAGCTAGTAGTCAAGGCACGCACTGCTGGCATTTCTAAATCTGATCTCAATGTCACCGTCGCCGACAACATCCTGACGATTTCCGGCGTCCTGAGTGGCGGAGAAGATGAGAACACCACCGCCTGGCACATCCAGGAATGTTACTGGGGCGAATTCTCCCGTACCATCGTCCTGCCAGTCCAAGTCAAAGAAGACGAAGATTCCGTCCGCGCCGATCTCAAAGACGGTGTGCTTACGATTACTTTCGAGAAAGAAAAACTCGACACTGTCAAACGCATCGCCATTCAGTAATTTCCGGACTTGCTCGGGGCTGCGTCATCTGCCCCAACTGTTTTGCTCACACAAACCCAAAAATCACCTCCCCGCGGGGTGATTTTTGGTAAAAATAGTGAATAACCTCATTTTCTTTACCATTTCACCCCTGTTACTCTCGCCTCGAACTTGTACAGCCTATACAAGTTCAACTGCTAACCGGCAAAAATTATTCAAAAAAACATAGCATTATCATCGAATCACAACAAAAAATGAGCGGAAGGACTTGCTAAACTTTAATAAAACTGATAGAATGGTAGTAATCTGATTTGTTAGTTACTCTTAGGAATTACCCTAAGAGTAACTTTCGTTTCGCCGTTTTGCTTCTGCTGAAGCCGCACGACTACTTCGTTAGCGCTCTTCGTCATACTAACCCTTCCACATTTTTATATTAGTAATATAGACCTTTAGAATATCGATCAATTTTACTTTCTGCTAGCCTCCGCTCATACTCATAATATCAGAGGACTATAGAGAAGTAAACCCCCATTTGGTATAAAAGTAGCGCATATATAAATATCCGTTATTAGTCTGAGCAAAGCCATTCGTGCAATATCCCTATTTCAAAAAGGCGACCCACCCGGGCCGCCTTTCGAGGACTAGAGAATCACGTCATGCC
>CAYUDH010000066.1:0-2549 GCA_964443595.1 uncultured Candidatus Saccharibacteria bacterium
TAAAGCAGCGGCAACGCTGAGAGGAGTAAAGTAAGATGGCAGGAATTAACATCAATCTAAAAGGCGTAAGTATTGGCGGTCCACAAGGCCCACGAGGTCCACAGGGTATTCAAGGGCCGCAAGGCGAAAGGGGTGAGCGCGGCGAAAAGGGTGATCAGGGCGAGCCGTTCAAATATGAAGATTTCTCCACAGAGCAGCTTAATGCTTTGAAGGGGCCAAAGGGCGATCAAGGTGAAAGGGGCGAAAAAGGCGAGCAGGGCGAGCAAGGCATCAGGGGCGAAAAGGGAGAAAAAGGTGAAATTGGTGAAGGTATAAAAATTGCCGGCGCTTTTGACACTAAGGATCAGCTGCCTACCGACTTAGCATCCGATAATATCGGTGTTGCCTTCTTGGTACGCGCTGATAGCAAAGTTTATATTTGGGATGGTGAGAAGTGGCTTGATACCGATTTCAAGGGGCCGAAAGGTGATCAGGGCGATAAGGGCGATAAAGGTGATAAAGGAGATGCCCTGACGTTTGACATGCTTACTGATGAGCAAAAAGCAGCACTGAAAGGCGAAAAAGGCGACCCCGGCCAAGACGGCGCTAATGGCAGCGATGGTAAAAATGGAGCCGATGGAGCTGATGGCTATTCGCCAGTAGTGACTTTAACACAGGTTAATGACACGACCGCCACTTTGACTGTTTCTAGCAAGAACGCAGAAGGCAATATCGTCAACCAGTCGGTAACCTTTGGTGGTAATTATTCGATCGCCGATGAGGAGGAGATGTAATGAACGGAGAAAATGAAGAAAGCAAAGTTTTAATAAGTAAGTCGATTTTAACCGGTGTAGCCACAACAATTCGAGAACGCGAAGGATCTAGTGCGTTAATTAAGCCGGTGGACTTCGCATCACATATCGCGAGCATGAGTATTGGCCAGCAAGGTGCGCCAGTTTCTTCCGTGACGATTACAAATAAAGCCTCCCTTACGTCGATTCGTCCAGGCGTTTCAGCAGAAGTCGACGTAGAGATAACGCCGCCGTGGGAAGGTTGGACTTATAGCTGCACCTCAAGTGATCCGAGTGTAGTGTCGGTTAGCTCAGTCCTGAACGCTAATGGTAAATATGAGATTACCGGAGTAGCGGAAAGCTCTACCCCAGTAACGATTACTGTTACGGCTGGTGATTTCTCCGACTCTTTCAGCGTAAAATGTCGAGACCTGTTCGCTCCAGATCTCACGAAGTCATTTGATCAGATGACCACAGAGGAACGCACGAATATCAGTAATATCGTAAAAGGCGGGCTAGCAAGTGAGTTTCTGTCGCTTGGTCAATCAATCCTTGTGCCATATGGGTCTTTTGTTATGCCGTTTGAGATTGTCGGATTTGAAGATGTAGTGGCACAGATTGATGGCGTGGAGCAGACGGTGCATGCCTTGAATCTGTTGGCGAAATATACCGACGAAACTGGTTCTCAATGGGGAGCTAATGGTAGTGTCAAGTATTCTGCATCCACTCTGCGCTCTAGTTGTACTACATACCAGAGCAAGCTTGATGCTAACTTTGTGGCTTGTCTCGCAAATACCAAGAAACAAACTTATAGCCGTGATGGCTCGACGGATGTGGTGTATGATAAGATCTCTGTACCATCTATGGCACAGCTCGGCGTAGTAAACGCAACATTTAACACGGCTCAACAGGCCGCAGTAGAAGGGCCAGCATTTACCGCATATCAAGGAGCGGCAGACGCTAAACGCGTTAAATGTGCCATCAACGCCACGACCACTGCACAGAACTATTGGACCTCGTCTTTGTACTCGGGCACCTCCAACTACTTTGGCAATGTCCAGTCGTCAGGCGCGCCCTACTACAACCGTTACAACCTCACTTATCGCGTTGTCGCGGCTTGTAATTTCATCGCTTAATCTGGGGCTTAATCTCCGGCGCACACCTGCGCCGGAACCCACCTATCGTCTCGCTTGCGAGAAAATGAAAAATGCTTAAATATGATATAATAAAGATAAGCGTTAATACTAAAAAGGTGGGCAATGTCAGTTCCGAAAGGTATGAGGTCGAAAAGTAAACTTGAAGCTGCCATCAAAGCACGAGAGTTGGCTGCGCACACAATCAAGATCACAAGTAATCCAAAGAAGTTCCCGGCAGAGTTTCGGGAGCTTCTTGGTAAAAACTATGCCGAGGTTGCGATTAAGATCTTCAATTCGTGTTGGGCGGCGAATAATATCAGGGTGACTAATCGGGCGGCGTGGGAAAAGCGAAAAGAATTACAAGATGAAGCGGCGAGAGCCTGCGTTGTATTATTAGCCGATATTGATCTTGGCGCGGAGGTTTACAAGCTCCCCACGAAGCGCGTCGAGTCTTGGAGTAATATGGTTGTGGAAACACTTGAGCTGATTCGTGCGTGGCGAGATGCCGATCAAAAAAGATGTGGTAAAATAGAATAGGAAGTTGGCTATGGTCGTCTTTGTATTCGGGCAACTCCAACAACTTTGGCAATGTCCAGACGTCAGGCGCGCCCAACAACAACAATTACAACAACACTAATCGTGT
>CAYUDH010000067.1:0-2437 GCA_964443595.1 uncultured Candidatus Saccharibacteria bacterium
CATCACCGCGTTACATAGTTCTTGAAAAGTCATAGCTACCTCAACGCACGCTCCATGCTTTTTAGGTAGCCTTGCTTACTTCTATTATATCACAAAAAATCTAGTATTCGTTGTTGTAGGCGGAATCATCCTCAATATTATCATTGTCTAGATATTTACCGCCCAATACGTCTCGGAAAAACCAACACTGCTCCTCTGTAAAGTATTCTCCATCACTGTTTCTTGATTCTAGGCAGATCGACAGCTGGGATTTTTCATGATAAGTTTCGATTGACTGCTTATAAGAGTTTATCATAACTATCCCGCCTAGCCCGAATATAGCAAGCAAAACAATCCCAAGTATATTCTCAACAGTCTCCGATACTTGATGCTTCTCTTTATACTTTATCCAGCCCAAAATTATTACATACATTATTGCGACTAGCCCCAGGCAATAAGTTATAAGAAAAAACCATTCCATCTTTTTACTCCTTATAGATAATGAAACAGCAAGCACCAAAATACGGTGCTGCGGATTGTTCAAATCTATATTATTTCAATAATTGCCAGCCTGATACGGTGCTGCAACAAATTGGCAATTGTTGATTTGGTATAGATTTGAACACTCCTATTATACCACACAACCTTATAAAAGCAATCACACCCCAGTTGCTACCGAGGTGTGATTCTAGGCCTTAATGACTATTGCTTAGTGCTAGTACCAGTTCCAGTTCCGGCACTTGTACTCGCGGCCGTCACGATGGAAGCAACGCCGTACTTCTTGGCATCCAAGATAAAGGCATCGTGGATATAGCGGCCAACAAGCACGGTTCCATCCACCAACTCAGAATCGGTGATAATCTTAGCGGTTTTAACCTGCTTCACGCCGAGTAGAGCCTTTTTATGGACAAGAATCGCTTGCGTGTTTTCCGGCAAGTAGTCATCTGGGACTACAATGGTCGGAACGCCATCAAGCTGGCCGACGTAACCCTCTTTAAGTACGCCGTTATTAAATTCGTTGGCGTTAACCGTGGTGACCAACTCCTTTTTAATCTTCTTATAGAAGCTCTCGCCAGCATAGAAGATACGGCCTTTGCGCGGAATATGCTTATTCCCAAGCATCTTGTTAATCTCGAGAACGTCGTCATAGGCGTCGCTAGTTGCTGTGAGATTCTGTTTAACGGCGATCGCACCTTTAGCCGCAACAGAGAAACGGTATTTGTCGATGGCCGGCGTCACCTGCTCGTCGATTTGTGCCTTCAACATCTTGCCGCCCTTCTTCAACATTGCTTGCTGGGCGAGGTTGCCTGCGTCGATGGTCACCTTAAACGACTTATCTTGCGTGACAGTATAAGTCGCTTCAGTGTCCTGCATCTCTTTATTGCCGCCGAAACGGTCACCGGTAGCCGTCCGATCGTAATCGGTCAGCTCAACGGTAGTCGGAGTCAAGACCTTAACGGTTTTCGCGCCGATAAAATCATAATCCGTGTTAATGGCGCGCTCGGTAAAGGATGCCAAAGTAAAAGGCATATCAAGCTTATCGCCGTATTTTTCAACCAAGTTTACACTCATTTTGAATCCTTTCTTAATTTATTGTTATATTTAATCTTCAAGCAACGAACGCTCAAAATCGTCGAGTTCTTCGCTAGAGCCTTTTGCATTTCCGTTGTTGCCAACAGTGTCAACTGCGCCCATCATCTTCTGGGCGGCTTCTCGTCCAGCAATCTCGCCCTGTTTCCTTGCGGATTCTGTCGCCTTGGCCAACATGGAGTAGAACTTGTAAATTGGAATCTTACAGCCAATCTGCATCCCTGTCTGTGGATCTGTCTCGATTGCTCCAGATAGGATCTCCGCTGCTTCAGTGGAAATTTCCTTATTGAATTGGTCAGATTGCGAATCGAACATCGGAAAGTCCTTGACGACTTTGGCCGCTTCCTGCTCCATCGCGAAGCGTGATTCTGCGATTTGGTTCGCAAATACTTCACGCTGCCGTTCTTGCTCAAGCTGGTCTAGACGGTTTTTCGTAATCTCCGCCTGCGCTTCTGCTCGAGTGTAGTAATCGCCAGTTTCCGGATTTATGGTATTTACCAGCTCATCTTCCGTCTTTGCTTGATTACCCGACTGTGTTCCGTACTGCTCCTTTATGAGCCTACTCGTCTCTTCACGAATAGCGTTTCGTTGTGCTACTAACTCGCGAATCTCGCTACTAAGTTGCTCTTTGCGTCTTTCGGCGCCTTTTGCGTTCTGGCCGTCATCCGAATTTTGTTTGTCGTCGCCTTCTTGGGCTTTCTCATCGGTCGTCTCATCTGAGTTTTTCGGTTGAGTAGTCTCCGTTTCAGGATTCTGCTCACCTTTCTCTAATGAGTCATTATCACCGCCGAGAGCCGACATAAACTCGTCATCTGGTTGCTCCGCTTGCGTCCCTTGGTTCTCGCCGGTTGTCGCTCCCGGTTCTACG
>CAYUDH010000068.1:0-2165 GCA_964443595.1 uncultured Candidatus Saccharibacteria bacterium
TTGCTTTAACTTCGTCCAGGGCTTTGCTACCGAAACCTTTGAGATCTTTGAGATCAACCTCAGAGAGTGATACCAAATCATGAACGGTTTTAATTTCGTTATTAATCAGCGCGTTAGTAGTACGAGCAGAGAGGCCAAGCTCTTCGATCGGTAAGGCCAAACCAGAATCGTCGCTAGTGGTTTCGACACCAGGAGCAGGAGCGGACTCGACGGTAGTGCTACCGGCAAGTGCGGTGTATTGGTTGACCAAAATCGCAGCGGCTTCTTCGAAAGCGTCTTGTGGGGTGATGGTGCCATCAGTATCAACGGTAAGAGTTAATTGCTGATAGTTCATATCCTGACCGACGCGGGTGTTTTCGACTTTGTAACGAACGCGCAAAACTGGGGTAAAGACGGCGTCGAGAGCGATCATATCGGTATGAACGCGATCTTCGCTGGACTTCTCAATAGTGAGATAGCCACGCCCAGCTTCGACGATGAAGCGCATCTTGAGAGTGTAGTTAGGATCGTCAATGTGACAAATAATCTGCCCAGGATTACCAATCTCGACATCAGCTGGGAGCTTGATATTCCCGGCGAGGACTTCGCCATCTTTGCCGGCGTCTTTGCCTTTGATCTCGAGAGAAAGCTCGACTGGTTCCTCGGAATGAGATTTGAAGCGAATATTCTTGAGATTGAGCATGATGTCGACGACGTCTTCGCGAATACCTTCGATGGCGGTATATTCGTGAGAAGCGCCTTCGATGCTAAATGACGTAATCGCCGCACCCTTAATACTTGAGAGCAAAACTCGGCGCAAAGAATTACCTAAGGTATTCCCATAGCCATAGAAAAGCGGACGAATCACAAACTCAGCGCTGTTGTCGCTCAATCGATTGACTTCGGCTAAGTTAGCTTCGTGAATAACTTTTGTAGTCATTTATTGTTCTCCTTAACGTGAGTAATACTCAACGATTAGCTGTTCATTAATGCCAGCCTCAGCTTCTTCGCGCTTTGGCAGGCCGATGATTTCAATCTTCATATTCTTAGGATCAGATTTAAGCCAGCTGAGTGGAGTTTGGACTGCACTACTTACGATGTTGTCTAAATTCTTGAAATATTCTGACTTTTGTGATTTAGGTCGTACTTCAAGTACATCACCTGGTTTCAAACGAATGGATGGAATGTCGATGCGACGACCATTCAGTAAGAAATGACCATGTGAAACGAGTTGGCGAGCTTGACGACGAGTCAAGGCGAATCCGGCGCGATAAATGGTATTATCAGCGCGGCGCTCTAAGTATTGCAAAAGGTTTTCACCAGCAAGACCGTCGGCTTTTTCGGCTTCGCGCATCACTTTGGCGAATTGCTTTTCGAGCAGGCCGTAGAGTCGGCGAACTTTTTGCTTTTCGCGTAGCTGAGTGAGGTACAAGCTACCGCCACGCACGCGCATATCAGCGTGCTCGCCGGGGATACCGGTCTTCTTGGCCATGACCTTGTGAGCCTTGGGCGCAAGAGCGTAACCTTCACGGCGACTTTGTTTAACAATTGGAGAAATATCTCGTGCCATTATGGTTTCCTTTCTCCCTTAGGACGCACACCACCGTGTGCGATTGGGGTTACATCAGTAATACTATCAATTTTGATACCGACGGTAGAAACGGCGCGGATGGCGCTGTCACGACCGAGGCCGATACCGCTAACGTAAACGTCGACGCTATTTAAGCCATGTTCACGCTTGGCGACTTCGAGGGCCTTTTCGGCTGCGATTTGAGCAGCGTAGGCGGTACCCTTTTTGCTGCCACGGAAACCGTTGGCACCAGCTGATGAAGCAGCGAGGGCGCCACCGTTTTTGTCGGTGACAGTAACGATTGTATTATTGAAGGTGGCTTGCACGTGAACTTGACCTGAGTTGACGACGCGCTTGCCTTTCTTTCCGCGAGTCTTAGGGGCTTTGGTAGTTTCAGCGACGACTTCTGCTCCTTCGACTGTCTTCTTTTCTTCTTCTGACATTTTATTTAACTCCTAACCTTAAGTCTTGCTGGCTGCTTTTGGCTGTGCACCACCTACAGCGATAGCTTTACCTTTACGAGTACGTGCGTTCGTACGGGTACGTTGACCATTAACTGGTAGACCAGCTTTGTGGCGAACGCCTTTGTAGGAATTAATGTCTTTAAGACGTTTGA
>CAYUDH010000069.1:0-2084 GCA_964443595.1 uncultured Candidatus Saccharibacteria bacterium
GGGATGAGGAGAAGTTTAACGAGATTCTGCGGAAGATTATGGCGCTGAAGAGGACAAGCTAATAAGTGCGGGTCGTTTGAACATTTGAACTATGTGGTATTTATGCGGAGGGCTGTTTTTGGCTAGAGAAATGTTGACATTTGGAAAAGGTAGTGGTAAGATGGTAGTAGAGTTATTAAAATAAAAAGGCTAATAGATATATGAAAATAAAAGAACATAAAACACAAATTTTGTCGGCTTTGGTATTGGCTTTTGCTTTAGGGCTATTGGCAATGCCGAATGTGGTATTTGCTGAAGAAGGTACTGAGGCTGAAACGAGTGAACAAACAGAGGCCGACGTAGAAGCGCAAACCGATAATGAAACGAGCGAACAAGCAGAGGATGGCATAGAAGCGCAAGCTGATAATACAACAGGCGAAGGCAAGAATGCTGAAGATGCGGAGAAGACGAAGGCCGATTCAGGCAACGTGCCGTTTAGCGACAATATAGCTGAGAATGTGGTGGAGCTTTATAATAGAATCCAGAAAAATGAGGGCTTTGCTGATTACAAGAAGAATGAGGATTTAGTGTTGCTGTCGGCTATGGTAGAGATGACGAACACGAAGATTAAGGACCTGGATGGGGGCGAGGATTTTCTGAAGAGCGTAGCAGAAGATCAGCGAGAAGAAGCTGCTGAGATGACCTTGAAAGATTTTGTAGCAGAGATGAAGGTCGAGGCTGATAAAGATGAGAGCGGAGCCCTACAAGAGGTAGTTGCTGCTCTGGAGAAGATGATTAAAGATGCAGAAGATGCGCTGGCGAAGGAACTTGGGCTGTCGGCGGGAACGTCGACGCCGGTACAGATGGTGGCAGAGGCGAAAAAGCGCGTTGGTGATAATTATCCTAAATATCTGACTTTGTTGAAGTCAATGGTGTTTATTCGTGAAGCGGCTGGGGCGGAAGATGAGCTGACGATGAAAGGCCTGACGATAACAAAGGCACAGCTAGAAACGGCTTTTCCAGCTGATAATAAGGAAAAACAGGCGGAATTGACGGCGGATTATGGTGAAATGCTGAACGCGGCGATTGCGATTGACTCGAAGGTAGCGGACGGTCTGGTTATGTTGCCGACTACGAGCGCTCCGGAAACTCCGGATTCGGGTATCGTTGGCTTGATTGAGTCGGGTGCGATGGACCTGGGTACGTTGACTTTGATTGTGTCGGTAGCGGTAGCGGGGTTGGCTGGCATCGGCGTCATCGCTAAACTTTATCTTAAACGCAAGTTTTAACTAAGAGCTAAAGTTATGGAAAAGTCCTCAGAAATGGGGGCTTTTCTACTCTCGATTAAGAGTTTTAGGGTTGTAATTTTGGGGAATATTTAGTATTATAATATTTAATGGATAGTGACGAAGAAGATATCTTAAAGGGGAAAATGTTTGATCTGAGCGAGCCAGCGATAGACGACCTGGCCGCGGAGGATGAGTTTTCTGATGAGGAATTGGCAATCACGGCGGATAACGTGGATGCTTTTGCGGATGATTCGGTGCGGATGTATTTGCGGGAGATTGGTAAGATTCCGTTGCTTTCTCAAGAGGAGGAGCTGGAACTAGCGAATCGCGCGATGAAGGGCGACAAGAAGGCGAAGGATAAATTGGCTGAGGCTAATATGCGCCTAGTGGTGTCGATTGCGAAGCGCTACGGGGGGCGGGGTTTGGACTTTTTGGACTTGATCCAGGAGGGGAATACGGGACTGCTCCGGGCGGTGGAGAAATTTGATCCGGATAAGGGATTTAAGTTCTCGACATATGCGACGTGGTGGATTCGCCAGGCGATTACGCGGGCGATTGCGGATCAGGCACGGACGATTCGGATTCCGGTGCATATGGTGGAAACGATCAATAAAGTGCTACGGACGACGCGGCGCTTGACGCAGGAACTAAATCGTGAACCGACCAACGAAGAGATTGCGGAAGCGATGGGGATGGAAGTGGATAAGATTGAATATGTGATGCGGATTAAGCAGGATATTGCTTCGCTGGATGCGTCGGTAGGGCGGGACGGTGATGATGAAGAGTCGGTGCTGGGGGATTTTGTGGAGGATGCGG
>CAYUDH010000070.1:0-1995 GCA_964443595.1 uncultured Candidatus Saccharibacteria bacterium
CTTAAAATCGAATGGAGAAATCCATATGGGTTCAAGTCCCATTTCGGGCACCAAGTGAAAATAGCCCTGCGGGGTTATTTTTGGGTCATGACTTAGGAAACGAATTCTACTGCATCATAGCAAGCATAGGAAAATACTTGATAGCTAAAGTTTATTTACTTCTCTCGCCATCCAGACCCAGCAAGCCTAGACTAGTACAGACATCGTGCAATAATTTCTTCCGGAAGTCTAGCACGCGGACTTTGTAGCCAAAAATATCTTCGATCTCCTGCTTGAGATTCCAAAGGCAAGTGTTTAGAATTAGCACCACGTCGCTCGTGATTAATTTGCGACCTTCTTGCGGCTGAAGTTTTGGCGGCTCAGTTGATTGAGCGAGTTCAGAATAATATTTCTCGCGAGCAACAGTTTCTAAAATACTTCTATGCTGCAGTGCTTTGGGCAGCTTGACTTTTTTGATTGGGTGCAGATCAAAATACGGCGCCAAGTCCATCTGCATGATACTCGTGGAAAGTTGCCCCTTCCCTGCGAGGTCGCTCCACCCAGTGCAGTCTGGAATTGCCAGAGTCGAGAAAGGCAAGTGGTCTTTGAGATCTTCGCAAAAAGGCGAGGTGAGTAAAGTCATGTTCATAATCGCCGTAATGCGCATAGGATATGGCGAAGTATGGAGGATGCGATGATAGTTTACGCCCACGCTAACGAACTTTTGGTAAGGATGCCGGGCGCACAAATAGTCTAGTGCTAAAGCGACTATATATCCGCCCAGGACAATCAAATCCGCCTTGCCGATGTATGATTGAAGCTGTTTCTCGACTAGCCGATTTAGCTCTGGCTGAGTTTTGCGCTCGTAGAGTTCACTTCTGCAATCAGCGGCGCAAATCACTTCAATCACGCCCAATTCTTCAGCCAAATAATTCGCCACCGCCTGACCACCGCAACCACCATCGAAAACCACTATTTTTAACATTATTAACCTTACATTTTATTTATTCCAGTATAGCGGATTTTGGGATGAATGGTTTTCTGGTTTTGTCAACTGCTTAATATTTTTGTAAGTTAAACAGATAGGAAAAATACCAGAAAATGTAACTTTAGAGCACTAAGTGTGGCCAGCGACGGCGATTCGCAGTTGACTATTGATGGTTTTATGGAGTAATGGTGATTTTGCGAGGTTGCATTGGGCGGGCTTACGGGGTTGGCTACTTGAGAGAAGAAGATTGAAGTTTGACGAGAAAGGCCCTTACATTTTCGGAAAAGTGTGCTATAATGTAAGTATGGTTCTGTAGCTCAGTTGGTAGAGCAGAGGCCTGAAGAGCCTTGTGTCGTTGGTTCAAGTCCGACCGGAACCACCATTTTATATAGATATTATGAGAACAGCTACTCAAACAGGTACAGTCAAGGGGTTACTTGTTTTACGGGGAGCTGTTGTTGATATATTGATACTTTTGATTTTGGGAATATGGTTGATGTGGCCGACTATAGCCATGGAACAGTATGCTAGTTGCGACGGTAATTATTCTATCTGGCGGAGAAATCCGGGAGCTTTCTCGAGCTATATTTACGAGGTTCGCGATGGGGTGGTCCCGATTAAGACGGGGCTACATACAGAGCAAATGGAAGATTTCTCGAACAAGTACCATTGCTTGAGTTTGGAGGGCGGATAGAGTTGGCCACAGATGATGGATAAGCCCAGGACTATCTGGGAATTTTTGGTGGTGAGAAAAGAGTTCCGACCAGATACATAAAATGGCACGGCAAGGCTAATACATTAGAGTTGCTTTAAATTTTGTTATTGATTTTCTGCGAAAACTCCAAAAGCGTGCTATAATGGTAATGTAGCCAATAACAAATCAGTAATACGCAATTTATTACTCTTCTGCAGATTAATGGCGTTGTGAACGCTAATGCAGAGGGCCCTTTGGGGTGATTTGTTGTTAGGCTACCGTTCACGGCGCCATTTTTGTAGCAAAAGGCGCAATATAATAATATATTGTTGTA
>CAYUDH010000071.1:0-1931 GCA_964443595.1 uncultured Candidatus Saccharibacteria bacterium
AATCACGCAATACCCATGGTTTCAAGGGTAATATTCGTCGTGTTGGTTCCATCGGTTCGATGTACCCACAAAAAGTTTTCAAAGGTAAAAGGATGCCAGGTCGGATGGGTCATGATCAAGTGACCGTTAAGAACCTGGTTGTTTCATACCTTGATCCAGAAAACAACTTAATCGGTCTAAAAGGCGCCGTTCCTGGCCCGAAAAAAGGCATCGTGACCGTAGTCGCGGTGGAGGGAAAGGAGTAATATGGCAGCTACATTGAACAAAGAGATCTTCGACGTCAATGTCGATAATCACGAATTACTCAAGACCGCTTATGATGCTTACCTCGCTAATTCCCGCAGTGCTCATGCTAAAACCTTGAAGCGCGGCGAAGTCAGCGGCGGCGGCAAAAAGCCTTGGAAGCAAAAGGGTACTGGCCGTGCTCGTTTCGGCTCTACTCGCAACCCAATTTGGCGCCATGGTGGTATCGCTGGTGGCCGCACCGGTGAGGAGAACTTCACCAAGAAACTCAGCAAAAGCGCTAAAAAAGTTGCCATCAAGCAAGCTCTCAGCCTCAAAAACGCTGATAAGGCTATCTTAATCGAAAGCGTCAGCACTACCGGCAAAACCAAAGAAATCGCCAAAAAGCTCAACGATTTGAAGCTCAGCGACAAGACAGTCCTGATGATTGTCGATACCAAAGCTCCCGAGATTCTACGCGCTACTAATAACTTGCCAAATGTCAAGTTAGTCCGCGCTACCTATCTCAATGTCTTTGATATTCTCAACGCTGATGCCATCATCTTCAGCGAAACCGCACTAAAGGCCGCCGAAAACTGGCTACTAGACAAGGAGGAAGCATAATGAGATCTGTACAATATATCCCCCGTGCCACCGAGAAAGCTTACACGGCACAGTCTAAGAGCCAATATATCTTCTTCGTCCCGGCCACCGCATCTAAGCAAGAAATTGCCAAGCGCATCGGCGAAGAGTTCAAGGTAACCGTGATTGACGTCAGAGTTGCCACCCGCAAAGGCAAACAGACTAAATATTCTAAAGGCAAGCACGCTTATCCTGGCATCACTTATCGCCGCGATCACAAAGTTGCCTACATCACCCTGAAGAATGGCGACAAGATTCCAGTATTCGAGGAGCCAGCCAAAGAGGAAGACAAGAAGTCTGACAAGAAAGCAGAGAAAGATACCGCCAAAATCGAAAAGGTCGAAAAGAAAGTTGCCAAAAAGACAACTGAAAAAGCAGAGAAGGAGAGTAAGTAATGAGTATTAAAGCTTATCGTCCCACTACTCCAGCTCAACGCCAGAAGACCACCCAAGATTTCGACCAGATTACCACGCGTAAGCCGCTGAAATCTTTGATGGCTAGCAAGAAACAAATGGCTGGCAAAAACAACGCTGGTCGCATCACCGTTCGTCATCGTGGTGGTGGCGTCAAACGTCATTATCGCATTCTGACCTACAGCCTACCTAAGGGCGGTCAGTACACCATCATGGAAATCGAGTACGATCCTAACCGCAGCGCTCGTATCGCTCGCATTAAGGACCAAAACGATACATATTATTATGTACTCGCCGATTCCAACATGAAGAAAGGCATGACCTTTGCTAGTGGCGAAGATGCTGCCGTAGAAACTTCTAACCGTATGCCGATTGACAAGATCCCTGTAGGTACTTTTATCTACGCGATTGAGCTCACTCCTGGTCGCGGCGCCCAAATGGTGCGTTCCGCTGGTACTAGCGCTCAGCTCATGGCTAAGGAAGATGGTTATGCCACCCTCAAGATGCCATCTGGTGAAATGCGCAAAGTCCTCGTGACTTGTGAAGCTTCCATCGGTACTGTCGGTAATGAACAGCATCAGAATGTCAAAATCGGTTCTGCCGGTCGCCGTCGTCGCAAGGGCATCCGCCCAACCGTCCGCGGTGTCGTCATGA
>CAYUDH010000072.1:0-1896 GCA_964443595.1 uncultured Candidatus Saccharibacteria bacterium
ATAGAGCTTTATTGCCATTAATGCCAACTGGACTATATATAGTACTCTCATTTACAGTAGTATCAGTAGGTGAGGATAGTTTCTTAATGCCCCAACTATTAGTGCCTTTTACTATGGTTTGGTCTGATGGAATCATGGGGATAGTTTGATTAGTATCAGGATTAGTTAAGTTAGATTTATCGGTACTAAGTAGTACTTGATATGGTTAATTAGAACCGACTCTAGCAATAATAGTACTGGTAGCTACTTTAGTAAAGTCTACCGTCATGTCATTAGCATGTTTAGTGACGTCTATACTAATGACGGGGCTAACCGTAATTGCCACGTTGGCTGTATCATTATCGGTGATAGGTGGCTTCTCCGGGTAAACATCTGCCGCGACGCAGCGAACAGAACGACCAATAAGGCGATCGTTATCATTAAAAGGATTAACATAATCACTACTAGCAAAGTAAAGCTCATAAGCAAAATTATCATCTTTGAGCGTAGAAGACCAATAATATCCGCGGGAACTCACGAATTTCAATGTGCCAGAGTCGATACATCCATTATACTGAAAGAATAGCGGTGTATCGCGAAGCGCCTTATTACCAGCCACATTGCTGCTAATGCCATAGACACTAGTGAGGCCACCAAACGATTTACCGTCAGCATTACTTGGCCCACCCGTAGGAAGCTGCCAGTTATCTGGACAGACGCCCTGAATTTCATCTCCACCAGAGCCATTCTGTACTGCGGCCGGCCAGTTGTAGTAATTGCCCATAGAACTATGGCTGCCATCAGTGTGAGAACCTATTGCAAAGTATTTGTCAGTAGGACTATTAGTCCAGCTAGTACCATTAGTACAAGTAGCACCGTTGCTCGTACCGCTTAGCTTGCACGGCGTTCCAATACCAGTATCGCTAACAGCACCATAAGCTAAGTTTTGTGTCATCCAGCAGTTACCGTCCTGGAGCTTAGCAACGTAATATTTTTTACCATCGCGAGTATCTTCTAATTGATATTGCGTTCCTATTTCCGTTGTGTTTTCGCAAATTTTGGCATTCATTTGTTGCATAGTAGTTATATCAGATAACTTACGCGTTTCCCAGTCATACGTGGCAAAAGCTTGCTCCGGCATAAAAGTTAGGTAGCCAAACACTCCAAACACCGCAAGTGCCGCCAAGCTCCAGCCAATAATTTTGCTATAAAGGCTCTTATCCAGGCTGCGCCGGGTGCGGACTGCATAGGAGACGAACGAAGATAAAGCTTGCTTTATCTTCTGAGTCGGCGCCCGCAGTGAGCTCCGACGGAGCGACTTTGCGGGAGCAAGCGTCTGGACGCCCCCGGCTTGCTCGCAACGAGCAGAGGCGCACCAGAGCCTGTTAGCGAAATTATGGCCGGAGTTCCCCAACCTATCTTTAAAGTTAATATTTCTGTTTTGCATGGAGCCTCCTTTTGTTGGTTAAGGAGTTCGTAGTTTACCGCAACAAAAATCGCGCACAACAACATATAATTATATATGCGCTTTTCCGCTAAAAACGGCGCTACGAACGCCCCAACTAGCTGTGACTCGCTTCCCAAAAAAGGAAGGTCTTCCGCTTAGCGCTCGTAACGCCGTTTCTCGGCGGAAGATAGCAAAACAAAGTCTTGCTAAGTCACAACTGTTGGTAATTCTATTATAGCCCGCCTCAACTTTTTAGACAAGGGTTTCTTTTCCAAAACCCACCATTCCCTACCTTCAGCAAAAAAGTAAATAAAAGTTGCCCTCAGCATCAAGCCGAAGGACAACTAAACATCTTTATGGTAATATCTTAACACTTCTAATTAAATTAGGCAAAGACATTCCACTCTTTTTGCGAACCCTAGCTTTTCACTACCTTTTTTGTGACGTCAAACTTTTCCATATACCTACCT
>CAYUDH010000073.1:0-1887 GCA_964443595.1 uncultured Candidatus Saccharibacteria bacterium
GTAAATGAGAGTACTATATATAGTCCAGTTGGCATTAATGGCAATAAAGCTCTATTCTACGAATCCACCAGTGCTGCTTCGGAAGACCTCACTTTCCCAGTTGCCATTGCCGTTGATTCTAGCCTATCTAGCGGCCAATATTCTACCCAAGTTACCTTAACCGTAATGTCAATATAATTATCCTAGGTTAGTAGGTATCCTGCTGCAAATGAGAATCAATTTCTGGGTGGGGCCAGAAATTGATTCTCATTCCTACTATGGGCGGTAGGGTTCTGAGCAAGAAGTAGCTAAGAAACGCATCCAACTTGTTCATGCAAGAACATGTAATCAAGTTATTACTGCGTTCCCGTTTTTACGAATATTGACAAAAACGTAAAAACGGGAGTATAATGGATAGTATGAGAATCCATTATACTAACCAGGGAACATTGCAGAATTTTCGTAATTTTGCAGAAACGCTAGATTTTTCTGATCCAGAAAAATTAGAAATTTCTATGGATGAAAAGTGGGTTAATGCCAACCCGGCGCAATTAGCGCTTGCTGCGGCGCTGGCATTAAAAGTTGGAAAAGAGAATGCCTCTATTGTAGGTACAGTCCCAAAGTCGGCTCTTTATATAGATCGTATGGGGCTTTATGACTTTGTTAGTACGGCTTCGCCATTTAAAGAATACAATCGTAAAGAACCTTCTGGGCGCTTTGTTCCTATTACTATTATCAAGACGGCGGATGATCAATCAAAATTTGTTACAGATACGATACCGTTATATCATCTTGATTCGAAAAATTCACAAATACTTGGTTATATAACTGGCGAATTGGTGCGTAATGTACTGGAACACTCATTTTCTAAGAATGGCGCAGTAGTTGCGGCGCAATATTACAAGGATTCGAATCGAATTAGTTTTGCAATTTGTGATACCGGGATAGGCTTATGGAAGAGTCTTCAAATTTGGCATCCAAAAACTGATAAGGAAGCTTTAGAACTTGCTCTGACGCCTGGAGTGTCTGGTACAACAACAAAGATTGACGGTACAGCAGATAATGCTGGGGCTGGGCTGTTTTTCATTAAATCGATCGTTAAGATATCGCGTGGCTATTTTGTTATATTTAGCGGAAATTCGACTTATACGTTATTGAAATCTAGGCCAGACGTTAAAAATAAGCTCTATGCTAATCCTTTTAGTGACCACTATGCATTTAGTGATAAAATTTCAAGATTTGATGGTACTTTGGTTGCTGTTGATCTTAAATTGGATAAAACGCCAGAATTTAAAGAATTATTGCAGGAAATTGGCGATGTTTATGAATCTGCTATAGAGGAACGGCGTAGGAGAAGTGTCAAATTACCAAATTTTATATGAGTAAGTATAAATGATATATATTTTAATGAAGAAAAAGGTTGGCGACTTTTGCGAAAACAAAGATATCGCCAAAAAGATTCGTGAAAATGATCTTCTTCCGGCATTAGGCAGAAATGAGTTGATAACTTTTGATTTTGAGGGCGTGTCTGGTGCGACGCAATCATTTATACATGCTCTTGTAAGTGAGGCTATACGCAAATTTCCGGATTTTGCTTTTAATAATATTTTTTTCAAAAATGCATCTCCAGAAGTGAGGCAAATTATTTCTATTGTATATACATATATGCAACAAAATTAGCCCGATTTTACAGATTGCTGAAAAAACGTAAAAACGGGTGTGAGTGAGCTTGGGGAGTAGCGAGAGGATGGAAATCCGCGCCGTGGATAATGAAGGCGGAAGCGAGAGGATTATGGTTTTATTAACATAAAACCATAAAACTGGGCGTCAGTTTGGTGAATTGCGAGAGGATGGAAATCCGCGCCGTCGTGCTTCGCACCGGGCGGATAACGAACCTATTGCTTCGCA
>CAYUDH010000074.1:0-1748 GCA_964443595.1 uncultured Candidatus Saccharibacteria bacterium
CTCCCGAGCCAGAAAGCCCTTCCTGAGCCTCTTCGCCAGCCCCAGGAAATCAGCAAGAAGCATTGACAGACATTCAAATATTTGATACAATGAAAGCATATTTTTCGAGGATTATTCTCGCACTATCACCAGCTAGTAACCCTAGCTGGCGTATTTTTATGCATGCAAAGCAATATATCCCTCTTTAATCCTTCGTAAATCCGTTTCATCAATCCGACCAATACGCCTCTGCAACCTATTTACGCTCATTGATCGGCCTTGGTTTAGTACGCACACTTGCTCTTTTTTCTGGAAAAAGAAGTGAACATACCACGAACCTTGATGATAAGCCTGAGATGTTAGCGGTAAGCCCAAAAAGCTATGTTTATTATATCTCTTATATATGACAACGGGTCGAAGCGATAACTTATCCTTACCATTCATTTCAACGCCAATATTCTCCCCAAAATTACACCACCAAACTTCACCTTCGCGAATAGCGGGATGGCGGTCAGTTTTATGTAACCAAAACTTTAAGTCAAACCAAGTCTGGAGTAATTGCAGTTTTATATTATAAGCTTTATCTGATAATTTTTTCATGCTATCAGACTAGCACAAAATGAGCAAAACTAACAAGCACTAGCATAATTAAAATGGCAAAAATCTTCCAAAAAACTATCCCACCGCCATTAGCAGCAGGATAGTTTTTCTCTAATCTATAGGTTTTGGCTATTTCGCGACACAGCGAACAGATATGCCATTGGAGTAAGAGCTGTTATTGGACGGGTTAGCACGGGTATCAGCCAGGAACAGCATGTAGCCATACTGAGCGTCTTGGTACGTAGAGGACATGTAGGACCCCCACTCGCCGGCATCATCCAGCCGACCAAAATGCACTGTCCCGCCATACTGGAAGTATAGTGGGCTACCACGAAGCTTCGTACTACCGCTATTATTATCGCTAATACCGTAAGCAGTAGTTAAGCCGCCAAAGGACTTACGATTCGTATCAGTATTACCACTGGTCGGAAGTTGCCATTTATCTGGACAGACACCTTGCACTCCATCGCCAGAACGACCTTGTGTTGCTGCCGACCAATTGTAAAAGTTGCCCTGCGAGCTATGGCTACCATCAGAATGCGAGCCTATGGCGAAATATTTATCAGTAGCACTATCGGCCCAACTAGTACCCTCAGCGCAATAAGCACTACCTGCGGCACCGCTGTCATTGGGAACTAGTATACATGAAGTTCCGATATTCTCGCGTGGAGAACCGTCTTTATTTGTGCCACTATAGGCTAGATTCTGTGTCATCCAGCAGTTACCGTCGGCTGTTCTGGTTACGTAATATTTCTTACCATCACGCGTATCTTCAAGAGCCTTCGACTGACCAGATGTAGCATTAGTGCAAATATCTTTCGTCATCTCCTGCATAGTGGTAATAGTTGCAAAAGTAACATCTTGTTTCCACACCGCATACAGCGTCTTCGTCGGAGAGGTTTTGCTTACAGTGATACTGGCATTTGGTTGGTAGGGAGCAGAGGTGTCTGTGCTATTGTTACCCCATCCTAAGAATGTATAGCCTGTACGCGTAGGCTTAGTAGCAGAGATAGTAAAGGTATGCGATGTAGCACTACTATTACCCGGCTCGGTGTAGGTTTGGGCAGCGGGCGCACCCGAGCCATTGTTAGCATTATAGCTTAATGTATAGACCGTATCCTTAGACCATACCGCATAGAGTGTTTGGCTTTTGCTGAGAGTGATAGTAC
>CAYUDH010000075.1:0-1703 GCA_964443595.1 uncultured Candidatus Saccharibacteria bacterium
GGGTTCGATGGTTTGAGAGTCGTGTAATATTATCGTGTAGCTGAACGACCCTCGACGACTAATCTTGCCGCCTTTGGTTTGAGAGTCGTGTAATATTATCGTGTAGCTGAACTATCACCTCCTTAAGGTACTGGCATGCGGCGTTTGAGAGTCGTGTAATATTATCGTGTAGCTGAACTACCGATCTTTGTAAATACGTTGGATAGTGGTTTGAGAGTCGTGTAATATTATCGTGTAGCTGAACTCACACGGCGAACATGAATGGCACGAATCTGTTTGAGAGTCGTGTAATATTATCGTGTAGCTGAACTCTTTGCTAATCATTACAAAGCGGAGCTTTGTTTGAGAGTCGTGTAATATTATCGTGTAGCTGAACGCTCCATCGCGTCAAGCGGTAAGCGCTTGTGTTTGAGAGTCGTGTAATATTATCGTGTAGCTGAACAGTCGGCGTGAGTGTTAATTTGGGTTTCGCGTTTGAGAGTCGTGTAATATTATCGTGTAGCTGAACTCCCAGAAGAAGTCCTTGTTGCGTGTCAGCGTTTGAGAGTCGTGTAATATTATCGTGTAGCTGAACTATGTAAATGTACGAGTGCGGCCAGAATCAGTTTGAGAGTCGTGTAATATTATCGTGTAGCTGAACTATTCATTCATTCGGAAGTTGAACACCTTAGTTTGAGAGTCGTGTAATATTATCGTGTAGCTGAACGGTCATCTTGGCCCAAGTCGTCCGGCTCGAGTTTGAGAGTCGTGTAATATTATCGTGTAGCTGAACTCAAAGTCGGCGTGAGTGTTAATCTGGGTTGTTTGAGAGTCGTGTAATATTATCGTGTAGCTGAACTCCTGCATCTATCGCCTCTTGCACCGTACAGTTTGAGAGTCGTGTAATATTATCGTGTAGCTGAACCTAAAAAAGAGGCTCAAGAAGACGATGAAAGTTTGAGAGTCGTGTAATATTATCGTGTAGCTGAACAGCCGAACGAGGCATAGTAGCAGCATATGCGTTTGAGAGTCGTGTAATGTTATCGTGTAGCTGAACTGCTGTCGACATCACATCCGGCGCAAATGGGTTCGTCCAGAATCCGGTAGGTTTGCCATCTTCAATGATTTCTGCGTTGTAGTAGATAATCTCGTCTTTGTTGGAATAATTGTAGAGCTTCTTGTTATCATAATCGACGGTAACGGTGTTGCTAAACTCATCGATGACTGTTTTATAATTGTTGCTCATTGTTTTCTCCTTATGTAGTAGGCAAGCTTGAGCAAATGTAGTCGACTATTTACTTTCCTTTAGATTTTTGCTAGAATGAGGATAGCTATTCTATCGTCGCTGATGGGGTAGCTTTTTTGGCGGATAAAACACGCATAGTTTTGGGTCCAATGCGGATTTTGGGTTGTTTTATACCTCTGTCTTTCTCGAGAGAAAGATGCGAGTGGGAAATGTTTTGAGATTTTCGTTGTAAAGGCGAAAAGTGTGGTATAATGGAAGTGTATAAATTCCTACGTAACAATTTGATACCTAGTTAGTGTGAACTAATTAATGGTTAGAGCGCTTGAATGGTGCCATAGGTGCTTCAGCTCTAACTATTATTAGGTAGAATTGTTGCGTAGGAGCCTATGGCACCATTTTTGTCGCATCGGTGACGCAGTGTGAATGGACTTGGTGCCAGGGCTTTTTATACCCTAAAAACAACCAAAAAGGAGGGCCA
>CAYUDH010000076.1:0-1635 GCA_964443595.1 uncultured Candidatus Saccharibacteria bacterium
TGGCATGGCAGTCGCTAACGGCGACCGTCCGTAAGGATAGGGAAAGTACCACAGAAACTTATTCTACCGAGGCCTTTAGAATTTTCCGTTAAAATCCGCTATCTCAGCAGTTTTTCGACTTCACTCGTCCAGTGGACGCGTTTCAGTCGAACAAACTACTAATCTAGCGAATTTTATTCGAAAAATTCGCCCAGCGGAACCTAAGGGAAAATTGTAAAGGCTTCGGTAAAAGGTGAAAAGAGTGAGGTAAGAGCTCACAGTAGTGTATGGTGACATATGCTAGGGGCAAACCCTGCCAGCTGCAAGGAGTGCTACGAACCTCGGCCAGAGGATGCACGCTCACCGCTTGAGCTAGATAGCAATATCTAGACTAGATAGATGATTGTTGGCTTCCCGAAAAGGAAGTTACGGAACCCGGCTTATTGACGGCTCAGCAAAAATACCCAGTTTAACTGGGTATTTTTGCGTTGATAAGATGGTTATTTCTTGATCAGCCCTTTTTTCTTTAGGGTACGGAGGGTAGAAGTAGCAACATTGACGCGAACCTTTTTGCCATCCACGGTTAAAGTCTTTTTCTGAACATTGGGCTTGAAAACTTTGCGGGTCTTGCGTTGCGAGAACGAAACGTTATGACCGTACATTTTGCCTTTGCCACTGATTTCACAAACTGCCATTATTTGATCTCCTTCACGGTATTAACAACTGCTTTGAAGGCTTCGGGCTGATTGACGGCTAACTCGGCTAGGATTTTGCGATCAATGGTGGTGCCGTTTTTCTTCAAGCCAGCCATGAGCTGTGAGTAGGAAAGACCTAATTCACGAGAAGCATTATTAATGCGAGTGATCCAGAGGGCGCGCAGGTCGCGTTTGCGAGTGCGGCGATCGCGATAGCTATAGCGGAGGGACTTGATAACACCTTGCTTGGCTAGGCGGAAACTGCGGGTGCGGTAGTGTTGCATACCTTTCGCAGAGTCTAAAATTTTCTTATGTTTGGCCCGTGCAGGCACACCACGTTTTACTCTCATCTTAAACTCCTAATGCAGTTTTAACGTTTTTCTTGATTTTGCCGTTCACAAAAGCAGCAGTTTTCATGTTGCGTTTGCGGGCTTTGGATTTTTTGGCAAGGATATGGTTGCCATAGGCGCGCTCGCGTGCAATTTTACCGGAACCGGTAATCTTGATACGCTTGGCGGTGCCTTTATGCGTTTTTAACTTTGGCATATAGGTTTCCTTTAGTTTAGGCTGAGCTAGCAATCTTGACGTATTAGTGCTAATGTATAATTTTAGCGCTTGATACGCGTGAGTGCTAACTAGCAATTGATATTATTGAGGTGCGATCGGTAGACCGTGGAAGTAGGAAATTACTTCTTCCGTAAACTAACCGATAGGTTGCGTCCGGCGAATTGGGTCTTGCCTTCTTGGACAAACTCACATTCTTCGCTAATCTTGGCGAGAATCTTGTCTAACATTTCTTGGCCTAGCTCTTTGTGAGCCATTTCGCGACCGCGGAAGATAATCATAATCTTGACTCGGTCACCGTCCTCGAGGAAACTCTTAATCTTGCGGACTTTGATGTTCAAATCGTTGTCACTGATTTTGAGGCCAACCTTCATAATCTTGAGCTCGGATTGTTTTT
>CAYUDH010000077.1:0-1585 GCA_964443595.1 uncultured Candidatus Saccharibacteria bacterium
CTCCGGGGCGCTCGCCCAAGTCTTAGGCCCTTCGAAAAGTGATGAGGAGCCTTTGGCTATTCTACATAGCTACCGCAGTTAGCGTGACCTGAGTGGAATATTGGCCACTCGGTAAGCTGGAATCGACAGCAATGGCGACTGGGAAAGTTAAGTCTTCCGAAGCGGCACTGGTGGAAGTGTAGAATAATTCTTTATTACCATTAATGCCAACTGGACTGTAAGTAGTGCTCTCATTTACTTCAGTATCAGTAGGTGAGGATAGTTTCTTAATGCCCCAACTATTAGTACCTTTTACTATGGTTTGGTCTGATGGAATCATGGGGATGGTTTTATCTGTACTGGGATTAGTTAAATCACTTTTATCCGTACTAAGTAATACTTGATATGGTTGATTAGAACCTACTCTAGCTATAATCGTACTGATAGCTACTTTAGTGAAGTCTACCGTCATATCGTTAGCGTGTTTGGTGACGTCGATGCTAATGACTGGAGATACAGTAATGGCGACGTTGGCTGTATCGTTATCGGTGATAGGTGGCTTTTCTGGATAAATATCCGCAGCAACGCAGCGAACGGAGTTGCCGTAGCCTCGCGGACTACTATTGGATGGGCCATTAATAGAGGCATTTAGATATAAGATATAAGCACGGTCAGCCACATCAGCGATTGGCGTAGAAGACCAACACTCTCCCGAAGCATCAACATTATCCAAATAGGCGTTGCCAACATATCCGCTATACATGAAGTATAATGGCGCATCATGGAGCGTGGAGCTGCCTGTGGCATTATTGCTAATGTTATAGGCAGCAGTAAGGCCGCCAAACGACTTACTAGCGGTGTTACCCGACCCACTGGTTGGGAGTTGCCAATTATTTGGACAGACGCCTTGAACTCCATCACCAGAGCCGTCTTGCGCTGCTGCTGGCCAGTTATAGAAGTTACCTCGAGAATCATGCGCTTCTCTATGTTCACCTATTGCGAAATACTTATCGGTAGTGCTATTAACCCAGCCAGAGCAAGTAGAGCTATTTGTAAGGCCACTTAGTGTACACGAAGTTCCTATATCTTCACGTTTAGTACCATCTTTATTTGTGCCGCTATAGGCTAGGTTTTGCGTCATCCAGTAATTACCATCAGCTAGCTTGGCGACATAATATTTTTTGCCATCCCGAGTATCTTCTAGTTGATATTGCGTTTCTATTTCCGTCGTGTTTTCGCAAATTTTGGCGTTCATATCCTGCATAGTCGTAATGTCTTTTAGCTTGCGGGTTTCCCAGTCATATGCTGCGGAAACTTGCTCTGGGATAAAAGCTAAATAGCTAAATAAGCTAAAAATAGTTACTATAGCAAAAATCCAGCCATAATTTCGCAAACAGGCTCTGGTGCGCCTCTGCTCATTGCGAGTTAGCTGCATGCCACTAGAATTCTGTTCGCGCAAATCGCACCCGGCGCAGCCTGGATGAGAGCCTTTACTGCGAAATGACTGGCTGGAGCCATATATTCTATTCTTAAGTTTGTTATTTATTTTTGGCATGGAGCCTCCTTTTGGTTATGTTAACACTCCTCCAGGTGGCTTTAACCAAAA
>CAYUDH010000078.1:0-1435 GCA_964443595.1 uncultured Candidatus Saccharibacteria bacterium
GTCCTCTTCAGCGCCATAATCTTCCGCAGAATCTCGTTAAACTTCTCCTCATCCCCCGCTTCTTCCGCCTGCGCCAGCTCAGCATTTAATAATTCCACTTCCCGCTTGTTCATCTCTATTTTATATCGCGCCAAGAGGTCACTCGCTTCCTTCTCCAGCGCACTCATCCCCCACCCCTTATACCGCGTTTCGAATATCATCTCCAGCTCCGCCTTCTTCATCTCGTCCTCCGGCAGCTCCACCCCCTTCACGTTCTCCACTTTGCCATACATCACAATCGCCTGCAAATTATCCCTCACCCCCGCCAGCATATCCGAAGACGCTTCCTTCTCCACTTTTTTCAGCCGTTTCGCTGGCGTATCATTAATTTTTTTCGCATGCAAATCCTCCACGCTACAGTCCAATTTTCTCGCCACCACCTGCTCATAATGCTTCCGCTCCACCGCATCGCTTACATTTTTCAGCAGCTTCATCGCCACATCCGAGTATTCCCGCTTCCCCGCCCCTGAGTTCAGGTCTAGATTCTCCTCATACTTATCCAGCAGCCAATCCACCGCCGGCCGGTAGTGCTCCACCGCGTCCTGCCACAGCTGCGAGCTTTTTTGGATCAATTCATCCGGGTCCTTCGCCCCGTGGTAGTCCGAAATCACGCTCAAATTAATCCCCAAATCCCCCGCCATCATAATCGCCCGCTCCGTCGCCTTCACCCCCGCCGCATCCCCATCATACGCCAGCCGCACATCTGGCGTCAACCGCGATAATGTCTTCAAATGCAGCTCCGTCATTGCCGTCCCGCTCGTCGCCACCGCCTCCCGCACCCCCGCCTGATGCGACGAAATCACATCCATATTCCCCTCCACAATCACCACAAAATTGTGCTGCCGAATCGCCTCTTTCGCCGGCGCCAGCCCAAAGATAAACCGGCTCTTATTAAACAGCAACGTTTCCGGCGTATTCAAATACTTCGGCTCTCCCCGGTCAATAATCCGCGCTGTGAATCCTATCACACCGTTCGTATCTATAAATGGCACCATCATCCGTCCCCGGAACAGATCCCCGCCAAACCTATTCAATAGCCCCGCATCCTCCAGCTCCTGCTTCTTAAACCCTCTACTCGTCAAAAAATTCAGCAACGCCTTCCCCTCCTGCGGCGCATATCCAATCCGAAATATCCCCAGCGTTCCCTTTGTCATGCCCCGCTTTTCCATCGCATACTGCAGAATTCGCTTATTCCGCGACAAACAATACTGATAATACTTACACGCCAGCTCCAGCGCGTCCTTCGCTTTTGCTTTCCGCTCCGCTACTTTACTATCTCCACCTCGGTATTGCTTCAGCTCCACTCCCGCCTGCGCCGCCAACTTTTCCAGCGCCTCCCGGAACGAAATCCCCTCCACCTCCATCACAAACGCAAAAATATCCCCTCCCTTATTTG
>CAYUDH010000079.1:0-1351 GCA_964443595.1 uncultured Candidatus Saccharibacteria bacterium
GCTTTTCTGGATAGATGTCGGCGGCGACACAGCGAACAGAGTAGCCACGATGACGGTAACCACGATCGGTGCTACTGGATGGGTAGGCATCATTCCTACCAAAGAATAGATGATAGGTGGCGTTAGTATTAGACGCGTTTGGCGTGGAGGACCAGTAAAGTCCATAATCACTAACGAAAATTGTTCTGTCGTTGTCGACATATCCACTATATTGGAAAAACAGTGGAGCCTCAGTAAGTTTGTTACCGTTGTTACTAATATTGTAAATATTAACGAGCCCACCGAAAGATTTACGGATAGTGCTAGTATTATTGCTAGTCGGGAGTTGCCAGTTATTCGGGCAGACACCTTGTTTTGGTTCAGTAGCGCTAGTATCATCCGCTACCGCAGCTAGCCAGTTATAAAAGTTACCTTGCGATGTGTGCGCAGCGGCTTCACTATCCTCCGTATGTTTACCTATGGCAAAATGTTTAACAGTGTCACTATTAGCCCAGCTAGTACCATCGGTACAAGTAGCGTTGTTGCTTGTACCGCTTAGCTTGCATGGTGTTCCGATGCTCGTATCATTAACGGTACCATAAGCTAAGTTCTGCGTCATCCAGCAGTTGCCATCTTGGAGTTTGGCCACATAATACTTTTTGCCATCGCGAGTATCTTCCAGCTGATATTGCGTGCCTATTTCTGTAGTATTTTCACATATTTTCGCGTTCATATCCTGCATAGTATCAATATCGGATAGCTTGCGCGTTTCCCAATCGTATGCTGCGAAAGCTTGCTCGGGGATAAAAGTTAAATACAAAAACAATCCAAAAATTATTAAAATAGTGAAGCTCCAGCTCATAATTTTGCTATAAAGGCTCTTATCCAGGCTGCGCCGGGTGCGATTTGCGAGAGTTGCCAACTGGACAGCCTTTGCTTGCTCGCAATGAGCAGAGGCGCACCGGAGCCTGTTAGCGAAATTATGGCTAGAGCGTCCTATCCTATTTTTAATTTTGATATTTCTTTTTAGCATCATGCCCTCCTATTTAGTTATCTATTTGCGCACTATGCCAAATTTAATGCAACAAAAATAGCGCAACACAACATACATTATTGCGCTTTTGCATAAAATTAGGCGCCATGAGCGGCATACCCAATGTGAACAGCCTACAAAAGTAGGTTTGCTTTGCATCAGGCGCTCATGACGCCATAGTTTTAGCAAAGCATAATAATTCGTAAAGAATTATTAGTTCACATTGGTATGCAATCTAATTGTAACTTAAATCGTCATAATAATCAAGGTTTTGGAAACAAAAATGGAGCCGCGTGTCGGCTCTGCCCCGACGACCTGCCGCTTACAAGGCGGCTGCTC
>CAYUDH010000080.1:0-1347 GCA_964443595.1 uncultured Candidatus Saccharibacteria bacterium
GTTTGGCTCATAACCAAAAGGTCGTTGGTTCAAATCCAACTCCCGCCACCAAGACGGTGTCATTATCGCCCCCCCGATAGTGGCACCATCTTGGTGTTTATGGGCATCTATTCTAGTCAACCGCCGCTCAAACCGCAATGGATTCCGGCGGTTTGCTGGGTATACAGGGGTACTTGCCCTAGCCAATTGCCCTAAAAATAGGGCTAATGCTTGCAAAATCCCCAAAATAAGCATAATTACTATTGACAAAAACGGCTTCATGTGCTACAATGGAAGTATAAGATAGCTTAACTATCTTCGCACATCACAATTTGAGATAGTTTAGGCAAAATTTTGAGGAGGTATTCCTATGAAGAAATACATCGAAGCTGCCTTGCTCGTGATCTCTCCTATCATTATCGCCTTTGATCTCGCGCTGGCTATTGCTGGTCATCCCCATGGCAGAGTCTTTGCCATGGTTAATACTCTGTACGTTATCCTTCTACCCAACGCTCAGCGTAACGGTTTCTTTGGCGCACTCGACTCGCTTTGGAGAAAACGCTGGGTTGCCTATGCCTCTTTAACTCCCCTGTTTGGCACCCCAATCGCTTACCTCATCCTTAAGGCTGGAGTCTTGGGGCCAGCGACGTGCACGGCCATTATGTGGGCGTCCACTGCCCTCATTGCCGCCAACCTTTTATTCACCTATATCAAGTCTTCCTCTTGCTAGCTATCTCAAGCAGCGCCCCTTCGGGGGCGCTTTCCTCGTATTAAGCCCATTTTTCATAAAATTCCAATATTTTAGAATAAGTGTGATATAATAGAATTGCACACATCGGTAAACTGGCAAAAACCACAGGTTTTTGTTATTCCTGTAGAATAATGGCGTCGGGAACGTCGATACAGGAAAGTCAAGTTTTTGGCTGTTTACTGATCGTGTGCCGTTCACGGCGCCATTTTTGTTTAGACCTGGTAGCATCGTGGACAATAAGTATATACAACAACCAAAAGGAGGAGCCAAATGCGTCACAGGCTTAAACATCATCTTTTTGATAGGGAAAAATCCTGTCAAAAAGCTAGAATACCATCAACTTTTACAATAGGTAAGAATCCTCATCTTACCAAACATAAGCTTCATAGTAAAAGTACTTATTTCTACAACGATGGTTCTAGACTAAACTATGTCGTTCCTAGTATGTGTGCTTTGGCCCTCCTTGTGGGTGGAATAATCTGTATCAACCCAGCTTTAGACAATAGTAAAGCTCATGCCGAAGAATTAGACTTTGATGCCACCAATAATGCTAGCACCGACACCGCTATTAATTTAACTATTACGCCAGATAGTGGTAATACGAATAACAACGTAGC
>CAYUDH010000081.1:0-1216 GCA_964443595.1 uncultured Candidatus Saccharibacteria bacterium
TTGCTCACAATTCTCAAGTTCGACGAGAAAAACGCCGCCGCTTACAACCGCCTCGGCATCCTCTACGCCAAGGAGCAAAAATTCGACGAAGCCATCGAATGTTTCGAGATTGCACAGTCGCTGGATAATAACCCATCTTCACTACACAATGTCGGCCTAATTTATCTCGAAACCGGCGCCTACGAAAAGGCCGTCATGGCCTTCGAGCAAGCCATCGAGCTAGAAAATACCGTCCCCGCTCGCTACATCGCGCTCGCCAAAGCCCAAGAGCGCCTCGGCAAGAACAAAGCCGCCATTGATTCACTAGAAAAAGCTTATCAAATCGACCATAGTCCCAATACTCTGCGCCTGATCTTGGCCATTTACGAAACCCTAGGCGATACCGAAGGCCTCGCCAACACCACTGCCCGCATCGAAGCACAAATCGCCGAGAACAGCAAAGTTTCTACTAATAGTGCTCGCCGCGCCCCCATCCGTCGTGGCAGCGTAGGCAGAAGTGCCGCCGCCAGCCGTGCTAGTGCCACCGCTAGCCAATCAGTCCTACCCAACCGCCGCCGGCAAATCTAGTCACTTATCCCACAAAAAATAATTGACCATACGAAATGGCTCATATATAATATAAATTAATGAGGGCAGGACCGGAACTGGAATGTACCGGACACCGCCCTTTTTTAGCTCTCTGGCTCTACATTGCTACGGCGGTTAAAGTAACTTGGGTAGAATATTGGCCACTTGGTAGACTGGAATCTACAGCAATCGCTACCGGGAAGGTTAAATCTTCCGAAGCAGCACTGGCAGAAGTGTAGAATAATTCTTTCTGGCTACCAACCTCGACTGGACTATAAGTAGTGCTCTCATTTACAGTAGTATCAGTAGGTGAGGATAGTTTCTTAATACCCCAGCTATTAATGCCTTTTACTATGGTTTGGTCTGATAGAATCATGGGGATGGTTTTATCAGTATCAGGATTAGTTAAATCACTTTTATCCGTACTAAGTAATACTTGATATGGTTGATTAGAACCAACTCTAGCTACAATAGTGCTGGTAGCTACTTTAGTGAAATCTACCGTCATATCATTAGCATCTTTGGTGACATCTATACTAATTACTGGGCTAACGGTGATGGCGACATTGGCTGTATCATTGTCGGTAATAGGTGGCTTTTCTGGATAGATGTCGGCGGCGACACAGCGAACAGAGTAGCCACGATGACG
>CAYUDH010000082.1:0-1204 GCA_964443595.1 uncultured Candidatus Saccharibacteria bacterium
ACTAATAAAATGATCGTGCGCAGTCGCCACGAAGGAAAGAGGAAATAATGTCTCGCAGTCTGAAGAAAGGTCTATTCGTAGACTACAAGCTCGCGAAGAAGGTCGCAGCCCTTTCAAGCGAGGATCGCACCGTGATCAAGACTTGGGCACGCCAGTCTACTATTTCGCCCGAAATGGTTGGCCGCACTATCGCCGTTCACAACGGCAAAGTTCACGTCCCAGTTTTCATCAGCGAAAACATGGTTGGTCACAAGCTCGGTGAGTTTGCCCCCACCCGCAAATTTAAGCGCCACGGCGGTAAAAAAGCTGCCGAAGCTGCCGCTGCGAAAGGAGCTAAGTAATTATGACTACTCATTTTGCACGTGCTATTGAAAAAGGTATCGA
Source organism: uncultured Candidatus Saccharibacteria bacterium (assembly GCA_964443595.1). Lineage (GTDB taxonomy): Bacteria > Patescibacteriota > Saccharimonadia > Saccharimonadales > Saccharimonadaceae > Nanosyncoccus. The sequence continues at coordinate 385 of CAYUDH010000082.1, forward strand.
CAGCCAGCCCCGCAAGGTTAGTGTCGTCGCTAGCTTGGCTCGCGATCGCTATGTTGCCGACGCCGTAGTAATCCTTGAGAATACTCCGCGCCGCGCTGCTCGCGCTGTCCGCAAAGCCATCGAATCTGCTACCGCCAACTTGTTAAATAATTCTGGCGTCAGCATTGATCCAAGAAGTGTCCGCATCGCTCGCATCAGCGTAACTGCTGGTACCCGTATGCGCCGCTACGTTCCAGCTTCGCGTGGTCGCGCTCTGCCTTTTGAAAAGATTTCTAGCAATATCTTTGTCGAAGTTGCCGGCGAAGAAAAAGTCAAGAAAGCTACCGAGCCAAAAGCTACTGAAGCCAAAAAGGTCGAGAAAAAAGAAGATAAGAAGGAGAACAAGTAATGGGCCAGAAAGTCAACCCAGTTTCTTATCGTCTACAGATCAGCAAGGATTGGTCGTCTAAGTGGTTCACCCGCAAAGCTGACTTCCGCAACTGGCTGGTAGAAGATACGAAGATTCGTGAATTGATTGAGAAGCGCTTCAGCAGTCGCCCCACGATTGCGCGTATCAACATCGAGCGCAGCGCCAATCTCACCACTATCACGATTCTGACTGCCAAAGCTGGCGCCGTCATCGGCAAGCAAGGTGCCGGCATTAACGAGCTAAAGAAAGAGCTCGAACAAATCGTCAAAGGTCCGATTCGCATCAACGTTGAAGAAGTCAAGCGCCCAGAATTATCTGCCAAATTGGTCGCCGAGAATATCGGCTTCCAGCTCGGCAAACGCATGAACTTCCGCCGTGCGGTCAAGATGGCCTGCCAATCTACCATGAATG
>CAYUDH010000083.1:0-1156 GCA_964443595.1 uncultured Candidatus Saccharibacteria bacterium
AGACTAACGATTTAGCAAACCGTCCCCTTCAGCCACTTGGGTAACCCTCCAATATTAGTAATTATAGCACAGCTAGGGCGAAAATCAAAGATTTTGGTTGAATAATCTGTTGGTTTTTGCCAAAACTACTTTACTTTTTGGGGATTTTATCATAAAATATAGGTATGGTAAAATCTTCACGGGGACCGAAAACGGATATTATTACTTGGGAAGCTGAGGAGTATGTCGTGCGCGACAAGACTGCTTGGTGGTATGTAGGTTTGATTGTGGTGGGGCTGGTGTTTGGGGGGATTTCGGTATGGTTGCAGTGGTGGAGCTTTTTGGCAGTGGTGATTCTGAGCGTGGTGGCGCTAGCGATTTATGCGATGCGGCCGCCGCGGGTGATTCGCTATTCCCTGAGCAATAAGGGGGTGAGTGAGGGTGACCATTTGTATGCGTATTCGGAATTTAAGTCGTTTGGGATTCTGAAAGAGGGGCAGCATTTTGCGATTGTGTTGACGCCGACGAAGCGATTTTCGCCGCGGTTGATGGTGTACTTCCCTGAGGCGCAGGGCGAGGAGATCGTGGATGCTTTTGGTGAACGGTTGCCGATGGAAGAAGCGAAGCTGGATTTTATTGATAAGTTGATAAAGTTCTTGCGGATTTGAAATTTGTGGTATAATAGGTAATATACATAGTAAGGTTAATAAAATTTAAGAAGGTGGGTAACAAATATGAACCAAAACCGCAATAAAGATAATGATTTGCAGCGGGCAATTGATGAGATCACCCAGAAAGGTGGCTCAAACAATGGTCCAAAACCAGCTGCTCCGGCCCCAGCTCCAATGGGAGGTGCTGGAATGATGCCTGAGCCAGCTGCGATGAAGATGCCAGTTGCGCCAGCACCACAGATGGCGATGCCAAGCATGCCACCAATGAGCGCTCCTTCGGCTTATGGTCGTCCGATGGGCTATAGCTCGGATATTTCTAAGGTGAAGGAAGCGGCGCTAAAGGAGCTCTTCCCGATTATGGACCGCGTAGAAGTGGACCCAGAGAAGCGATTCTTGCTGTATCAGGAAATGCTAACCACGATGCGCGATAAGGCGGTGATTGCTCCAGCCTATGAAGCGGCGCGTCAGATTCGGGATGATAAGGTAAGGGCGGATTCGCTATTATA